>NZ_WBMR01000023.1 GCF_008923365.1 Actinomadura montaniterrae
CCGGCCGAAGTCCGTCGATCGGCCGCGGCGCCCGCCGCGCTGAGCGGGCGGATCGCCGCGGTGCGGCGGGGTCAGCCGTAGTACTCGATGAAGGGCACCTTCTTGCCGGTCTGCGTCGCGGTGCCGGCGCTGACGACCGCGGTGGTGCCGGGCCGGGCGTCGGCGTCGGACGCCTGGACGGTGCCGGTGCGGGCGGGCCCGTTGAGGGTCGTCCAGGACGTGCCGTTGTAGTGCATGTACTGGGTCTTGTTACCGGTCGTGATCGGCAGCATGACCACGCCGCCCTTGCCGTCCGCGGACAGCCCGATGCCGGCCGTGTTCAGCGGCGTGTTGATCGTCTTCCAGGACGTGCCGTCGTAGCGGAGGATCGCGTTGGTGATCTGGGCGTTCTGCCGGACGCGCAGCACGTACACGTTCGTCGGCGAGTTCGCCACGATCCTGTACAGGGTACCCTGGTAGGCGGGGACGCCGAGCGAGCCCGGCACGGCGATCCGCTTCCACGCCTTGCCGTCGTAGTGCATCACCAGGCCGGTCACGGACGTGCCGGTGGCGGACGTCGTCCCGGCCAGCCAGACGTCGTTCTTCGACTTCACGTCCACGGCGGTGATCGCCGACGAGGCGGGCAGCGGGACCTTCGCGTCCGCCCACGCGGTGCCCGTCCAGCGCAGGACGGCGCTGAGCCCGCCCGCGGTCGCGTCGACGCCCGCGACGGAGTAGGCGGTGCCGTCCGGCGCGGCGGCGACCTGGCCCGGCAGGCCGACCAGCGGGTAGGCGACCTTGCTCCACTTGGCGCCGTTCCAGTACAGGCCGACGGCGCCGCCGAGGTTGTAGCCGACGATCCACGCCTTGCTCGCGCTCGCGACGGCGACGTCCGTCGGGGTGAACCCGACCGGGCTCGCCTGCGCGACCCACGCCGACCCGTTCCACTTCGCGATCTTCGTCTGGGGGCTGAAGAACGAGCCCGCGGCGCCGACGGCCCAGCCGGCGTTCGCCGCGCCGAAGTCGACGCGGTCGAGGCTGCCGTCGTAGGCCAGCCCGGCGCCGCCGACATTCCTCCACCCGGCGGCGGCCTGGGCGGGCGCGGCGGCCACGGCGAGCGTGCCGGCGCCGCAGGCGATGGCCAGGGCCGCGGCGGTCACCGCGTTCCGTCCCATATGAGCTCCCAAGATCAGTTCAAGCGCACGCCAAAGAGTACGGGAAGGCTTACTTCCAAGTAAGACCGACTTTCCGGTCGGCCAGAACAGGCCGCACCGCCTCACGCGCCTCACTGGTCGCGTCACTGGTCGCGGGAACGGCGGACGCCCGGAGCCGGTTCGGCTCCGGGCGCCGGACATGCTCCGGGCGCCGGACATGCCGCGGGCGGTGACCGGAGAACGTCCCCCGATCACCGCCCGTGGATCGCCGCTGGAAGGCGGTCAGGCGTGGACGGTCAGGCTAGGGCGGTCACTCGCCCTTCCAGTTGGGCTTGCGCTTCTCGGCGAAGGCCGCCGGGCCCTCCTGCGCGTCCTTGGAGGTGAAGACGGGCAGCGTGATGTCCTGCTGCTTCTTCCACGCCTCGGCGGACGACCAGTCGGCGGACTCGACGATGACCTTCTTGGTCGCGGCGAGCGCCAGCGGGGCGTTCTCCGCGACCTTCAGGGCCAGCTCCTTGGCCGCGGCGAGCGCGCCGCCCGGCTCGGCGAGCCGGTTGACGAACCCGAGCTCGGCCATCCGCTCCGCCGGGTACTTGTCGCCGGTCAGGGCGATCTCCATGGCGATGTGGAACGGGATGCGCTGCGGCAGCCGCAGCAGCCCGCCGCCCGCGGCGACCAGGCCGCGCTTCGGCTCGGGCAGCCCGAACTGGGCGTCCCGGGAGGCCACGATCATGTCGCAGGACAGCGCGACCTCGCAGCCGCCGGCCAGCGCGTAGCCCTCCACCGCGGCGATCAGCGGCTTGGCCGCCGGACGCTCGGTGATGCCGGCGAACCCGCGGCCCTCCACGGTCGGGTTGTCGCCCGTGAGGAAGCCCTTGAGGTCCATGCCGGAGCAGAACGTGCCGCCGGCGCCGGTCAGGACGCCGATGGACAGGTCCTTGCGGGAGTCCAGCTCGTCCAGGGCAGCCGCGATCCCCTTCGCCACCTCGCCGTTGACCGCGTTGCGGGCCTCCGGCCGGTTGATGGTGATGATGAGGACGGCGCCGTCTTCTTCGGTGAGAACAGCGTCGGTCATTCAGTGCCTCACTTCGGCTGGAAGCGGATGCCACCGTCGAAACGGATGGTCTCGCCGTTCATGTAGTCGTTCTCGATGAGGGACTTGACGAGGTGCGCGAACTCCGACGCCTTGCCCATCCGCTTCGGGAACGGCACCGGCGCGGCCAGCTTGGCCTTGAACGCGTCGGCGGCCTCGCCCTCGCCGTAGATCGGGGTGTCGATGATGCCGGGGCAGATGGTGTTGACCCGGACGCCGATCGCGGCGAGGTCGCGGGCGGCCGGCAGCGTCATGCCGATGATGCCGCCCTTGGAGGCCGAGTAGGCGATCTGCCCGGTCTGGCCCTCGATGCCGGCGATGGACGCGGTGTTGATCACCACGCCGCGGGCGCCGTCGGCGTCGGCGGGCTCGGTCTTGGAGATCGCCGCGGCGCCGATGCGCATCAGGTTGAAGGTGCCGATCAGGTTGACCCGGATGACGGTCTCGTAGGACGCCAGGTCGTGCGGGGTGCCGTCGCGGCCGACGGTGCGCGAGGCCCAGCCGATGCCGGCGCTGTTGACGATGACGCGCAGCGGGGCGCCGGTGTCGACGGCGGCCTGGACGGCGGCCTGCACCTGCTCCTCGCTGGAGACGTCGGTCTTGACGAAGACGCCGCCGACCTCGTCGGCGACCTTCTTGCCCTTGTCCTCGTTCATGTCGGCGACGACGACCTTGGCGCCTTCGGCGGCCAGCGCGCGCACGGTGGCCTCACCGAGGCCGCTCGCGCCACCGGATACGACGGCGGAAACTCCGTTCAGGTCCATAAGCAGCACCTTACGTGAGGGACCGAATGTGGTTCGGGATGATGTTACCCAGACGTCATCCCGGCGTTCTGCTCACACCCCGGCGGATTGCCCGGGCGCGATGTTACCCGGGAGTCACAATACGGCGGACGTTTGCCCGGGGACGCCCCGGGCACCCGTCCGGCATGACCGAACCTCCGGCACAGAGCCAGTCCTACCCGGGCCGCACGGGGGACATGACGCCTGAGCCCCGCGACGAGATGCGCGGCTACACCGGCAGCGGTCTCCTCGACGGAAAGCGCGCGCTCGTCACCGGCGGCGACTCCGGGATCGGCCGCGCCGTGTCCGTCGCGTTCGCCAAGGAGGGCGCCGACGTCGCCCTCACCTACCTCGAAGAGGACGACGACGCCCGGCACACCAGGTCCCTCGTCGAGGCCGAAGGACGCCGCTGCTTCACCTTCGGCGGCGACCTCGCCGAGGAGCGGCACTGCCGCGAAGTCGTCGGGCACGCCGTCCGCGACCTCGGCGGACTCGACGTCCTCGTCCTGCACCACGGCACCCAGACCCCGGTGAAGGACGTCCGCGAGATCGACGACGCGCAGCTCCAGCGGACGTTCGCCGTCAACGTGTACGCCCTGTTCTGGACCGTCCAGGAGGCCCTCGACCACATGGGACCCGGGTCGTCCATCGTCTTCACCGGGTCCATCAACGGGCTGCGCGGCAACAAGACGCTGATCGACTACGCCGCCAGCAAGGCCGCCGCGATGACCCTCGCCACCTCCCTCGCGCAGAACCTCATGGACCGCGAGATCCGCGTCAACTGCGTCGCCCCCGGCCCCGTCTGGACGCCGCTGATCCCCGCCACCTTCGACGCCGAGCGCGTCGAGGGCTTCGGCGGCCAGGCCCCGATGGGCCGCCCCGCCGACCCCGACGAGATCGCCCCCTCCTACGTCTTCTTCGCCGCGAACCGGCAGTCGTCCTACTACACCGGCCAGACGCTGGTGCCGGCCGGCGGCGAGATCCATCCCGGCTGAGGCGCCCATGGAGCTCCAGCGCAGCGACCCCTCCGAACCCGGTTTCGCGCGGCGCAGGTGCGGCAAGGGCTTCACCTACCTCGGCCTCGACGGACGCGCCCTGGCCGACGCCGCCGAACGCGAGCGGATCCGCGCCCTCGTCATCCCGCCCGCCTGGCAGGACGTGTGGATCTGCCCGGACGCCGACGGCCACATCCAGGCGATGGGCACCGACGCCGCCGGACGCCGCCAGTACCTGTACCACGAGGCGTGGCGCGAGCAGCGCGACCGCGAGAAGCACGACCACGTCCTTGACCTGGCCGCACGCCTCCCCGACGTCCGCGACACGCTCGCCCGGCACCTCGCCGGCCGCGGCTACCGCCGCGACCGCGTGCTGTCCGCTGCCGTCCGGCTCATCGACCTCGGCTTCTTCCGCATAGGCAGCGAGGAGTACGCCGCGGAGAACGGCACGTTCGGCCTCGCCACCGTCCTGCGCGAGCACGTCACCTGCCGCCGAGGGCAGGTCACGTTCGAGTACCCGGCGAAGGGCTCGAAGGACCGGTACCAGTCCGTCGCGGAGGAGAACGTCTGCAAGGTCGTCGCCGGCCTGATGCGCCGCAAGGACGCATCACCCGAACTCCTCGCCTACCGGACCCGCAACGGCTGGCACGACGTCACCGCGTCCGACATCAACGCGTTCATCCGCGAGGTGACCGGCGGCGACTTCACCGCCAAGGACTTCCGCACCTGGCACGCGACCGTCCTCGCCGCCGTCGGCCTCGCCGTCTCCACCCGCGCCGGCACCGGCGACACCGCCCGCCACAAGGCCGTCGTCCGCGTCGTCAAGGAGGTCGCCGCCTATCTCGGCAACACCCCGGCCGTGGCCCGCGCCTCCTACATCGACCCGCGCATCATCTCCCTCTACGAGTCCGGCCGGACGATCGCCCCCGCCCTCACCAAACTCGGCGTGGACGCCTCCCCCGGCGAACTCGCCACCCAGGGCCCCGTCGAACAGGCCGTCCAATCCCTCCTAAAACCCTGACCCCACCACCCCGCACACCACCCACGCTCCCCCACCACGCCCGAGGTCAGTCACCAGCCGGACGCGGGCTCCTCAGCCCGTCCGGCGAGCCGCCACCAGGCGGAAACGCCTCCCCAGCACACCCAGCAGGCAATCACCAGCCGAAGACCACCTCCTCGCGGGACGCCCAGCCAACTACCCGCTGCACGTCTGGCCAGCTCCGCGCAGGACGTCAAGGGCCAGCTCCGCGCAAGACGTCGGGGGCCAACACCGCGCGGGACGTCGGGGGCCAACACCGCGCGGGACGCCGGGGCCGGTTCCGCGCGGGACGCCGGGGCCGGTTCCGCACGGAACATTGGGGGCTTACCAGGCGGAGACTCGTTCCTCGGTGCGGTCGGGGCTCGCCGTGTCGGCGGCCGACGGCAGGTCCAGGCAGTACAGGGCGTAGGCGTGCTGGATCACCGGCAGCGCGACGTTCCGCACCCGGACGCCGCCCTGCGTCATCCCCTTCTCTGTCCCCTTGTGCGCGTGCCCGTGGATCGCCAGGGCCGGCGCCGCCGCGTCGATCGCCTCGCCCATCAGGTAGCTCCCGAGGAAGGGGTAGATCTCCGGAGGCTCGCCTTCGAGCGTGTCCTCGGCGGGCGAGTAGTGCGTAAGGCTCACCCGCACGTCCGCGTCCAGTTCCAGGAGCGCGGTGCCGAGCCGGTCGGCGAACGACTTGGTGTGCCGGATGAACGCCTTCATCTCCGGCTCGCCGAAGTCGCTCGCGCACTTCCCCTCGAACCCGCCGCCGAAGCCCTTGCCGCCGGCGACGCCGAGCCGCGAGCCGTCGCAGTCCACGACCGTCCCGTCCCCCTCCAGCACGGTCACCCCCGCCTCGCGCAGGACGTCCGCGATCTCCTCCTCGCTGTCGGAGTGGTAGTCGTGGTTCCCCAGCACCGCGATCACCGGGACCCCGAGGTCCCGCAGCTCGCCCGCCGCGACCCGGCCCTCCTCGACCGTCCCGTGCCTGGTCAGGTCGCCCGCGACGAGGAACACGTCCGCCTGCCGGGCCAGCTGCCCGAGCCGTCCCCGGTACACCCCGGCCATGTC
This sequence comes from Actinomadura montaniterrae, assembly GCF_008923365.1. Classification (GTDB taxonomy): domain Bacteria; phylum Actinomycetota; class Actinomycetes; order Streptosporangiales; family Streptosporangiaceae; genus Spirillospora; species Spirillospora montaniterrae. The sequence continues at coordinate 6,096 of NZ_WBMR01000023.1, forward strand.
GGCCCCCACGTGCAGGTCCCCGGCCGCCGCCACACGGATCATGACAGCCTCTCCTCCCCCTCGGGCTCCGGCACCGCGACGACGTGCACCTCGTTGCAGATCTCGTGCCCCTCCGCGGCCACCCGGGCGGCCTCCTCGACCTCGCGGCGCTGCTCCTCGCTGGCGACCTCACCGCGCAGATGGACGACGTCCCCCCGCACGTCCACGCGAATGCCGAGCTCGTGCGCGCGCGCCGCGAGCGTCTCCTGGATGTGCGCCGGCAGGTACTCGGTCACGGCACGCCCCTTTCGATGACGCCGAGACGGGACAGCAGGGCGAGGAACGCGTAGGCGTACGGCGACTCCGCCGTCTCCTCGGCCACGTACGGCCAGTCGACCTGCTCCCGCAGGGCCCGGCTGACATGCAGGAATCCGCTGAAGTCGCACGCGGTCTCGCTGAACGCCATCAACCGCATGATCACCAGGTCGGTCGCGGGCAGCACCGGCATGTACACCGCGCCGACCGCCATCTCCGTGGCCCGTCCCAGCAGCGCGCCGTCCACGGGACGGCCCGACGGCGTGTGGATGAGGTCGATGAGGTGCTCCCCGTCGCAGACCTTGGCGAGCCAGTTCTCCGGGCTGTCCAAATGACCCATGCCGGCGCCGGCGAGCGCGGTGAGCGCTTCATCGACGTCCCGCTCCCGCACCACGAAGTCCACGTCGTGCGTGGACACCGCCGCGCCGTGCGCGTACGCCGCGAACCCGCCCGCCAGCGCGTACTCGACCCCCGCGTCCCGCAGCGCGGCGGCGGCCCGCTTGAGGCTCAGGAGCAGCCCGTCCCCGGCGCCGCCCGGGCCCGGTGACCCGCTGCCCCGGACCACACCGAGGTTCGGCACGCTCCCCGCGCGCCTCGTCCCGGCCTGCACATCCCCCACGCGAACCCCTGTTTCCTAGCGGTCACCGCGCCGGTACCCCAGAAACCCCGCCTCATGCCCCACCCCACCCCTGCCCGGCCGCGCCCTCATCGCCCCGCGGCCGGGCAAGCTCCCACTCCGGTGAACCAAGCCCAAGCCCAACCACACGACCTCACCCGTCCGCCCCTTCGCTTGCCCCCTTCCTGGTGTCCTTCCCTGGCGCCCCCGCGCTGGCCCCTTGCTGGCGTCCGCCTGCTGGCGGCCTCTTGTTGGCGGCCCTCGTTAACGCCCCCTCCCTGGCGGCCCGTCGTGGCGGCCCCTGGCGGCCCCTCCCTGGCGGCCCCTCCCCGGCAGCCCGTCGCGGCCCCTCCCCGGCGGCCCGTCGTTGGCGGCCCGTCGTTGGCGGCCCGTCGTTGGCGGCCCGTCGTTGGCGGCCCGTCGTTGGCGGCCCGTCGTTGGCGGCCCGTCGTTGGCGGCCCGTCGTTGGCGGCCCGTCGTTGGCGGCCCGTCGTTGGCGGCCCGTCGTTGGCGGCCCGTCGTTGGCGGCCCGTCGTTGGCGGCCCCTGGCGACCCCTCCCTGACGGCCCCCCGCGGGCGCCGCCTTGCGGGCGCCGCCTCGCCGACGGAGCCTCGCTGGCGGAGCCTGACTCGCCGCCCCCACTCGCGCCCCCTCACTCGCAACGCCTCGCTAGCGGCGCCTCGCTGCCAGCGCCTCACTGCGGTGCCTTGGCTCGGCGCGGTGCCTTGGCTCGGCGCGGTGCCTTGGCTCGGCGCGGTGCCTTGGCTCGGCGCGGTGCCTTGGCTCGGCGCGGTGCCTTGGCTCGGCGCGGTGCCTTGGCTCGGCGCGGCTCTCGGCAGCGCGAGGGGGTGGCACCGCGAGCGTTGGCGTGGTGGCGGGTGGGCTTGGTGGGAGTGGTGGGGCGTGGCCCAGGGGCCGTGGGCGGGGGGTTGGCGGGTCAGCAGTCGACTAGGTCTGGGGACTGGTTCAGGAGTTGGGCGCGGGGTGAGACGAAGCGTTCGTAGCGGGCGGCGGCGCCGTCGGTGGTCAGGTCGAACGCGGCGACGCGGTGGCAGTTCTGGAACGCCAGGCGGACGCCGAAGTGGCGTTCCAGGGCGCCGCGCATCGCGTCGCTGGCGAGGACGCGTAGCAGCTGGCCGCGTGCCCGCTCGTCCGGCGGCGGGGTCCGGTTGTCGGCGAATCCGGCGCCGCCGTCCCGCATCCGGGCGACGACGCCGCTGATGACCTCCCATGCGTAGGGCAGCGAGTCGCGGACGCAGGCGACGAACGAGGCGTCGTCCACCTCGCCCCGCATCGCCTTCTCCAGCAGCCGGTCGTCGACGGTCAAGGACATGGCCGTGCTCCCTTCCTCCGTTGTGCGGACGGATTCAGGGTGCCATGAAAATGATTATCATTCCAGCAGTGAGAGGCGGCGATTTCCGGGCGTCAGCCGGCGGGGACCCGGTAGGCGGCGGGCGGGGTCGGAGTCGTGCCGAAGCAGGTGGCGACCGGGTCCTCGACCGAGCACCAACCCGGGCGGCGGACCGGCACGTATCCGGCCCGGACGCCACGGTCGGCGATGATCGAGCGGTAGGTCGCGACGGCGTCGGTCGGACGGCGGGCCAGGGACGGGTCGGTCAGCGCGTTCACCGTGTACAGGCCGAAGCGCGGCTCGTAGCTGCCCCATTCGTAGTTGTCGGTGAGGCTCCAGTAGTTGTAGCCCATCACCTTGACGCCGTCGGCCATCGCCCGCTGCACCCAGTAGATGTGGTCGCGGAGATGCTCGCTGCGCGTGTAGCCGTCGGGGCGGGGCTTGCCGTTGTCGGTGGACATGCCGTTCTCGACGACGTACACGGGCAGTTTCGGCAGCCGCCGCTGGTAGCTCTTGAGGACGTAGTACAGCCCCTCCGGCTCGGGGTCGATCTTCCAGAACTCGCCGGTCAGCGCGTACCCGGCGGTGAGGTTCTGGGCGTTGGCGCCGTAGTAGTAGTCGATGCCGACGAAGTCGAGCTTGTCGGTGACGTCGTTGAACAGCGCGGCGTCGAAGATGCCGTTCAGCGCCGTCCCGTAGGCGACGTTCGTGGAGACGGGGGCGCCCGGGTCGAGCTTGTGGATCATGTCGTAGGCGGCGCGGTGGGTCTTCGTGAGCGCGGTCCGCATGGCGGCGAGCTGCCCGAGGCCCATCGGCCGCATGGTCAGCTCCTTGTACATGTAGGCGCTGGCCTCGTTGAAGGTGATCCAGATGACGCCCTGGCGCTTGTAGCGGTCGACGATGAACCGGGCGTTGCGCAGCCAGTCGGCCTGGGTCCTCGGGTTGTCCCAGGCTCCCTGGTCGGCCACCCATCCGGGGTACACCCAGTGGTCCAGTGTGATCATCGGCCGCATGCCGGCGGCGCGGATCCGGCGGACGAGGTCGTCGTAGTAGGCGATCGCCTTCGGGTCGCGGACGCCCCGCTTCGGCTCGATCCTGGCCCACTCGATCGAGGTGCGGAACACGTTCACGCCGAGCTTGCGCGCGAGTTCGATGTCGCCCGGGTAGCGGTGCAGGAAGTCGACGGACTTCTTGTACGGGTCGCTGATGCCGGGCGCCTTCCGCTTGATGTAGCGCGTCCAGTTGCTGTCGGGGAAGGAGCCCTCGCCCTGGAAGCCGGACGTGGCGACGCCCCAGAGGAACCCTCGGGGGAACTTGGCGGTCGTGGGGGCCTTGGCAGTGGACGGCGCAGGGCCGGTACGGGCGTGGGCGGCGGGCGAGGCGGTCACCGTGACGGCGGCCGCGAGGGCGAGAGCGGGGAGCACGCGCGCGAGGCGCGTTCTGCCGGACCTGCGGAACACGGGACTCCCTCCGGGCACCGGACATGAATCTCTCTCGGACTACAGGGCCGGGAGGCGCCGCAGTCAATCCCCGGACCGTGGCCGGATCCGGCAACGCAGCGTCCTCGATCCGCCACAGAGCGATGGAGGGAAGTGACACAACTAACACATTCGCGGCCATTGATCGATCTCCTTGCCAGACGCGGAAAGCGCCCGGAAATCCGGGACCGCACCAGTCGAGCACCGCCGCCCGGACAGCGGAACCAGAACCGTGTTCTGTGGATAACCCGGCCCGAGACGCCCGTCCAGATCACCGAATCGCCCCGCGTTTCCGCAGGTTGTGACCCACTTCACAATTCGCGGAAAATGATCTCGATTTGCGCAGGCCGCACGGAGGACACCACTTCCGTCGCATGCGTCCGGGAAGGTTCGTGATCTACCTGAGATTTGCCTGCGCCGCTGGAGTCTGGCTACGTTCCTGCCCGGTTCATGCGGCACGACGGGCCGCTCGGACAACAGAACACGCACCGACGCGCGGCGGCGGCACGCGTCCGGCCTCTCGGCGAAGAGCGGCCGGGCACCGTCCACCAGGACGCCCCTAGAGCGCCGCCATACGAGCACGCCCGCGTCGATCGCCTCATCCGTGCAGACGAGAAGCACGGAGCCGGAAGCGGCTCGCCGGCCGTGGCGCCCTCCCATGGCGCCGCGGGCACCGGGCGGCCGCGGCGCATCCCGAACGTCCAGCGCTCAGCGCGGGATGACGGCTGCCCCGGTAGGCATCACCCGCGAGATCTGGAGTCATCCTGCATACCCCCCGAAACCCCCTGAAGATCGGTATCACCGCCGGTGGGCTCGTGCTCACCACGACCGCAGCGCTCGGAGCGACGCTCCTGGCGGCGGGTCCCGCCGGAGCCTCGGCCAACGTTCCGCAGCGCGTCGAGCTCGCGGCGTCGGCCGCCAAGGCGACGAGCACGAAGACCGCGACCACCAAGGCCGCGTCCGCGACGTCCCGCGCCGCCAAGCAGAGCAAGCGCGCGGCCGTAGCCGTCAAGTACGCCTACAAGCAGATCGGCGACCCGTACCGCTACGGCGGTTCCGGGCCGGGCTCGTGGGACTGCTCAGGCCTGGCGCAGGGATCCTGGCGCAAGGCCGGCGTCAAGCTTCCGCGCACGACCCAGCAGATCTATCGCGCGGTGAAGCACAAGGTCTCCTGGAAGGGCGCCAAGGCGGGCGACCTGCTCTTCTTCTACAGCGGCCGTACGCACGTGGGCATCTACGTGGGGCACGGCTACATGATTCACGCGCCGCACTCCGGCTCCCACGTGAAGAAGATCAAGCTGACCCACTACTACAAGAGCCAGTTCAACGGCGGCGTCCGGCCCGGCTACTAAGCCGGGGATAGACGTACGCACACGCTTGGGCTGAAGCCCAAGCGCGCGCACAGGCGAGGGCCCCGTACCGGTCGACACCGGCGCGGGGCCCTCGGCCTGAGCCCCGTCTAGGACAGGGTGGGGTAGTCGGTGTAGCCGCGGTGGTCGCCTCCGTAGAAGGTGGCGCGGTCGCCCTCGTTGTAGGGGCCGCCCGCCTTGATGCGGGTGGGAAGGTCCGGGTTGGCGAGCCACAGTTGGGCGAACGCCACGGCGTCCGCGACGCCCTCCCTCAGCGCCTCCACACCGTCCTCCGGCGTGGACGAGAACGACTCCGGCGTCGGGTGGGGGTTGAGGATGAGCGTGCCGGGCCAGGCGGCACGGATGCGGCGCGTACTCTCCCGGTCGCCCAGCTCCATGATGTGCAGGTAGGCGAGCCCCAAGGGCGCCAGTGCCGCCACTAGGGCGTCGTACAGCTCGCCGGTGTCGCTCTCACTGACGCCGTTGGCGACGCTCCCGGGCGACACGCGGAACCCGACGCGGTCCGGTCCGATCGCGTCCGCGACGGCCTGCGCCACCTCCACACCGAAGCGGATGCGGTTCTCGATGGTGCCGCCGTAGGCGTCGGTTCGCTTGTTGCTGCCGTCCGCCAGGAACTGCTGGATGAGGTAGCCGTTGGCGCCGTGCAGTTCCACGCCGTCGAACCCGGCGGCGATGGCGTTGCGCGCCGCAGCGGCGAAGTCGGCCACCGCCTCGGCGATGTCGTCCAGGGTCATCTCGCGGGGCTCGGGGTGGTCGAGCATGCCCTCCGGCGTCCACATCTTCTCGCCTGTGGCGATCGGGGACGGCCCTACGGGCAGCCCGCCGTCCGGATAGAGCGACGGGTGGCCGACGCGTCCCGTGTGCATGAGCTGTGCGAAGATGACGCCGCCCTCCGCGTGGACGGCATCGGTGACCGCCCGCCACGCCTCCACCTGCTCGTCGCTGTGCAGCCCCGGCGTCCAGACATAGCCCTGGCCCCGCACGCTGGGCTGCGTCCCCTCGGTGATGATGAGGCCCGCGCCGGCCCGCTGCGCGTAGTACTCGGCGTGCAGGGCCGTCACCTTCCCGTCGTGGACGGCTCTGCTGCGCGTCATCGGGGCCATCACCAACCGGTTGGACAGCTCCAGCTTCCCGGCCGACAGCTCCTCGAACAGTTCGTGCATGACGTCCTCCTAGTGGCGTTCTCGCTGGTGAAGAAGCTACGAGCAGGCCGCCGCCCGGCGAATCAGTAAGGTTTCGGTAGTACGCCCCGTACTTTGTAGTCGTGCTTTACGGGCGAAACGACGAACAGGCGCGGATCTCCTCCCTGCTCGCGGGGGCGCGCGACGAGGGACGCAGCGGTGCGCTGCTGCTGCGCGGCGAGGCGGGCATCGGCAAGTCGGCGCTACTGGACCACGCCGCGGAACTCGCTTCGGGCGACGCCGGGGGGCGCGTCCTGCGGGTGACCGGGATCGAGGTGGAGTCGGGCATCGCGTTCGCCGGGATCAACCAGCTGCTGTGGCCCGTCCGCGACCGCCTGGCCGGCCTTCCCGGACCTCAGGCCGCGGCTCTGAACGCCGCGCTGAGCGGCTCCGGGCCGTCCGGAGACCTCCCGGCCGCCCGGGACCGGTTCACGACCGGCCTCGGCGTCCTGACGCTCCTGGCCGACCTCGCCGAAGACGGCCCGGTGCTCTGCCTGGTCGACGACGCCCAGTGGCTCGACGGCGCGACGGCCGAGGCGCTGCTGTTCGCCGCTCGGCGGCTCGCGGCCGAGGCGGTGGTCATGCTGTTCGCCGCGCGGGACGACGCGTTCACCGGCACCGGCCTCCCTGAGCTGCCTCTACAGCGGCTCGGGCGCGACGACGCCGTGCGGTTCCTCGCCGAGCACGGCCTGTCGCGGGACGCCCGGGACCGGGTCCTGCATGACGCGGACGGCAATCCGCTGGCGCTGCGCGAGTTCGGTATGGCCGGGGATCGGTTGCCGGACGGGTCCCGTCCGCTGCCCGTCGCGGATCGTGTCGTCGCGCGGTTCCAGAGCCGGATCGATGAGCTTCCAGAGAAGACCCGTCTGATGCTGCTCATCGCGGCGGCGGAAGGACGCGGCTACATGCCGAGCCTGCTGGGCGCCGCGCGCGAAATGGGGGTCGGCCTAGAGGACTTGGAGCAGGCCGAACGGGACGGGCTGGTGGAGGTGAGCGGACGGTCCATCGCCTTCCGCCATCCGCTGATCAGGGCCGCCGTCTACCAGGGCGCTGTAGCGGCATGCCGTATCTCCGTGCATCAGGCATTGGCCTCTTCCTCCGAGGACGCCGACTGCCGTGCGCGGCACCGCGCGTCAGCCGCTCTCGGTCCGGACGAGGACGTCGCGGTGGATCTGCAGGACGCCGCCGAGCGCGCGCGGAAACGCACCGGGTACGTCACGGCGGCGAGGCTCTACCAGCAGGCGGCGGACCTCACCCCTGCCCGGGACGCGCAGGCCGCACGGTTGCGCGCCGCGGCCAACATGATGCTCCAGGCCGGCCGTCCGGACGAGGCGGAACACCTCGCCGCCAGAGCCGGCACGCTCACCGACGACCCCGCTGAGCTCGCCAGGCTCGGCCGTGTGCGCGCGGTGGTCGAGTACGAACGCGGTAACCGGCGCACCGCCGCGCGCATGATGGTGGAGCACTCCGCCTATGCGGAGCCGGACGACAAGGCCACGATGCTGCGGACGGGCGCCACCTATGCGTGGACCGCCGGGGAGACGCCGGCCCTGCTGCGCGCCGCCGAAGCGCTGCCGGGCGACGCGATGGTCGGCGGCCTCGCGCACCTCGCCGGCGACGACCTCGCACGCGGCGTCCCGCTCCTCGCCGCGCTGGTCGCGGAGGCGCGCACGAGCACCCCGGAGCCGCGCGCGACCGCCGGCCTGGAGGACGCGGCGGGGCTCGCGCTGGTCCTCGGCGACGACGAGGCGGCGCTGGAGCTGGCCGCCGTGGAGGCCGCGCGCTGCCGGTTGAACGGCCTGATCGGGGCGCTGCCGGGCGTGCTGCGGACGCAGGCGCAGGCGCAGGTCGCGACGGGCCTGCACGCGGACGCGGAGGCCACGCTGATCGAGGCGATCTCGCTGGCCTGCGACACGGGCCTGCCCAGCGGCGACTGGCGGCTCTCCGCGGTGTTCGCCCGCGTGGCTGCAGTGGAGGGCGACGAGTCGCGGTTGCGCGAGATGCCGGAGCGGTCCGACGGGGCGCTGGGCCTTCTCGAACTCGGCCTCGGAAGGTACGACGATGCGCTCCGCCACCTAGAGTCCGTGCACCACCGCTACAGCGCGGACGCCATGCTCGCCGTAGCGGACCTCGTAGAGGTAGCCGTTCGTGCCGGACAGCCGGAGCGGGCGCGCGCGCCGTTCGACCGGTTCCGCGCCTGGGCCGATGCCGTGCAGCAGCCGTGGGCCTCGGCCATCGCGCTCCGGTGCGAGGCCCTGGTGGACGACAGCGAGGACGCGTACGCACAGGCCGTCCGCCTGCACGAGAAGGCAACCCGCCCGTTCGAAAAGGCACGGACAGAGCTCCTGTACGGAGAATGGCTACGCCGTGCGCGCCGCCGCTCCGACGCCCGTACGCCGCTTCGCTCCGCCATGGAGGTTTTCGAGCGGCTCCGCGCCAAGCCCTGGCTGGACCGCGCGCGCGCCGAACTGCGTGCGACCGGTGAATCCGGCTCTGCGTCCACGCCCACGGCGCCCGTGCTGCTCGACCGCCTCACCCCGCAGGAACTCCAGGTCGTCCGGCTCGCAGCGGAGGGCATCAGCAGCCGCGAGATCGCCGCGCAACTGTTCCTGAGCCGCCGGACGGTCGAATACCACCTCTACAAGGCCTATCCCAAGCTCGGGATCTCCTCCCGCAAGGAACTGTCCCGCCTCACCCTGGAACCATCCACCACATGACCCCATCCACCACGGCCCCATCCACCACATGACCTCATCCGCCGCGGAACGCTCACACGCCGCGCTTCTAGCCCTCTCCGTAGGGGACGCGCTCGGATCTCAGTTTCTTCGTCCCCGAGAACCGCCCCGCCTACGAGAACCAAACGCTTCCCCCAGGCCCATGGCATTGGACGGACGACACGGAGATGGCCGCGTCCGTCCACCTCGTCCTGTGCAAGCACGGCACCATCGACCAGGACGCCCTCGCAGCAACCTTCGCCGAACGCCACGACTTCGACCGCGGCTATGGCCCGTCTACCGGCCGCCTGTTGCGGCTTGTACGAGAGGGCGGCGACTGGCGGACGCTCGCCCGCGAACCCTTCGACGGCATGGGTTCCTGGGGAAACGGCGCAGCGATGCGCGTGGCGCCAGTAGGGGCCTGGTTCGCAGGGGACCCGGCAGAGGCCGCTCGCCAGGCGGCCTTGTCCGCAGAGGTAACACACCCCCATCCAGAGGCCATTGCGGGCGCGATCGCCGTAGCCGTGGCCACGGCAATCGCGCCTGGCAAGCCGTCGCCGGGCGGCTTCCTCGACGAGGTACTGGCCCGCACACCACAGGGCACGGTCCGCAAGGGCATCGCCGAAGCACGCCGGCTGCTGACCATCGGGGACCCGGCCACCGCCGCGGCCGTCCTCGGCAACGGCCGCCAGGTCGCCGCACACGACACGGTGCCGTTCACCCTGTGGGCGGCGGCCCGGCACCTGCACGACTACGAGCGGGCGTTCTGGACGACGGCCGCCGCAGGAGGCGACATCGACACCACCTGCGCGATAGTCGGCGGCATCGTCGGACACCCGCCCGCAGCCTGGCTCGCCGAAACCGAGCCGCTGCCTAGGTGGTGCCTATAGGCCGCGCTACTAGGCCGCGCTACGAGACGGGCAGGTAGCGGCGGAGGAAGTCCTCCGTGAGCCGCCACGCCCGGTCTGCGGGCTCCGGCTGGTAGAACATCGGCGCCTTCCGGTTGTGGAAGGCATGGCCGCCGTCCTCCTGGACGTGGATCTCCGTCCTGTCCCGTCCGGCGACGGCGCGCTCCACCGCCGCGACGTCCTCCCTCGGGATGAAGTCGTCGGACCCGCCGAAGTGGAACTGCAACGGCGATCGCACCGCGTCCAGCGCTCCGAGCGCACCCGGGACACCGCTGCCATAGAACGAGACCACGGCGTCCGGCTCGGCCCGCGTGGCGAGCAGATACGCCAGCGTCCCGCCGAAGCAGAACCCGAGCACGCCGACCCGGCCATCCACCTCGGGCAGGCCCTTGAGCGCCCCTAGAGCGGCCTCCACGTCGTCCTGGCCCTTGTCCCAGTCGAACTGGGACACCATGGACATCCCCTTGGGCAGGGCCTCCTCGGTGTGCTTCGTCGTCCAGTTCGGCTCGATCCGCCAGAACATGTCTGGGGCGGCCACCACGTAGCCCATGGCCGTCAGGTCTTCGGCCACGGCCTCCATGTACTCGCCCACACCGAAGATCTCCTGGATGAGCAGGATCCCGGGCCCGCGCGCGCTCGCGGGCGTCCACACGTGCAGCCGGAACTCACCGTCCGGCACCTTCACCGTTTCGATTCGGCTCATGTCACCCGATGATCGCGTAAACGGCACTGGCCTGCGCGACGGTCGACGTGTCCGTCGCCATGACGACGTCCGCGAACGCCAGCGTCCGGCCCAGTTTGCCCAGCTTCACCGTCACGAGGACGTCCGTCCCCACCACGGGCCGCATGAACGCGGTGTTGAGCTGAACCGTCGTCATGGGCACGAAGCCGCCCTTGGCCCCCGCTACAGCGATGACCACCGCCGTATCAGCAGCCGCCATGAGCGCCTGGCCCGACATGGCGCCGCCCTCCCGCGCCAGCCGATCCGACCACGGCAACCGCAGCACCGCGGACCCGTCCCCCACCTCCTCTACGACGAGCCCCAACTCCAGCACCCAGGGCGCGAAGTTGTCACGAAGGATCCCGGCAGCGTCCTCAGGCTTCACCGTCACACCGTCATGATGCACGCTGTGGGCATGCACGAGGAGATCTTCCATCCCGCCACCTACGCCACCGGGGTCCCCTACGACGTGTTCAGGAAACTGCGCGCCGAATCCCCGGTCGCCTGGATCCCGGAACCCGCCGTCGGCTCCTGGCCCGCCGGCACCGGCTACTGGGCGGTCTTCTCGCACGCCGACGTGAAACACGTTCTACGGTCCCCCGAGCTGTTCTCGTCCAACCTCGGCGCCACCCAGATCCGCGACCCCGACACGCCCGAGGACCTCGCGTTCGTCCGCGCGATGATGCTCAACCAGGACCCGCCCGACCACTCCCGCCTGCGCCGCATCGTCGCCGCCGCCTTCACCCCCCGCGCAGTGCGCGCCCTGGAGCGGACCATCGACGAACGGGCCCGCGCCCTCATCGCCTCGGCCCTCGGTAAGGAGACCGACTTCGTCGAACTGGCCGCCGACCTGCCCGTATGGACGCTCGCGCACATCATGGGCGTGCCCGACGAAGACCGCCGGCTCCTGTACGACTGGGCGTCCCGCGTCATCGGCTACCAGGACGACGAGTACGCCGGCCTCTCCACCGCGGACGCCGCGTCCATGAGCCCCATGGCCCAGAAGGCCATGCAGTACCGCCCCACCTCGTTCACCCACCCGGACGGCCGCCCCGTCAACCCCCGCTCCTACACCGCCCTGGCGGACATGTTCGCCTACGCCCACGCGCTCGCGGCCGTCAAGAAGGAGAACCCGGGCGGCGACATCATGTCCCGCATGCTCGAGGGCGGCCTCACCGACCACGAGTTCGAGAACATGTTCTTCCTCTTCGCCGTCGCCGGGAACGAGACCCTCCGCAACGGCATCCCCGGCGGCCTGCTCACCCTCCTCGACCACCCGGCCGAACTCGCCCGCCTCCGCGCCGACCCGTCCCTCCTGCCCACCGCCGTCGACGAGATGCTCCGCTACTGGCCGCCCGTCATGGACTTCCGGCGCACCGCCACCCGCGACCTCACCCTCTCCGGCCACGAGATCAAGGCCGGTCAGAAGGTCGTCGTCTACCACGCGTCCGCCAACCGCGACGAGACCGTCTTCCCCGACCCCGACCGCTTCGACGTCTCCCGCACCCCCAACGACCACGTCAGCTTCGGCTTCGGCCCCCACTTCTGCCTCGGCGCCCACCTGGCCCGCACCCAGATGCGCGCCGTCTTCCGCGAACTCCTCCCCCTCCACGTCGAGCGCACCGGCCCCGCCGTCCGCCTCGCGTCCAACTTCCAGAACGGCCTCAAGCACCTCCCGGTCCGGCTCGCCCCCGCCCGGTAACCCCGTCGCGAACCCCGCCCCGCTCTCGGTACGCTTGCTGGACGGGTCGCTAGCTCAATTGGCAGAGCTCCGGACTTTTAATCCGTAGGTTGTGGGTTCGAGTCCCACGCGACCCACTCAACGCATCGCCTACGTGGCTTGCGGATACACGTCACGTGCACGCAGTGGGGGGCTTACTCCTCTTCACCTTGGGAGGACGCGGGGAGGACGGAAGGCCGGGCTTCCAGAGTCGGGATCTTCCTTGGCACCAGTGCCGCAGCGGCTTCGGCGGCTTCGCGGGCGACCTCTGGGAGGACGCTGGTGTAGGTGTCGGCGGTGATGGCGAGCGAGGAGTGCCGCAGCATCGCCTGGACCAGTTTCATGTCCGCGCCACCAGCGAGCATGAGCGTCGCGGCGCCATGGCGAAGATCGTGCAGCCGAATGGGCGGCAGCCCGGCACCGTAGGCCAGCCGGGCGAACCCATCGGTCACGTGATCGGGATGCAATGCCGAGCCGTCCTCCCGCGTGAACACCTTTCCCGACTCCTGCCACGCCTGGCCCCACTCGGCCCTGGACTCGCCCTGCCGACGATGGTGGGCTTTGAGCACGGCAACGGTACCGGAGTCGAGCGGGATCGTGTCGTCGCCCGCGTCGGACTTGGGGTCACCGTCCTCGATCTCCCGGTAGGTGATCTTCACACGGTTCTCCCGGACGGTCAGCGACGCCCCGGCCAAGTCCAGGTCCGACCACACCAGGCCGCACGCCTCCCCGCGTCGCAAACCCCTGAAAGCCATGAGGTGCAACAACGGGTACAGCGGGTGGTCTGCGGCGTGGTCGAGGAATGTCCCGGTCTGTTCGGGCGTCCACACCATCACCCGCGAAGGGCGCGGCAGCGACATCCAGATCTTGAACGCGTTGACCGTACGGCCGCCAGTTCGTTCCCGCTCCGCCAGTTCCCGCTCATAGGCGGTCTGCCATGCGGTGACGCGTTCGGTAGTCCACACCAGCGCTTTGGGCCGCTTGCCTGTTTGGAGCTTGGTCAGCTTCGCCACGTTCACTGCGGTCAGGTCTTGCCGTACCGCATCCGCCAGAGCCGACCGGAGCGTCGCGCAGATGCGCTGCATGGTGGCTGCCCCGACTGTCCGACGGTGCGGCGGAAGCCCGGCGAGTTCAGCGCGAGCGGCTCTGTGCGCGGCCCTGTCCCCGGATCGCCATGCCTGCCGAGCCGCAGCAAGCAGTCGCCGGCGTTCCCCAGCCGCCCACAGGATGCGCTCGTTGTCGGCGTCGATCGCGGCGAACATCTCGTTCAGATGCGCAACGCGTAGCTGGTCCAGTTCGATGTGGCCCAGGTGGGGTTTGAGGTAGTACTCGATGTGCTGCCCATAGGATTTGCGGGTACTCCGGCGCAGGCCGCGGTGGTCGGCGAGCCACTGATCCAGGTATTGCCCGACCGTGTACCGCACGCTCGGGTCCAAGCCGCGCAATGCGCGGCATCGCGCGTCCTCCAGAGCGTTCTCAGCTTCCTCTTGCGTGGTGAACCCGCCCCGGCGGAGCCGACGGCGCTTGCCACCCTGGCCGGCGTCGAGCTCCAGGTAGAAGTACCAGGTACCGTGCCGCGGATTCCAGGCGCCGTCCTCCTGACGCAACTGCGGACAGCGGGAAGCAAGTTCCTTTCCGCCCGCACCACGGCATTTACACCTCTTGTACGTCGACCCCTTCATCGAAACCTGACGCTACATACCAGGTCACGAGCCGAGCCAGCACCTTTGCATCTGAAGGCAGGATACGACTCCACGTGATTGCTCCCCCCGAGCGCGAGGAGGCCTGCGCGTGCCTGCCCAGAACGGCGAGCCCTGATCTCCGGGCCCCGCCCATTATTTTGCCGCCGTTTCAGGAACGCATCAGTTCACGGTCGGGACTGAGGTGCCTCCGGTAGACCGGGCCACAAGGGTGTCCGCCGGACGCATCGCCACCCCAGCGGCTCCTGAACCGGGTGTGGGCGCCGTAGATCTTGGCCAGGTTTGCTGAGTTCATTCACGATGCCCACGACGCTGCGATCGACCGGTGCGAACTTCCCAAGTTGATCAAGGTCAACTCAGATGAGGTGTCCGTGGCACCGGGGAAGCTCATGTCTCGGACTGTGCGTCTAGAGGTCCAAGGCGAGGCGTGATGGCGACCCAGCAGACCAGGTGGACGTCGTCTGAGGTGATGGGCGGGAGGGGGTGTGGTGCGTGCTGGTGCACTAGGCCGAGGCGGTCGGCGAGGTCCGCGACTTGGTCGACGCGATCACGGGGGCTGCCCAGTTGGTTCATGGTGGCGCGGACGGTGCGGAGGATGCGGGGGCTGTAGGGGGCTTGGAGACGTTCGACGAGTTCGTCTTGCTGGTCACCTAGGTGCGCGCCGTGTTGACGCACGAGTTCCGCGGCGTCCCGCATGACCTTGGGGACCGGGCGTTGGAGATTGGCGGGGTCGGTGTTGTGCGTCCAGGCATCAACGATGTGGGCCTTGGCAACCGTCCAGGCGTTGATGGCGGCCTGGTAGACCGCGTCGGGAAATTCGGCCGGGGTGTCGGGGCCGCCTGGGTCGGCTGCGGTCAGGCATGCCAAGGTGTCGTCGATGACGATGGGTGAGCCGTCATCGTCGGGTTCGATGGTCAGGTCGGGGGTGAGCGGGACGTAGCGGAACCAGGGTTTGGGGTGGTCGCCTATGCGTGCGCAGAAGACCAGCCCAGGCTGAACTCCGGTGCGAACGAACCCGGAGCCGCTGCCCCAGGCCAATTCGAGAACCGTTCGGCGGGTCAGGGGGTTGTTCAGGTTGGCGGCGAGCTGGCGTCGGTACTCCTCACCGGACAATGCGGAGGCACCGCCTTCTTCGAGGAGGGTAGCGTCTTCGCGGCGGAGCCGGTCGATCTCGGTTCGGGTCTCGGTGATGCTGACGTCGCGGCCGGTGTAGCCGGGAAGGACCTCGCCCACTCCAGTTGCCGCAGCGGCCTGTTTGAGTTTGCGCTGGAGTTTGTCCTCCAGGCCCAGCAGGCTCTCCAGGTGCCGGTCCGGGAAGAAGCAGCGCAGGTACACCTCGCGGTGGTGGGAGCCGATCCGGTCGATGCGTCCGTGCCGTTGGACCAGCCGCATCGGGTTCCAAGGCAGGTCGTAGTTGATGATGTGGCGGGCCTGCTGGAGGTTGACGCCCTCGGCGAGGACATCGGTGGCGATGATGAGGTCGTAGCGGTCCTCTTCGCCGTCGCCGCCGGCGGTGCGGGGGGCGAATCCGGCGATGACTTCGGCGCGTCCATGCCCGTCGGGACCTGAGGCGGTGGCGAGCCTGGAGCGGTAGCACGCCAACCGGGGGTCGGTCTCGATCGCGGTCTGGAGTTGACCGTGGATGTGTTCGACCGTGTCGGAGTAGTAGGAGAACACAAGGATCTTGCGCTTGTCTCGCTCGTCGTCTTCGGTGATGGCCTCCTCGGCGGCCTGCTGGGTGATGGAGGCGAGTTCCTCAATCAGCGCGATGATCTTGGTGTCGGCGCTGGCGTGGTGTTGCTGGACCTGGAGGTGGAAGGATTTCAGCAGGTCACGGTCGGCTTGGATGGCTCGGCGTAGCGCGGTCACGTCGTAATCGGCGGCGTCTTGGACACCGGCAAGTGTTTCGTCCTGCAGAGCTTCGAGGAAGGCGTCCATCTCGTCGCTGTCGGAGGCCGACCATTCCCGCAGCGCGTCGCCGGTCAACACCTTGCCGTGCTCCAGCGCGGACAGGAACTGTTCGTGGCTGGCGATCATCTTCTCCACGGTGCGCTGGAAGGCGTACGCCGAGGACTCGAAGCGTTTCAGCAGTGCTGAGCGCAGCAGGCCGGCGTTCTGCTGCTCGAACTGTTCCTCGGTGTCACTGTCGAGCCGGAACCTGGAAGGCACGTATCGGGCCAGGCTGAGGACCTCGCTGGGCGCGGTCAGGTTCACCGCCGATTCCGGGTCGTCGTCGGAGTGGGCGCCGAGCGCGGTGGCGAGCTGGTCGAACAGTCCCGGTAGCGCCTCCTCCAGGTCGTAGTCGACCCGACGGACGCGCGGTGTCGGGAAGCTGATCTGACGGGTGACACCATTGATGACGACGCGGTCGCCGGAGTAGTGGTGGCGGACGAATCGGCGGGTACGCCGCACCGCGACCCGGTCAATCACATCGAACAGGTGCTCGGGCGACAGTTCGTCCGGGTGCACGGCCATGGCCCGGTCGAAGTATCCCTTCAACGACGGGATCCCCGAGTCGGCGAACGCGGCGTCGTTGGTCACGAAGTAGGAGATCAGGTTGTAAAGGTCGTACAGGCTGTTGTTGACCGGTGTGGCGGTCAACAACACCAACCTCTTGGGCACCGCTCCCTCGGTGAGGCCCCGCAGCGCTTCGGCCCGCCGTGTGGAGGCATTGCGCAGTGCATGTGCCTCGTCGATGACGACCAGCGCGTAATCGTCCAGCGGCTGCAGCGACGAGCCCACCCGCCCGGCGTCCGCCACCCCCGACACCAACTCGTCATACGACACGACATCGGCTGGCAGGTTCTTCTCCCTCAAGAACGGCCGCCATGTCGAGTCCCGCAGCGTCGCCGGAGCGACCACCAGCGCCTTCTGCCGATTGATGATCACGGCCTCGTGGAGGATCTCACCGGCGATGTAGGTCTTGCCCAGCCCGACCTCATCGGCGACGATCACCCCGTTGAGGCGGTCCATGATCCGCTGCGCCCGCCAGACGCCGTCGGTTTGGAACTCGGTCAACCCAAGCTGTGAGCCACCGCGTGCTGCCGATTCGGCCTCCACTTCCGCGCCGTACAACTCGTACAGCATCCGCAGGAACACATCCCACGGCCGGTGCGGGTTCCACCGCGCCTCATAAAGCGCAGCCAGGTCGAATGGGGTCGCGGCCTGCCACGCCTCTTCGAACCATTCACGGACGGCGGCGACGGTGTCCGGCTGGTACTGGCCGAGGTTGAGTTCCCTGTTACGTGACAGGCCAGCGAAGGTGAAGTTGCTGGACCCTGAGATCACCCCCGGCATTGCGGTCTCCACGATGAACGCCTTGCCGTGCAGGAATCCCGCCTGATAGTGGCGCACTTGCACCCTGCCGGATCGCAGCCATCGCACCAGCCGGCGGGCCGACGAATCGGCGGTGCGGGTGAAACCCAGAAGGTCACGCTCCCGTTCCAGGGCTCGCGCATGCCCCTCGAGCGCCTGCCGTATCCGGACCCGTGATGCCTGACGCCCCACCCCTTCGGCCAGTGGCCGTTCCCGTTGCCGTGGTTCCTCTGGTTCGGCGCCTAGCAACAACCGCACCGATCCCGCCCGCTCCAACTCATCTGCGAGCAGCATGAAGCCGCCCGGGTTGAAGTAGGCCGACGCAATCGCGATCACCGGTGGCTCCACCAGGTTCTGTCGCATCCCGGCAAGCAACACATTGATCGCATCAGCGACCGTCTGCCCTTGTTCGGGATGATTGGTGGCGAACGTCGACCTGAAGTCCCGCCAAGGGGTGGCGGTCATGCCGTCTCCGCCACCGAGTGGGGCGCCCAACGGCCGTATTGGTGTAAGGCCGCCGCCCGCCGGTCATGGCCGTCCCAGCCGCGGTGGAAGGTGGCGAAGACGTGTTCCAGGTCGGCTTGGCTCAGGCCGTACAGGTGGGCGACCACGGCGTCGAGTTCGGCGATGAGGCTGTCACGTTCGACCGGGTCAGCCACTGAGGCGACGGGGACCTCTGCTTCGGCGGCCCAGTCAGCGTATCTGCGGTCGACCGCCGCGAGCCTGCCGGCGATGTGAACGACCCGCTGGCACAGCGCGGCGTTCGGGTCGAATTGCGGGATCGGTGCAGCCCGCATGAACTCGACGGTCACATGTGACTCCACCATTTGCCTGGCGAACCAGTCGAAGGGAATGGCGGAGATGACGCCTAGGACGTAGGCCTGTTGCTTGGCCCCTCCGTCTCGCCAGAAAAAGTAGAAGGCCTGGTGGGTGAGGATGGTCTGCGGTGGCACGAGAGCGGCCACGATGGTGCGGCTGTCGGTGGCCCGGGCCACATCCCGCCAGGCGATCCTGGGAGCCATGCACGGCAGAGTGTTCGGGTCGGCCGCCCACGTCGTCGGCATCCGGTAAAAGGCCGATTTCCTCGTTCGGACCTGGTTGGCGCGACGGGCTTGAAGAACGTCGGTGATGTGTGCGGGGTCTGCCCACGCGTACACGGTCCCCATTTCGGGATTCCATCGTTCGAAGGATTCGCCCTTGTAGACTGGCCATAGTCCTGGGGCGCAGTCGAACCGGAAGTGGTGCTTGTCGTCGGTGGCGTTGAGTTCGCGAAGCCCCCGGACGTGCCAGCCCGGGCCCGGCTGGTCGAGCCGGGGATGCTCCCGGATGGTGAGGAAGACTCGGAGGGCATCGGCGTCGGGCAGCAGGGGGATCGCAGCCGGTTCCGACCAGTCCAGTAGGGCGTCGACCGGCAGTTCGTCGGCGGCGTTCACCGTTCCGGCATGGAAGCTGGCAAGGTTGTGGAAGGGGCCGCGCAGCGGGAGTTGTCGTCCCGGTTCGGGTGAACGGTCTACGCGCAGGGCGACCAACCCGATGGTGTACTGCGGATGGACGTCATCGAACACCCACCGGCCCGTGTTGGTGAGCGTGGTGAGGTCAGTGACCGTTCCTTCGCGGAGGACGACCTGACGCCAATCAGCCATTCCGCTGGCTTCGAGTGCCTTGCGGGGAAGCACCACCCCGATACGGCCGCCGTCGCGGGTCAGGTGCCACATCCGCCACGCGAACGCCTTGTACAGGTCGGGCCTGCCGGCTGTCATCCCTGGGTACGGCCCTTTCGCCAGGGCTGACTTGACGAGTTGCATCGCGTCCGTCTGCCGACGGTATTCCTGCGCGAGGTCGGGCCGCTCGCGGCGGATGCGTTCCATCTCCTGGTTGGCTTGGGCCGGGCTCAGGCTCCGCAGGCCAGGGAAGTGCGGCGCGTAGAACGAATGCTCTTCGACCTGGAGTTTTTCCCACGGGGGGTTGCCGAGAAGCACGTCGAATCCGGGCCGGTCCCTTAGGAAGACTTCGGGGAACCTCGCTGGCATGTGGGCGACGAGCATCTCCTCCATCCGGGTGCGGATGTCGGCGGTGTTGCCTTCCGTGATCGCCTGGTCAGGGGTGGCGATGTTGGTGAGGAGCCCGAGGCGCACCGCGATGGCCGCGTTGAACAGGGCGGTGGCGTCCGTGGCTTCCGAGAGCGCCTCGTTGTAGGTGCGGGCGGCCGCATGCACTTCTTGCTTGGTGGCCTCCGCTGTGCGGGCCACACGCACCAGTCGGCTTCGTGCCGTTTCCAGGGCATCGCGGATGGGCTCGTCGAAGATGCTGATGGTGGCGCCGCCAGTGTCCGGGTCCAAGACCTCCAGCACTTCGTCGATGGTGCCGATGCCTGTCAGGCTGTTGCCCTGAACCAGTCCGTGGTCCAACGACGACATGGGCAGCCCGGGTATGAAGGTGTGGATCCACACTGCCAGCCGAGCCAGTTCGACCGCCATCAGGTTCAGGTCCAGGCCGTAGATGCATCGGCGGGCGACCTGGCGGCGCAGGAGTGTGGACCACTCAATCTCCACGCCGCCCGCTTGATCGCCGAGAGCTTCGCGGGCGGCGTTGCCCAGCCGGGTCAGTTCGTCGTGGACTGCGGGGATGGGGTGCTCGGCCACGAAAGAGGTGAATCGGATGGCGATCCGGTCGATTGCGGCGACCAGGAAGTGCCCCGATCCCATGGCCAGGTCCGCGACCCGGAAGTCAAAGAAGGCGTCGGCTGCTGCAGCTTCGTCGCCGGCGTCCAAGAGGCCACGGACTCTGTCCAGGTGGCCGGCGAGCGCGGGCTCCAGCGCATGGTCCAGCAGGTGGTCCACAGCGAATGGCTTAGTGAAGTAGGAACCGGTCGACTTGCGCACACCCGACTTGTTGTGGGGGTACACCTTGCCAGCGGGAACCTCGACGGTGTCACCGTCTCCAGCAGGCAGGTACTTACCTTTGGCGTCGATCGTGAGCGCTGTCGGAGCCAGTGACAGCGATGACTCCAGAAGCCCCTCGTAGATGGTGCCGAACTCCCGCACGGACAGCGACCGGAAGTCCACCGGCCCTTGGGTGCTATCCTCCCCGCTATCCACCAGCAGCGCCCGCAGCGCGGGTCCGAATTCGGCATCGGTCAGTCGGAGGTCGGTCAGGGCGGCGCCGGACGGGTTGCGTTGCGGATCACGGGAGAACAGGCCGCCGTTGTAGGCGGGGACATCCCATCCGCGGTTGCCCTCATCGACTGCACGCCACACGGTGAGGATGTCGTCCCATAGCGACGTTGCGGCTGGATCGAACCGCGGGTCGGGTTCAGCTGCGAACTCCTGGGCCAGCGTCTTGACTGCGTGGCGGCTATAGCGGGGGTTACGCCCGTAGGGCAACAGGTCGCGGTCCTCGGCGTAGGCGAGGAACAGCAACCGGAACAGGATGAGCAAGGTGCGGTGGTAGGCCTCTGCCAGCTCGTCCTCGGAGGTGGCCCCCATCCGGCCGGCGATCGCGACCGCCAAGCCTGGGACGACGTCGCGGTAAATCCGTTCCCGCAGGCGAGTCCCCAGGTCCGCGGCGAAGTTCGCTGACGCTGACAGGATCTGGTCGACGGTGCCACCGGGCTGTAGCGCTGCCGGTGAGAAGAACAACTGCAGGTACCCGGCGTCCTCCGGCGGTAGAAGCGCCAGATCCAGCTCGGCATAAGTCTCGCTAGGGCTCTTCCGGCCAACCCCGATATCGGGCTCGACCGGGTGAATGCGGATCTGGCTACCCCGCAACACAATCACCCACCGGACGTTCTCGCGTTCAGCCAGCCATCTAGCGTGCGCGACGGGCGACTGCGAGCCGAAGCGGGCACCCGGCCGATCAAACAACTCGCTCTCGTCCAGCAGAACAGCTATCGCCCGCGATGTCCCCTCGTCCGTGAGCAGGAGCGCGTTCGAGCCGCGCGGTACATTGGTATGGCCGAGCGCCCGGATCAACTCCAATCCGGTCATTCCAAGAAGCGGCGTGGCCACCTGGCATGCCTGCGGCCAGTCAGCTCGCTGCGGTACTCCTTGGCGCAGTTCGTGAGTGGCGAACAGTCCCCGGTTCACTAACCCAGGCGTGAGCTGGTCTTTGATGCCGGTCAGCAGCCGTTCCAGCGTTCGGGCTGCAGCATGCCGGTTCGGCTCGGCAAGAGCTACGGCACAGATCCGCTCCACACGGTCGGCGTCCAGTCGTGGGATGACTGCGGGGTCTCCGGTGATGCCGCATACGGTCGCTTCAACCCCATTGAGAGCCGGATACAGGACGACCAGCAGCACCGGGGAGGGCCGGTTGCCATGACGCAGTCTCCACAACCGCCGAACATCGTCCGCTCTCGGTGGCCCGCTGGAGTACGCAACCGCGATCTCCAGCGCCGAGCCGCCCCGGCCGAGCAGAACCTTTTCTGCGGTCAGTGCGACAGGACCACTATGTGGTTTGAGCCAGGACAGCGAACCGGCGTCAACATCCTCCAAGAACCGTTCCGCGCGTCCTGCCGCGTCCGCCACGCCCGCTCCCTTGCTCACACTGCCAGGTGCGCCGCATCATGTACCAGTCGAAAGCAGAAAAGAAGACGGAAACCACATAAGGACATCAGGTGGACAAAATGCTGTCTATAATCTAGCGAGACATTTCGGTCCTTCCGAGACAGCAAAAAGGGACAGGAGTGGGTGTAGTAGCCTGGCCAATGTCGGCCATTACCTCGCTCTCTTGGTTTGGAGTGTCGGTTGCGAATTCCTGCCGGGTACATCCGGGCTGACGGGTGATGGCGGCATGGCTGGCGGAGGTCTAATGGCCAAGCGTGGTGGGATGTGGGCAGATCTACAGCGCGAGCGTGCGCGTCGGCAACGGCTCCAGCAGCAACTGGAGCGATCCCACCAGCAGGCAGCCGACCGGGCGCGTCGCGAACGAGACAAGGCCCGCCGCGAAGCCGAGCGGAGAGCCGCAGCCAACGAACGTGAGCGTAAGAGGCTCTACATCGAGCAACGGCAGGCAGAGGCCGAGGAGATGGGCGCCGAACTCGACGCCCGTGTGCACAAGCTCGAAAGCCTGTTGGCGCTGGGTCTCAACGATCAGCTGCCGCCGACCTTCGTCTCCTTCAAACGAGACATCGAGCCCCCACCGTTTGATCCACAGGGTTTGGACCAGCCCATTCCTGAGCCGAGCTTCGCTGACATGGCGCCTCTACCGCCAGGAGCATTGGGACGACTGCTCGGCAAGGGGGCGCGATACGAGCGCGAGCTTGAGACCGCGCACCAGGAACATGAACGACGCCGCTCGCAGCATGCGCAGGCGGAAGCCGACCGAC
Source organism: Actinomadura montaniterrae (assembly GCF_008923365.1). GTDB lineage: Bacteria > Actinomycetota > Actinomycetes > Streptosporangiales > Streptosporangiaceae > Spirillospora > Spirillospora montaniterrae. The sequence goes on from NZ_WBMR01000023.1 coordinate 28,788, forward strand.
GGAGGCGACTCGCGGACCTGCGTACCTCACACGAAGGCCGCGTCCGGGAGGCGGCCGAGCAGGTCCGACGACACAACGCCGAAGTCGAGCAGTTCGAGCGCGATTTCTATGCCGGCGCCCCAGAGGCCGTGGCCCAATACTTCACTCTGGTCCTGGATGCGGTCACCTACCCTGAAGGATCTCCGCACCGGTCACGCATCCTCTACCGGCCAGAGTCCAAGGAACTGGTCATCGACTACGAGCTTCCTGCCCAGAGCGTGATTCCCGTCGAACGGTCCTACAAGTACATCCAGAAGCGAGATGCCATCGATCCAATCAGTCGGCCGGCCAAGGAGATCAAGGAACGATACGCCTCGGTCATCGCCCAGGTGGCTCTGCGCACGCTGCACCACATCTTCGCCGTCAACGTCCCCGACATCGTTGCGGCTGCCACCTTCGGCGGCTATGTCCGAGCCAAGGACAAGGCCACCGGCCAGCCGATCAGGCCCTATTTGATCAGTGTTAGCGCGACCAGGGAAGCCTTCGATGAGCTGGTCCTGGCCGATCTGGATCCTGTCGCCTGTGTCAAGCAGAAACTGGGGGCGCTCGTCTCGCCGCACCCGTACGACCTGGAGGCTGTCAAGCCCGTGGTCGATTTCGAGAACCTGCTCAAGCAATTCGCGTTCGTTGAGGGCATGGACGCGGCCGCCGGGCTGGACAGCCGTCCGGACCTGATCGACATGACACCGGTTGAGTTCGAGCACCTGGTGCGGCAGCTCTTCGAGGCCATGGGCATGAAGTCATGGGTCACCCAGGCTTCCAAGGACGACGGCGTCGATGGCGTTGCCACCAACGAGGACCCCATCTTCGGTGGACTGTGCATCATCCAAGCCAAGCGTTATCGGAAGGCTGTCGGTGTCGATGCCATCCGCGAACTTGCGGGGACGATGGAGGATAAGCACGCCACCAAGGGCATCATGGTGACCACCTCGTGGGTGACCAAGGGCGGGCACGAGCACGCCAACCGGCACGGCCGAATGCAGATCATCGAACACGAAGAGTTGAAGTACCTACTCAAGGAGCACCTCGGGCTCGACGTGCTCATCAGCCTTCCTAAGCAGCCGCCGAAGGGTCGCAAGTGAAAGGCGTAGGCCTCCACACCTCCAAAAAAGACCAGGCCGCTTTCCACTGCGGAGACCGCCAAACGGCGCTTGTGTCCAACTGGCCCCGTTTATGGATCCGGGCGAGTTAGTTCACGCGCGGCACCATCTACGTCTTGAAGATCACTTTCCCGCGGTTCGAGTCGGCCGCGATCTCCAAGATCAAATCATTTGGATCATTGACTCCGAAGGCGATACTCCAGGCAACTTCACGTCCCGGCAGCAACGAGGTGTTTGGGTTGCCAGAAAGCATATACTTATCCGGTCGGCCGGAGTCGAATACTTGCTGCATTTCTCGGTTCGCATTCTGCAGCGTCGCATAGAACGACGAGGGGCTGTACGGCTTCGAAGTTCGATTGGTCACCGTGATCGCGAACATTACATAATACTTGGTCTTCATGGACACCGCCGCGAAGGCGGTCGGAGTTATGCGCTCAGGCTTGCCGATACGGACCGTCAGCTTATCCGAGTATACATATGTTTTGCCGAAGTCGAGGATGATCCCACTGCCGCTCGAGGTGCCGGGATCCGGCCGGTTTCCGATGTCGGCACCATTGGGGGCTATCCCTCCAACTTCCTTGGAGGTCCCATCGGACGTCTTGGCGCCGGTGTCTTTGCGGCTGCCTGCAGGATCAATCACGAAAGTCAATGGAACGCTCACGGCCACAATGGCCGCTGCTGCTGTTGCGAGCAAGGCCCGCCGTGACCACCGGCGTCGAGGGCGTTCTTTTGCCTGGTCGCCTGACAAAAAAGGTGATGACGGAGGAAGTAGTTGGGCTGTCGCGCCAAACTGAGCGGACCTGATCGAACTGCGGACCTGCTCCTGCGAAGTTGGCGTATGGAGTCCGATCATGCGATGCAGGCTGGAAAGGACGTCAGCGGCTTGCTCGGGACACTGGCTCGGTTCCTTTGCCAGTAGCCCCAGGACGAGTTGGTCCATGGCGGCAGGTATATCCGGCCGAATCTCACTTGGCGGGATCGGCGTCATGTTGAGATGCTGGCCCATCAACGCTGGTGTTGATGGGCCAGGGAAAGGAGGCCGTCCGGTGAGGAGAGCATATAGAAGACCACCGAATGCGTACAGGTCCGTGCGTTGGTCGACGGCCTGACCCAGCCATTGCTCGGGCGCCATGTAGGTGGGAGTGCCGGCAGCCTGCCCACTGAGGGTGTGGGTGGCCGATGCATCGGCGATGTGAGCTATGCCGAAGTCGCAGATCTTGACATGGTCCCCGTCCAGAACCATAACGTTAGAGGGTTTGAGATCTCGATGGACTATTCCGAGCTCATGGGAGGTCGCCAGTCCGTCGGCAACCTGTGCTCCCAGCGCGTGCGCTCGCGCGAACATAAGTCCCTCTGGGTGTTCGGCGATCTCTCGTTCCAGGCTCACACCCTCTAGGAACTCCATTACCAGGTACCATTGGCCGCAGTATTCTCCGAAGTCGTCGACGGTGGTGATGCTCGGGTGCTTCAGCCGGGCGGCAATACGCGCTTCCTGTCGGAACTTGCTTAGCCAAACAGGACTGGTAGCCGCGACCTCTGGGTGCAGCACCTTGACCGCTACCGGGCGATCCCGCAGCAGGTCGACGGCCCGCCACACCTTCCCGAAGCCGCCTCCACCGAGAACGTGCTCCAGCCGATACCGTCCGGCGATCTCCACTCCAGACTCCACCCCGGACCCCCTCATATGCCACCCCAAGAAGGTGGACGACCAGCGCAAACGATACGGTTGCGACAAACCGTATCGAACCTGTTGTTCGTTCAAGAAGCCAGGAGCCTCGCATCCCCGGCTCGGCGGCGAACCCGCCAGCAGGCCACACCTCACCTCCATGCCGTGGCGAATCAAGTACAGTAAGTCACCTCGTGATGTTGTGGTCCAGACTCCGGCGATCAGCTCCATTTCGACACTGCGCTTGCCGATGACGCCAGCGCCGCAGTCACGCGCCACGCCGACCACCAGTCAGCAAAGCGAATCGCTTGTCCGTGCGCATCAACGGAGCACTAGCGTCGCCCCCTGAACTACCGATATCCCAGACCGCAACTCGTTAACGACCCAGATGGAAGCCCGCTCATTCAACCGATGGCAGCTTGCGCTGACACCGTTCCAAACGTTTGCGGAGGCGCTCCTGCACGCTCATCTTTTCGAGCGGAACGCGCAAGGCTTGGGTGAGCGCCGCAGCCGCTTCAGAGTAAAGTCCTTGCTTGACGAGCCATATACTGAGTCGATCTATGGCCTTCGGGTCAGTGCTCCCTGCAGCGACGGCTCTCCGGTAGGAAGCAACCGCCTCGTCAATGTTTTCAGCCTTTTCCGCCCGAAGCCCATTGTCAGCCGCCAAGACGGCAACTGTCCCATCATCGCCCTGATTTACCGCCAACCTCTCCAACGCCACCCGTAGAGCCGATCCGCTGAACGCGCGAAGCTTGCCGTGGCGGTCTTCTCCGTAGGAGACGCGGAGGAGATGCGCCGCTACGGCCGGTCGGGCAAGAACTGGAACACGGGCGTAAAGATCAAGAAGCATGGGAGCGTACGGTGCCGCGCATACATACTCGAACAACTCCACCCAGGCGTCGGCGATGCCACGCTCGACATGCAGGGCGCTCACGTAAGCCCTCAGCGTGTCATCACGCCGGCCCTTCTGATAGCGGGTGCAGCGTGCCAGCGCCAGCCACGCACGCGCCACCCACGGGTCCGCCGCCGAACCCAGGCGAGTGACCAGATCGCTTGCCCTGCGCTCCAGACCAGGCCATACCTCAGGAGTCCGCTCCTCAAAGCGCTTGTTGGTCTCGGTAGCGCACTCGGCCTCAACGGTTTCAAGGCGCCCCCGCGCCACCCGATCACAACCGGCGAGGACCGGAGCCGGCTGGTCGAGCCAACCGAACAGGCCCGCCACACTCCTGGCCATCTCCGGAACACTGGCCAGCAACTCATGCGGTAGCCCCAACGGCTGGAGGTCGAGCAAGAGCACCACCTGCTGACCGTGTTCGAAGTCGTAGAACTCGGCCGGACACGACGGCAACCGCCCACCGTTAGCACCGGCAAATGCCAGCACCGCCCGATGCACCTGCGCGCTCGCCTCAGCTGACAGATATCCGACCAGGTACGTCTGCACGTATACAACCACCGCCGTCGGATAGCGCGAATGCGAAGGCGCCGGAACCAGCACCGCCATCCATACCCCATCGCCCCCTGGATCGGTCGCGGCGGCTCGCACCGCCTCCTGATGAAACGACTCCCCGACAACCTCGACCTCAACATGCCCCGGCATCCAGGCCGGAGCGGCGACCAGTCGAGGCAACCGTGCGGGCATCTCAGCAGGCGGATCCACAACTGGCCATCCGTACACGGCACCACCCCACGCACCTCTCACAACCCTGAACCCTTGCCCGGTGTAGACGCGCCACCAGTCCCACCGGTTGTCACACAGACCGCCGGATGACCTGCGCAGATGAGATCTCACCGCATACCGCCTCGAGGAGGACGGCGTGCAACCGTATGTCGATCCGGGCGAACAGCCCGCGGCCGTCCACAGCGACATACGGACCGGCCCGCGTCTCCACGGACGATTGCCTTTTCGCAGGCGCTCAATGCACATCCACGTAGTCGGTCGGCTTGTTGGAGGCGAGGTAGGTGAAGCTGCCCTTGTAGGCGGCCGTCCAGGTGCCGTCCTCGAACGCCTTGAACGTATTGCTGAACCACCCGTGCTCGCGGTCTTCACCACGGCCATCTGCGTCCAGGTACAGGCCGGTGATGACGGTGGGACGCCGGACGTCCAGCGTGTCCGCCGCGGTCTGGGCATCCTCGAGAAAAGGGTCACCACTCGCAACGACCGTGAGGGGCCCCGGCCTGTCGGCCGCGAAATGGGAGGTGAACGTGCCGTCAGCCGCCATCGGCCCCAGCGGGAGGTTCGCCACGGTTGCGCCCCGACCCGACGACCGCCGCGAGCTGGACGCCCGGTGCGGGCACCAGGCCCGCAGCGCCGTGCCTCAGCAGCTTCCCCTGGACGGTCACGTCGGCGCCGGTCGCCACCGGTTGCGCCGTCGTAACCGGTTGCGCCGTCGTCACCCGCGCGGACAGTTGCGTCGCCTGCTTGGTGACGGTGGCTCCGGTGACCTGGCCAGTTGCGCAGTCGGCCCCGTCCGCCGCATAAGAAGCGGTCACCGAAGATCGGCCTGTCGAAGTGAACGTGAACGATCCGTCCGAGCCGACCTGCGTGGTGAAAGCACCGCCGTCGCTGTAGATCTTGGCGTTGGTCACCGATTCGGGCGTGGCCTCACCCGACGTCTGCACCACGAGGCGACCGTGGAGGGTGAAGTCCGGGTGGTCGGCGTCGATGACCGGCAGCCTCCGCGTGCCAGCCGATTGACGGTTCCCACTGCACAACGCGTCCGCACTGCACGGCCTCCCTCCGTTCTCTCCGACCAGCGAGGGGCTCAGGTTCCGCGTCTGGTTCTTCCGTCCCACAGATCCTCCGCAGAACGCCCCATACTCCTAGAGTTGGGGGAGAAAGCCAGAGAAGTCGAGGAGCTGGGCGTGGGCAGTAAGAGCGAGGCCGAGATCAAGCGGACGCTGGGCATCGACTCGTGGCGGAACCTGTCCAAGGACAAGATGCTCAGGTTCGCGGCGATGATGCCCGACCTCGACACCGAGGTGGCCATCAAGATCATCGAGCAGTTCCCGATGTTCAAGGAGTTCGCCACCGAAACTCTGAGCGCACTGGAGCGGACGCACTCCTCCGCGCTCATCGCCAACAAGCACAGCCAGGACGCCTTCCACGAGGCGTGCCGGGAGATCCGGGAGATCCTCAAGGGGCAACTCACCCCCGACCTGCCCTTCGAGGACAGGAAGTACATCATCGACAAGCTCATGGAGTTGTCTCGCATGGAGTCTGAGAAGGACTCCGAGAACAAGAAGTTCCTGTCGGAGAATTTCAAGATGGCGGCCTTGGGGGCCACCGCCCTCCTCGCAGCGGGCGTCGCCGTCCTCGGCGGCAAGGCCGCGCTCGACAACCGTTCCGGATCCGATAGCTGACCAGCCCGCCAGCCCGGTAGGCGAGGCCGCCGAGCAAACCACTAGATCACCAACGGCCCATGGCGGCTCGTTGTCGGCTCGGCGGTTCCGAAACGAATCAGCACGCCGCGGTATTGGTCGGCATGGAAATCGGGCTCGATGCGGACAGGCCAGCATGGAATGCCATCCAGAGCACCGCGCTGACATGGCAATTTCGGCTTTTAATCCGTAGGTTGTGGGTTTGAGTCCCACGCCACCCACCACCCCTGACCAGGGCGAACGCGGCTTCTGCGACCTTTGGTGATCATGCCTTGGGCCGGGCTGAGGCCGCCCTGGGGCCGCCATGCCCGCAGGCCAAGCTGAACACCCCCATGTCCGCCCGATCCTGGCGGAGGGCAAGGCCGAGTTCCCGCGCCGAGCTGCTCGCAGCCGGCGGGCCTCCGGTATGCGGTTAGTCCCTTCGCAGGTCGACGGGCAAGGACAGGGAGCGGAGGCTCTCGATTACGCCGCAGAAGCCGCGTTATCGACGCGAATCCGAACAGCAGGCCGAGCCCGGATGCGGTGCCACGCCGGTTCGGGGCGCGAACCGGTCGACCGGCGCCGCACCGGGCCCACCCGGGTATGGCTCGCCGCCAACCGTCGGCGCCTGGCCAGAGCACGGCCCCGGCGCTGGGTGGTGCCAGGCACCACACCAGCCGCGCGGACCAGGTACGCGGCGGCGGTCTTCTCCGCCGCGGTGTGCGCGACCTCAGGTAGCACGGAAGGGCCGAGGAACTGCTGGCGCGCGTTCTTCGAGAGACCGTGATCCTCATCGGCACCCGCATCTACGTGCTGGCGCAGCACACCCGCCGCATCCGGATACGTGGCGCCACCTCTCACCCGACCGCCTCGTGGGTGACTCAGGCGGTGCGGAACCTGGTCATGGATCTGGAGGGGACGTGGACGGCAGACCAGGCCGCTGCACTCGCCGAACGGTCGCGCGCGGCCGGCTTGTTCCGGAAAACCGTACCCGCAGCCGGATGGAACGGACGGTCGGTGGGCGACCCGCCCGCTTGGGTGCGGAGCGAGCGGCATGCCAGCCCGCAATCAGGTCCTGGTGTCAGTGCAACACCGTGTCCGGCCGCACCAGTAACCGCAGCCGCCGTAACACGCGGGGGCGGAGTCGGTGCAGCAGCGCCCCAAGCAGTGCCCAGTCGGGGACGGTGGTCCGCACCCGTGCGCCGTCGAGTTGGCGCTCCACACCGATGACCTGGTGTCTCAGCACCAAAATCGCGGCGTCCTTGTCGGCCCAGGCCCGATCGGGTCGGGTTCGAGGACGGCCGCGCCCCCGCCGGGCAATGCGGACGCCGGCCATCACGGCTTCGAACTGCGGGCGTCCCCCCGCTCCACAGCCATCACCACCAGCGACAACGGCTTGCGCCCCTGCTCGCAGGCCAGGTGCACCTTGGTCGACAGTCCACCACGGGAGCGTCCCAGCGCATGATCACCCGGCCCGGTAGCCGCACCACCCGGTGGCTCGCGCTGCAGGTCACCGCACTGGCGGGCTCCGGCGGCGTGTTGGTGCGCCCGCCTGATCGTGGAGTCGACGCCGACGTCCCAGCCGATCAGTCCAGCCGCGTCAGCGCGGGTTCCAGCCCGGCCAGGATCCGCGCCCGAACGCCATCGCGCTGCCAGCGACGAAAACAACCCACAGACCGCCTGCCAGGAGCCGTGACAGGCAGGCACGTCCCGCCACGGCGAGCCGGTCCGCACCCGCCCGCGGACCCCATCGATGAGCTGCCGTTTAGTCCACTTCGACGGCCGACCCGACCACCGTGCAACGAGCGGTTGCCTGTGCTTGGTGCCATTCTCGATGGCGACGCGAATGCTGGTCGGTCGGCACATTCGCCGGCCGGGTTTCAACGGGGTCGTGAGGCGATGGCGGTGACCCAGGCTTGTGCGAACATCGCGCTTGCGCTGGTGGCCCAGTCACGGAGCCGGTGAGCGTGGGCGGTCTGTCCCGCGGCGTCGAGTTGGACCGCGAGATAGTCGGCGATGCGGGACGGGTCGGCATAGCGTTCGTAGTGGACGTCCAGGTGGCATTGCTCGAATCCCGCATCGAGCAGGTAGTCCCTGAGTTTGTGGCCGACGAAGGGGTCTCCGCCGTTGGCTTGCTGCAAGCGCGTGTAGGCGGCGACGGCGTCGTCGCAGGGTGGGCTCAGCAGAAAGCGGGCTGCAGAGGCCGACTGTGCCGCCGGGGCGCAGTACCCGCCGTATCTCGGCCATGGCCTGGGCCGGGTAGGCGAGGTGTTCCATCAGGGCGTGGGAGAAGACGCGGTCGACCGATCTGTCGTCCAGCGGGACGTCGTAGCAGGATCCCTGTCGGAAGCGGATGTTGGTGAGGCCTCTCCGGCGCGCGAGGGCGCGTGCGCCGGCGAGTTGGGAAGCCTGCTGGTCGAGTCCGACTACCTGTCCCGGCGCGACGGCGGCGGCCAGATCGGCGGTGATGGTGCCGGGCCCGCATCCCAGGTCCAGCACGGTCGTTCCCGGGGTCAGGTGCGGCAGGAAGAACCGCGCGTGCGTCGCGGCTCTTCTGCCGGCCATGAATTCGATGGCGGAGGTGTCGTGGCCGGGTGTGTAGCGTTCGGTGCCGGGTGCGCCGGTCATCGTGCGATGGCCTCCTTGGCGCGCGCGTCGACCAGGCCTGAGCAGATGGCCAAGGCCAGCCCGGTGGCGGCCAGTACCGCGCCGATCGCGTTGGGGCCGGTGTAGCCGAAGCCGGCTCTGATCACCGTGCCGCCGAGGAAGGCGCCGAGCGCGTTGGCGATGTTGAACGCCGACAGGTTCAGTGCGGAGGCGAGGGTGGGGGCGCCTGCGGCCTTGTCCAGGATGCGCATCTGCAGTGCCGGGACGGTCACGAACCCGAACAGCCCCAGCAGGAACAGGGTGCAGGCGGCGAGGACCTTGCTGTGCGCCGTCATCACGAACAGGGTCAGCACGATGGTCAGCCCTGCCAGGAACACATACAGGCTCGGCATGAGCCGCCGCCCGGCGTAGCGGCCCGCCACCAGGTTGCCGGCGGCCATTCCCAGCCCGAAAACGACCAGCAGCGCCGTCATGCTGGATCCGCTGAAGCCCGCCACCGTGGTCATCATCGGCGTGACATAGGTGAAGGCCGGGTGCCGACGTCACGAGGCGTCGGCCGGCAAGCCGCCAAGATCTCCAACGGCCCATGTCGGCTCGTTGTCGGCTCGGCGGTTCCGAAACGCATCAGCACGGGGCGGCATGGGCCGACACGGGAACGGGGCCTTATGCGGACAGGTCGACATGGAACGACACCGAGAGTACCGCTCCGATACGACGGTTTCGGCTTTTAATCCGTAGGTTGTGGGTTCGAGTCCCACGCGACCCACCACCCCTGACCAGGGCAAACGCGGCCCACGAGGGTCTCGGTGGCATTGCCCTGGGGCCACACTGAGGCCGTCCTGGGCCCGGCATTTACGGACACTCTGGACACCAGCCCAGGTGGTAGCGCAGGCAACGCCTCGGGTTCCATGGGCGCCAGGGGCTCTGTAGGTGCGCGATCGCGGCCTCACGGCCGGGTCTCCGCTTCAGCGTCGCTCTGGGCGGCCTAGCTGGCGCGCGGGATGTGCCGTGGAAGAACTCGACCGGGATGCCGTCCTCTTGCCGCGGCGGCGTTTCTTGCGGCTGGGTGTTCGGCGGCGGGTCCGGTTGGTGCCCGGGACCACGCCCCGCGCCTTCATGGCGTGGGCGGCGGGCCTTCCGCGGCACGGTGGGCGACCTCGGGCAGGACCGAGGTGGAGGTGTCGGCGGTGAGGACAATGCAACAATGCTCAACCTCCCTGCCAGCCGAACCCACGCCGGCTTGACGTACTTCACCGAACCCGGGGCACATCACAACCTCTCGGCCGTGGGCTGCGGGTTCACGCTGTGACAGGGTTCTCCTCGGCGTCGATCTCGCGGAGGGCGGCGGTCGCCTCCACGTAGGTGGTGCCGGTGCCGGGCGGCAGGACGGTACGGCGCAGGCCGAGGTAGACCGCCGGGGTCAGCACCAGGGTGATGAGGAAGCCGAGTTCGAAGATGTCGGCCCAGAAGAGCCAGTAGGAGATGCCGAAGCCGACCGTCAGGGCGATGACGCCCGCCCAGTTGACGCGCTCGACCCGATCCGGGGTGCGGCTTCGGACGAGCTTGAAGTCGGTCACCAGCAGGGCGATCAGGGAGCAGGTCGCGATGCCGAGCGCGCCGAGCAGCTCGCCGAGGAAACTCAGGACGTCTCCCCAGACCGCCAGCAGCGCCAGGACGTTGGCGACGACCATCATCAGCACCCGCGACGGCGCCTTGCCGGTGAGCGCATCCGCCAGGTTCGAGGACACCACAGGGATGTCCCAGTCGGGGTTGAGCAGATGCAGCGCGGTGATCGTCGCGTAGTCGACGCGGACGCCCTCGTTGCGCATCTTGCGGGTGACCAGGCCGTCGTCGTAGGCCTGATCGGCGATCGCCTCGGCGAGCTCGACGTCGGTCCGGAAGTCGTACCGGTAGCGCAGCAGGTGCGGGAAGATCGGCTCGACCGAGAAGCCCAAGGGATTGGGCACGCAGTTCACGTGGTGGCCGACCATGGTGATCCAGTGCGGCGCGTGCAGCACGATCACGTCCGGGTCCATCTCCCGGATGCGGGCCCGGGTGTCGCCGCCCTTGGATGTTAGCGGGGCGCGCCGGTTCCCCAGGTCCAGGTCCTGCACGTCCAGGGGAGAGGATTTCGGCGGCGCGGGCGGCGGTCTGATACGGCATCCGCCACAGGGTGCATTCGCGTAGTGGGATGTCGCGGCGCGATAGCAGCCGCTCGATCTTGGTCTTGCTGATGGCCTTGCTGTGGTCGGCGTTCTCGCGGCGCCGTTCGGCGTCGGCCGGGACCGACGGCACGGTCCACCGTTTCTTCACGGCACACCAGGTAAGCCAGGATGACACTGCGGTGCGGTTACGGTTCCAGGTCGCCGGCGCGCATCCATCCCACAGCGCGGCGAGGGCGTCGCCGATCTCGGAGTCGGCGATGTCAGCCAGGCGGCGTGCGCCGCAGCCGACCGCCGCGATGGTCCGGTCGATGGCCGAGGCGTAGGCGCGGTGGGTGTTGGAGTTGGCAACCCGGTGGTCGGACAGGAACTCATCAGCCGCTCGGCAAGTGTGACTCCGCTGCCGCGCAACGCGGTGACTTTCGAGTCGGCGGCTGCGGTCATTGACGAACCATCGAGAGTGCGATGTACCGGATAACGTGCCTGAGTGGCGCATCGGCCAGGACACGGATCCGCTGGTCGGCCACGATCATTCAGAGCTCATTTACGTGTTGATTTATCACGTCCATGAAACGATGCTCTGCCGGGCGGCGATCCTGCCGGAACTTGGTGTTCGATCACGACCGGCTCAGCCGGTGGCGGTGTCTGCGGTGTCGAGGTCGGCGCTTGTGATGGGAGAGCCGGGCAGCGGCGCTGCTGCGTTGGTGCGCAGTCCGTCCAGCATGAGCGCGAGGAAGCGTTGAGGAAGAAGGCCGGTCAGGCCGTCCGGGACGTCGCGCTGCTGGACCAGCAGGTTGATGAAGAGTGCAAGGTCTCCCGTGCCGACGTCCTTGCGCAGCACACCCTCGGCCTGTGCGCCTTCTACCATCTGGTCGACCAGCCCGAGCCAGGTATCGCGGGCTTGTCGCAGCTCTTTACTGGCCTGTAGCAGCCCGGGCAGCGGCGCGCACATCCCGGCGTGCAAAAAGCCGAACCGGACCTCGGCCCAGTCATGCAAGAAGCGGCTCAATGCACTCCAGGCGTCCGGCTCGTCTCGTGACGCTGCGCGTGCCATGTCGGCCAGCTGCTGGTAGACATCCAGCGCCACCGCCCCTACGAGCAGGTCACGCTCAGGGAACCGGCGATAGAGCGTGCCTTTGCCGACCCCGGCCTGACGCGCGATCTCCTCCATCGGGACGTCGATGCCATGGCGCACGAACAGAGCGCGCGCTGCGAGCACGATCTGGTCCCGCTTGCGCCGTGCGTCGGACCGCAGCTGCTCATGCGCGTGTTGCATCCCGTCTCCTCTTTCTGTCCGCCCCGGCGGACTGGACGCTTTCCGTCCACATAGGTTAGCGTGACCGCGAACTGGAACAGTAACCGTCCAGTTAGTTCCGGAGGGAGCGAGATGACCGACGCGTTTGCGAACGCCAGACGACATGGGCGCTGGTGGGGGCTGGGAGTAGTCGGCATGGCCCAGTTGATGGTCGTTCTCGACACGACGGTCGTGACCATCGCACTTCCCTCGGCTCAGCGATCGATAGGCCTCTCCGACGGCGGCCGGCAGTGGGTCGTGACCGCCTACACGCTGGCTTTCGGAAGGTTGCTGCTGCTCGGCGGGCGGCTGGGAGACCTTCTTGGCCGTAGGCGCACGTTGCTGGCGGGGGTGATCGGATTCGCCGCTGCCTCGATGCTCGGCGGCATCGCAGCCGACCCCGCCATGCTCATCGGCGCCCGCGCCGCACAGGGCGCGTTCGCCGCGCTGTTCGCGCCGTCGGCGCTGGCCCTGCTCACGACCATCTTCAACGACCCACGCGAACGAGCCAGGGCCTTCGCCATATTCAGCGTCACCCTGATGGCCGGCGGCGCCTGCGGACAGATCCTGGGCGGCGCCCTCACCGAGTACCTCGGCTGGCGCTGGTGCCTGTACGTGAACCTTCCCATCGCGGCCGCCGTGATGGTCGGAGCCTTCACCGTGCTCCCCGACACCCCGGGGCATGCCGGGGTCAGGCTGGACCTTCCCGGGGCGATCTTGGGCTGCGGTGGAATGACCGCATTGATCTACGCCCTCGGAGAGGCCGGTTCATACGGCTGGGAATCCACCCCGATCGTCGGGCTCTTGGTCACCGCAGTGGTCTTGCTGGCAGCCTTCGTGGTGGTGCAGTCGAAAGTGTCCGATCCGTTGCTGCCGCTGCGTGTGCTCGCCGACCGTAACCGAGTAGGTGCGTTCCTTGCCGTGGCCACCGCCACCTTCGGCATGCTCGGCATGTTCTTGTTCATGACCTTCCACCTGCAGACGGTCCTGCACTACTCCTCGCTCCGTGCCGGGCTGGCATTCCTGCCGTACGTGGCCGCAGCCATCACCGCGACCCAGGTCTCCCGCCGGCTCCTTTCGCGGGTGCGGCCCCGGGCCATCGTCGCGCCGGGACTCGTCCTGGTCTCCGCTGGCCTGACCGTCCTCACACAACTGTCCCCGCACAGCCCGTACGCGGCGTCCGTCCTGCCCGCCATACTCCTGTGCGGGCTGGGGATGGGAAGTCTCTTCGCACCCAGCATGAGCACCGCGACCAGCACCGGCAACCCACGCGACGCCGGCATCGTCTCCGCCGTCGTCAACACCGCGCAACAGCTCGGCGGCTCGATCGGCACGGCGCTGTTGAACACCATCGCCGCCGGCGCGGCTTCGGTCTACCTCACCGCCCATCGGGACACGCCATCGGCCCTCGCCCAGGCCACGGTTCACGGCAACGCCGTTGCCTGCGCTTGGGCGGCCGGGATCCTGCTGGCGATGGCGGTCATTGTGGCCGTACTCATCAACACCCACCCAGGCCAACCCACCTCAGGCGAGCCCGCGCCACGCAATCAGGCCGAAGCAGAGGTAAACACCGTCGAGAAAGCAAGACGAGCGTGAGAGAGTCGGAATCGGCCCACGCGAACGATCCACACCTGGACAGACGTCCACGGCAGGTCGCGGCTATATCCGACTGAAACTTCGCCAGCACTACGGGGACCCCGGCCGGTGCAACTGTCGTGCGTTCGTGCGGTTGGCTGGTCGAGCAGGGCGGCGCCGAACCGCACCCGGATGCGTTCGCCGACGTGGGCAGGGCGGACGCCCGGGACCGGGCAATCGTGGCGGTGCTGCTGCACTCCGGCGCCCGGGTGGAGGAGTGCTCCCGGCTGGAGGTGCGCGACGTCGCGGTGACCGCGCGCCCGGGCGTGGTCCGGCTGCACGGCAGGGCGATCAAGTGCGCGAGGTGCCGCTCCCGGCTGCTGCTCGGACAGCGGTGCTGGACTCCCCCGCCGAGCGCGGCCGCGTGGACAGGCCGCTGTGGGTGAAGGCGTCGGGGCGGGTGCTGATGCGGGAGCTCGACCGGGTCGCCGAGGCCGGCCGGATCGGGGTCGCGCGGGGCCAGGCCGGGCCGGTGCCGGAGGTGAAGCTGGGCGGCGCTGGCCCGGTACGGATGGCGTCCAAGGCCTCGACGTTGCGGGATCTGGAGGAGCGGCGGCAGACCGCATCCGACGCCATCGGCCGCACCGCCGAGCCTGCTGACCCGTGACCGCCCGGATCGCCCCCTGCCGGCGATCACCCGCGCCCATGCCGCTGAGGAGTTCCTGTCCTGCCGCGACCTGGGACCGTCCGCTTCTACTCCCAGATGCTGCGCCGACTACGGCGTGACCTGGGCGACGACATCTTCCTCGCTCAGCTCTCCGCCGAGCAGACCGCCGCGGTGTTCACCGCCGCGTGGGACGAGGCGGCCCCGCGGGCCTGGAACCGTCACCGCTCGGCACTGCGCTCGTTCACCACCTGGGCCGCCAGCCGCGGCCAGGCCACCACCGACCTGGCCGCACTCATCGAGCGAAGGCGCTTCGGCGGCTGGCCTATGAGTCGGCGGCCCGCGCCGACGAGGTCCTGTCACTCAACATCGAAGACACGACCCGCGTCGACGCGGATTCACCCTCCATCAGCTCCACCACTCCCGGCCCACCCATCTCATCGAAGACTGCTGGTCAGCCCCCATGCTCATGGCACTGTCCGGCCACGAGAACATCGGGATGTTCACGAGTGGGTATGACCGGCGGGCGTACGGGCCATTGAAGATCACTTCCCGGCGAATGCGAGATTGTTTCCCAAGCACGACGGGGAGCGGGTGCCAACTGTCGGTTCAGTCCCTGGGAAGCATCTCGCAGGAGGCAGCCCACCGGCGGCCGTCTCCAAGGTCACCTCGGCCGGTGGAGCGGCACGGGTTCAGTCGAGAAACGGGCGCTGCGGGCGTCGCGTTCGCCGCCGAAGCGGCGTGTGAGAATCTCGTAGAGTTCGGGCCGCCGCCCCTGGATCCAGCGACGGCCGGTCGACATGGGCAGCAGGTCGAGATCGAGATCGGCGACCACCATGGTGTCCTCGGCGGCCCAGGTCTCGGCGAGGATCCTGCCGTAGGGATCGAGGATCATCGCATTGCCGGTGCGTACCTCATCGTCATCCTCGCCAACCCCGTTGCTGAACAAGAGGAAGAGACCGTTGTCATGTGCGCGGGAGGGCAGCCAGCGCATGAGCCACTCCCGGCCGTTCGGCCCGCGAAACTCGGCCTCGATCGACTGGCGATCCCGGTCCCGGCCCCGCCACAGTTCCAGGGGGATCGGGCGCATGCCGTGCGGGCTGCGTGAGGCGGTGCCGCCCGTCTGGTGAGGCGCGATGAGGACCACTGCGCCTAGCAGCGCGGTTGCCCGGACGTTCTCGACAAGGTTGTTGTCCCAGCAGATGAGGACCCCCATGCGCACGCCCCATGGGGTGTCGAAGACGGTGAAGCGGTCGCCACTGGAGATCGCTTCGTGTTCGAACGCGTGCAGTTTCCGGTGAACGTGGACGCGCCCGTCCGGCAGGCACATGGCGTAGGAGTTGAACAGGCATCCTTGATCATCGATCTCCAGGAAGCCCACGCCCACGGCCACTCCCAGCGTGCCCGCCAGCCCGCGCACGAACGTCAAGGACGGGCCGCTCACCGGCTCGGCGAGTTCCTGTAGCCGGTCGGCCGTCTGACGGCGAAGGTGCCAGTAGCCCGTCACGCACATCTCGGGGAAGACGACGACCCGCGCCCCGGCCTCGGCCGCCCGCGTGGTGAAGTGCTCGATCCTGGCCAGGTTGTAGGCCTTGTCATCGGGCCGATGCTCGAACTGGACGGTCGCACAACGCATGGTTCCTCCTCGTCGCCGCTCCTGCGCATTCTGCGCATTCACCACCGAACCCTCTCGCAGCACATTCGTCCAATGAATCTTTGGAGCAATGACATAACCTCAGGGAATGGATATCCGACTGCTCCGCACCTTCCTGACAGTCGTCGAGCACCGCGCCTTCGGCCGGGCGGCGCTGGCGTTGGCCATGACCCAACCGGCTCTGACCAAACAGATCCAGGCACTGGAGACGCAGGTCGGAGGACGGCTGTTCCATCGGGGTCGGCACGGCGCCACGCTCACCGACCTCGGCGCAATCCTTCTGCCCGAGGCAGAGGACCTGGTGCGGCGGGCCGACACCCTGGCCGTGCGAATGAACCGGATGGCTTCTGGGGAGATTGGAAGGCTGTCGGTGGGTTTCGGCATGTCGAGCATCGAGCTCGCGCCGCGGGCGGTGGCGGCATTCAGGCGGCGCTACCCGGACGTGGGCATCGTCCTGGACGACATGTCCTCACACGCACAACTGGAGCGGCTGGCAACGGGCGAGTTGGACGTCGGATTCGTTCGGCTCCCGGTTGGTGAGAAGTGGGAACGATTGTCCCTGCGGACCGACCGCCTCGCGATCGCCACGGCGGGGGATTCGCTGCCAGAGAACGCGGATGAGGTGGCGCCATGGTCCGCGGGGCGGCCGTTCGTCGCCTTGGCTCAGGCGAAGGGGCCGGGGCTGGCTTCACAGATCGAGAGGTTCCGCGCCTGTTTCGGTGTGGACACCGAGGTGGTGCAGGAGGCACATGACTTGCAGACCGTGCTCGCCCTGGTGGCGGCCGGCATTGGTGTCGCGTTCGTCCCGGTCAGCGCGGACTCTATAGCACCGGCGCAGGTCATGCTCAGAGCGGTGGATCACGAGGCTGCAACCTGGCAGATCGGGGCTGTGTGGAATCGACAGGCCCGCAATCCACTGACCGGCAACTTCGTGGCGGTCGTGCGAGAAGTGGCCGCGTGGCAGGACGACAGGTTCCCGTCCGATCAAGACGAGCGACGGGATCTCGTCAACTGAGCTCAGGCCATCTCAAGAGTGGCCCTGGGTGACATACGCAGCCTGGCGGGTGTCGGTCGATTCCACGCGGTCGACGGCCACCGGCTTTCGACCCCGAGCGCTACAAGCAGCGCAACACCGTCGAACGCGCCATCAACCGCCTCAAGCAGTTCCGCGCCGTCGCGACCCGCTTCGACAAACGCCGCTACCTGTTCACCGGCACCATCACCATCGCCGTCCTGGTCATCTGCCTACGCACCTGATCCAAGAAACAAGCCCTAGCCCCGGAGTGAATAGGCGGCAAGGCGGTCAGCGAAGGCGTCCTCGAGATCCTTGGGCGGTTCGGTGAGAAGACCGTTGATCATCAGGGAGAACACCAGCGGCTTTCCCGTAGAGGTGGTGACATACCCTGAGAGGCAGCTCACGCCGGTCAGGGTTCCTGTCTTGGCGTTGACCCGTCCTGCGGCGGGTCCATTGCGCATCCGGTCGGCGAGAGTTCCGCCTATCATCCGATCGGGATTTCCGGCGACGGGGAGCGCGTCGTGGAACGTACCGAACCACGGTTTGCGCCTAGCGCCGAACAGCAGGGTAGTGATCTCGCGTGGCGAGACCGCGTCCATCGAGGACAGCCCTGAGCCGTCGCGGAGCCGGAGGGCTCTGATGCCCATGCGGGTCAGGAATTTTGAAACCGTCGCCAGTCCGGCGGCCCAGGTGCCCTGGTGCATTGCATGTTGCCCCATGGACTTGACGAGGACCTCGGCCATGGTGGAATTGCTGCGCTTGAGCAGTGGAACCACCAGGGAAGACAAAGGTGCGGACTCGTGCGAGGCGAGCTGGCGCGCGCCGGGCGGTGCCGCGTGTTCGACGGTCGGTCCGCCGACCCGGATCCCATGGTCGGTTAGCGCCTTGCGGAACAGCGCTGTTGCGTACCGAGTAGGGTCCCAGACGCTCACCGGCCTCATAAGCGGTGGAGCGCCAGCGGCCATCTCGCCCGCGACCACGATCCTGTTACCGCCGCGCTCGCGCTGCATGGTGATGTTCGTGGGCCCATGCCCCCGGGTCGTGCGGTTGACCACCGTGAAGAATTTCCCAGGATCCGGCGCGAGCCGCACCTGGGGACGATTCGCTCCCGGGTCCACCTCCACCATCACCGAGCCCGCGTCGTCATCGGAGTCGGGCGAGACAGTGAGCGCGGAGATCTGCGCACTGTCGTAACTGGACTCGTCGCCGACGTCCCAGTCCGATCCAAGCCGCTGACCATCGAACCAGGTGTCATCGGCCACCAGCCTCCCCGCCACCTCCTTGATCCCGAAGGACGCCAGCCGGCCCGCGAGCGCGTCGTAGTCCGCCGGCCGGATGCTGGGGTCGCCCGTACCCTGGAGAAAGAGGTCTCCGTCCATTCTGTGCCCAGGCTTGGCCGTGGCTAGGACGCGGGTGGAAAAGCGGTGACCAGGGCCCAGGACCTCCAACGCAGCGGCGGTCGTGAGCAGCTTCTGATTCGAGCCCGGAATCAGTGTCTTGGTGGGGTCTTTGGCGAACAGCGTCTTACCGGTCCTCGCATCGCGTACATCGGCTCCGCTCTGCGCAGACGCCAGTCGAGGATCGCGCAGCAGCGTCTTCAGATGCGTGCGCAACCGCGACTCGGTCGTGGGCCCCCCGGACAGCCTCCAGGAGACTGCTACCGCGGTGACCGCCACCGCGACCACCAGGGCCACCCCCGAGACGAGTGATTTGCGGAAACGCGGGTGCGCGAAAATGTGCAAGTCGGCTCCCTCAAGCAACGCATCCCATGACTTCTGTCACGGGTCCTCCGTGCAAACCGCCTAGCCAGGTTCGCTTCAGCAACTGTCCGCTCACCAAACGCCGCCGCAACCGGTGAGGCGGAGGGTCATGAGGTCGGTCATGGCGATGTGGATCACAGCGGCGGAGTTGGTGGGGAGGGTTTCGTAGCCGCGGGCCAGGCGGCGGTGCAGCATAAGCCAGGACGATGGGTCGGCCGAGCGGCGAGGTGCCAGCCGGAGCTGGTCCCTTTTCCGCTCGGCCCCCGCCGAACCGGACTTGATGGTTTCCCGATCATCCGGCTCTCCAGTGACTACTGCGTGAGCGGTGAAGCTGTCTGCCCGTGGTGGACGTATAGTTGATGAGTTCGACCGCAGCCCATACGTGGCAGTCCGAGACGAAGGTCTCGCAGCTCGCTTCCAAGCGGACCGAAGGGGCAATCTTCACCGGGCGGCCGTCGGCTGCCCTTCGAAGGAGAACCGCGAGCTCCACAGGGACAGCCTCACCAACCCGATCACCCCATGGTCGGACCCATCGTCCCAGGCGCCTCGACCGACCATTCGACCAGCATTACGAAGGTGCATAAGGCGCCCCTGGGGGGAACTTGATCGTTCACCGTTACCGGTCGGCCCTCAGGGACCGAGACGGCCGACCGAGCATGTGCTCCTGAGGCGTTGTGCGGAAGCCGAGATACCGAAGTGCGCTGGACGCCAGCGCGAGTTTCAGTCGGGTGGTCTGAGACCCCACAGCTAGATCTCAAGGTGAGAGCCACGCATGATTCTGGTTGGAATCTCTAACGGCCGACGACGGAGGCTTCCGTCTCGGCAGAGCCGATGGCCAGGATCGCCTTGCCGCTAACCCGCCGTTCGCGCAGTGCCTTGGCCGCCTCGGCCACCTGCTCCAAGGATCCACGCCAACCGATTTCAACGGTGAGAGCCCCTTCGGTGACTAGCTGGATGAGCGTAGCCAGATCCCCACCAAACTCGCCCTGATTAAGGAAGGAGTTCAGCGATTTGGCCGGTCCGACGGTGGCGTACGGTGGGAAGACGGCTGGTTCGCCGGACGTCCAGCCCACGCTCTGCAGGCTGCCTCCTGGTGCCAACTTGTCCCAAGCTTGCACGAGCTGCGGGCCTCCGACGCTGTCGATCACAATGTCGGGCGACATGCTGAGCCCCTCGAGCCCAATCAGCACCTCGCTGGCACCCGCCCTGGCAGGCCCTTCCGCACGGGCGGCCGAGCCCACAGAGGCGATCACATAGGCTCCGGCGTGGGTCGCGAGCTGCACCGCGAATAGTCCGACACCGCCAGACGCGCCGGTGACGAGCACTCGCTTTTCTCTCGACAGCCCCGCGGCGCGCAACGAGCGGAGCGCCGCCAGTCCTGCCACGGGCAGCGCCGCTGCTACTGCCAAGTCGACCGACGCAGGAACGGGAGCCAGCGCGGTTACATCGACCGCGACACGTTCGGCAAAAGCACCTGGAGCCATGGCCACCACGCGTGTGCCGACCGCCGGGCCAGTGCCATCGGCCGCTGCCTGCGTAACCACACCTGCAGCGTCTGAACCGAGTACTGCACCAGGCGGTACGCGGCCAGATCGAGCGTCGTTGAGATCCCCGTGATTCAGTGAGGCGTGAGACACCTCCATCACCACCTGTCCAGGTCCCGCGACGGGCTCGGGCAGCTCAGCCACACGCATCAACTCACTGGCCGACCGATCCACCACGAGAGCGCGTACTGACATGTCCCCTCCAGTAGGGATTGCTCCGATGGGAAGGTCACATCGGAACTCGAAGTCTTCCGGCCAGGACTCCCGGCCAACAAGAACCGTAGCAGATTGTTTCGTTGCAGACGGATCTTGCTTCCTCCAGTCGTCGAACGGGGGCGCGACCGTCTCAACCACCGCCGGACTGGTGCAGTCGATGGCGGCGCCTACTTCCGGCCAACCTGCTCAGAGTGCGGCCCATCGCTCAGCGCACGCCAACGGCGAGCGAGCAGAGACGGGGTGGGCTACAGATGCCCGCGGGGGTGAGCGATCCATTGATGCCAGCAGTCGGCGAGGACGAGGTCGGCCATCCTGCGGTAGCCACCACTTCCAGGATGGGCGCCATCACCCGCCATCGCCTCCTCGACCCAGACCGGGTCACGCGCCAATTTCAACGTGGTGTCGATGAAGGGGACGCCGCGCGAGAGACACAGGGTCGCCATTTCGCTGGCAAGACTCGACGTCCGCAGCAGATGGTCAGCGCCTGCATCGATGACAGGAGGCGGTCCCACGACCAGAGGTGCGATCCCCGAATGGCGACACTGGTCCAGGACGGCTGCCAGATCATGGAGACTGTCGGACGGGTCGACCCGGATCTCGCCGTCCTCCTCCAGGGTGTCGTTGCTGCCGCAGGAGATCACCAACCTGTTGTCGGCGTCGGGAACCGCACGAGCGAGTATCTCCCGCCGGCATCGACGCAGGACGTCCTGGAAGGTGTTGCGCCTGACTCCCAGATTGAAGGCGGTGATCCCATCGCCCGTCGCCTGCAGCACCCGGCCGACCCAGCCCCGATACTCCGGGTCACCGATCCCTTGGACGAAAGAGTCACCGATGAAGCAGATCCGCAACTGTGCGCTCTGAGGCGTGCCATGCGAGTATTGACGAGTGATCAACGACTTTCCTTCGGATTTGGTGGTACGGCGTCCAGCGGCAGGGGATCATGCGCGTGTGCTTGCGGTACTCGATCGCTGGTGGGGCGGGCTGGGAGGAGAGGCCGGGTCCACGGAGCGCGCACTGCTGCTCCCGCGGCTCTTCTTTCAGCATTTCAACACGACCAGCTATTTGGCTGAACGACCGGATGGCAGTCTCGGCGCCTTTCTGATCGGTTTCCTATCGCAAAGCGATCCCGAAGTGGCTTACATCCACTTCGTCGGCGTTGATCCTGCCTTGCATGGACAAGGCATCGCGACCGCCCTCTACCAAGGCTTCTTTGATCAGGTCCGATCGCACGGGCGCCGTCACGTCCATTGCGTTACCAGCCCCGGAAACACCGCCTCTCAAGCATTTCATCGTCGGCTCGGCTTCGATATATTGTCCGGAGAACAGGGGACTGGCGACACTCCCTTCCAGCCGGACTACGACGGCCCGGGAATCGGCCGCGTCGTCTTCGCGCTGGATCTCGCCCGTCGCCCGTCCCGTCGGTCAAGGTGAAGAGCAGGCCGGAACCACGGCGGCATTGTGCCTGAGAGACCTGCCGACCTTGTTCGTCCTTGAACAGGTCCCGGACACCCGACGTGTTCGCGATGACTGTGTGCCTCGCGATTTCGACAACCAGGAGCAGGGGCGACGAGTCACCACCGCTCCTGGCCCTGCACCTCAACAGCTAAGCGAATCCACCGGTGGCACGGATGTTCTGGCCGGTGATCCAACGGCTGTCGGGTCCGGCGAGGAAGGCCACGACATCGGCGATGTCGGCCGGCTGCCCGACTCGGCCGAGCGGAGTGACGGCGGGGATCTGCGCGAGTTGCTGTTCGCTGTTCGCACCGCGCAGAAGATCCGTGTCGGTGAATCCGGGTGACACCGTGTTCACCGTGATGCCACGCGGCCCCAGTTCCCTCGCGGCCGCGGCGGTGAGTTGCTCGATCGCCCCTTTGCTCGCGGTGTACAGGGCTATGCCGAGCCCCGGCCTGATCGTGTTCACGGTGGAGATGTTGATGATGCGCCCGGCATCGCGCATATTCCTGGCGGCGTAACGCACGGTAAGGAAAGTCGACTTCAGGTTGGTTGCCATCACTTGATCGTAGAGATCATCATCAATCTCTACGATGGAGGTCGGCGTGAAGGCCATGGCCACATTATTGACGAGTACATCGAGTCCCTCGAGCAGGTCCTCAGCATCCTTCATCAGGCGTTCGGCATTGGCTGGATCGGTGAAGTCGGCCTGTAGGCCTTGCGCCCTGCCGCCGGCTTGTGCGACCTTCTTCTCGACTTCGGTGGCTCGGCCTTTGCTCTGCGCGTAGCTGAAAACCACGTGCGCTCCCTCGCCGGCGATCCGCTCTACGATCGCGCGGCCGATCCCCCGGGAGCCCCCAGTGACGACGACCTTCTTACCTTGCAGCGCTTCCATCGACAACCTCCCGATCTACATCGGATATTCCGTTGTTCCGTGGTTTTGTCAACGCCAGTGACGATCTCCGACCAGCATCGTTTCCGCTCCTCCGTCGGCGAAGATGATCTGACCGGTGACGAACCGGTTGCCCGCACCGGCCAGCCAGCAGATGAGCTCGGCGACCCACTCGGGGCGTCCTGGGAAACCCCCGAACGGTTGCGGCGCCGCGGTCTCCACGGCGATGCGCGTCTCCTCGCTCGCGAAGATCCAGGAAGCGGCGGGCGTGTCGACAACACCGGACGCGACGGCGTTAAGGGCGATGCCGGCTCCGGCCCACTCGGGAGTCGGAGCGACCCTGCGCACCCACCGGTTGAGCGCCCGTTTGGCGGCACCGTAAGCACCAGCGGCGCTGCCGGCGGATGGGTCCGCGTCGACGTAGGCCTGGGCAGCGGCTTCGTCTCCGTCAAGGCATGCTTGCAGCACTTGCTCATCCGCGGGCGACAGCGAGGAGGTCGACGACACCACGACGGCTCGAGGCGCTTCGCTCTGGATCAGCAACGGCCGCAACCCTGTGAGCGTTGCGACGGCGCCAAAGTAGTTCGTCTGCAGAAGCCCTCTCTTACCGCCACCGGCGATGGCGAGCACAGCGTCGATGGCCCCTCTGCTCGCTACCTCATCGACCAGCGATTGCCGTCCGTCGGGCGTGGACAGGTCAGCTTGGATGTCGGCATCGCTGAGATCGCAGCCGATGACGTCGGCGCCACGCTCACGGAGCAGCGCCGCAGTCGCGGCCCCAACGCCCGACGCCGAGCCAGTCACGACGTACGTCCGGCCAGAGTGTTCAGGTCGCGTCATCGGTTTCCTCGCCTGCTTCCGTCGTGGGCAGGCCCGATGTCTCGGGACTCGGCCCGGGTGCTCCGGTCGAAAAGTTCGACCAGTTCGTTCGCGTACATGCTTGGGTCGAGGCCAGTGGACAGAAGCGGCGCAGCGCCGTCAATCGAAGCGCGCACGGCGGCCGCCATGACCTGTGGGTCGAATGCTCGGAACACGCCGTCACCCTGCCCTCTGACGAAGAGACGGACGAGTTGCCTCAGCGACTCGAGATGGTGCCGCTCCCAGTTGCCGAGGCCGCCGTTCAGAATGATCTGCCTAAGCGCCCGTACCTTTTGCGAGTGACCGGCAATGAATGCCACGTTCGCCCGGATGACGGCGGCGAGCAGGTCGCGCGTACCGGCCACGGACTCGATGGCGAGCCGCATCCAGGCCTCGCCATCGGCCACGATCTGGTCAGCGACGGCTGTGAACAGCTCGTCCTTGCTAGAGAAGTGATAGGTGATCAGGCGTTTGCTGCTGAGCCCGGCCTCGTCGCAGATGGCCTCGAACGTGGTCGCCTGGTAGCCGCGTTCGGCCAGCAGTGTGATCGCGGCACTGATGATCTGCTTCTTACGCGCCGCCGTCGCCGCCTCGCGTCTGGTCATGACAGCACAGGGGTTCGTTGACGACTGAGCTTATCCATGCGGCTAAAATTATCCGTGTGAGTAATTTCTGGCAAGTCAGGTGGTGGCAGTGCTGGAAGCCACGGAGGAGCGTGCTCCGTTTCGCAGCGCGTCCCACAAGGCGGGAAGTCCAGAGGGGACCTCGCGTAGGGCGCCCTGGGCCGGCATCAGAGAACAGCCGGTGGTCCTATGGAATGACGACCCGATGCGAGTACTCGGTGGATGGCGAAGGTCTCGAGCCCTCCCTCGACGGCCGCGGCGAGCAAATCGCTAGCGAAACCCGCCGAGGGAGGGCGGCACATCAGCACGAGAGACGCCGTCGGCACCGAGGTGGTCCAGGCCCAGGACGGTGCCTTGGGTGGCCGAGGTGGCCATGACGGCGAGACTTGTCCCCTCCTTGTGGATAACAGCTCGCGCGACTGTCTACGCTCTCGTCCGTTCGCGCAGGAGAGCACCGGTCAGCAGCGCTCCTGCCAGGGCGACGACACCGGCCGTCACCATGCCGGCGTGAAGGCCGCCCAGGACGTCCGCGCGCGAGGGAGCCGAGTCGGCCGAAAGAGCGCCGGTGCGCGCGGCGGCGATGGCGCTCAGGCCCGAGACACCGATGGCGGCGACGTACTGCGGCAGTTGCGACAGGCCGCCGACGACGCCCTGATCCCGCTCACTGACGCCCGTCGTCATGACGGTGATGAAGGAGACCACGCTGAAGACGTGGCCGAGCCCCATGACCGAGGAGGTGACGAGCAGGGCCGGCAGGTTGACGTTCTCCGGAAGGGCGAACATCGCAGCGGTACCGGCGCCCTGCACGAACAACCCCGCCATCAGCATCTTCACGCCGCCGAACCGGCTCAGCAGGCGGGCGACGAGCATGCCGCCGATGACCGCGGCCATGCCTTCGCCGAGGTAGCTCAGGCCGGCCTCGACCGGGGTGAAACCCAGGACGTTCTGCATGTAGAGGCTCAGCAGAACGGTGGTGCCGGCGCACATTCCGAACGTGATGACACCGAGCAGACCGGACCACTTGACCGACGGCTGGTTCAGGACGGTCAGCGGCACGAGCGGCGCCGGGTGGCGCCGCTCGACCAGCAGGAACGCGGCGAGCAGCGCGAGGCCGCCGACAATGGGCCCGAGCACCTCAAAGCTGGCCCAGCCCTGATCGCTGCCGTTGGAGATACCGAAGACCAGGCCGAAAAGGCCCATCGTGGCGAGCAGCGCGCCGGGGACGTCCAGCCGTCGGACGGCACTCGAGTCCTCGATGGCCGGCAGCGCGAGCGCGCCGGCCAGCGCGAGCGCGCCTATGACGCCCAGCGTGACCATGGTCCAGCGCCAGCTGAAGCCGCTGGTGATGACGCCGCCGCCGAGCGCGCCGAGCACGAAGCCCAGCGACATGACCGCACCGTTGAGGCCCAGCGCGCGGGCTCGCTTGGGGCCTTCCTTGAAGTAGCCGGTCATCAGCGCGATGGCGGCGGGGGCGATCATCGCGGCGGCGGTGCCCTGGCCGATGCGTGCGGCGATCAGCACCACGGGGGAGTTCGCGACGGCGGCGCCGACGGAGAACAGGGTGAACGCCATGACGCCGAGCGTGAACAGCCGCTTGCGGCCGACCAGGTCGGCGATCCGGGCGAACAGCGGCAGCAGGCTCGCAGACGGCAGCAGGCTCGCAGTGGCCACCCACTGCAGAGTGCCCGCCGAGGAGAAGCCCAGGCCGCTACCGATGTCGGGCAGAGCGACGGTGACGATGGAGAAGTCCAGCCCGCACATGAAAGTTGCGCAGCACAGGGTGACCACCACCAGCCGCTCTCGGGCGGTGAACGCCGCCTCGGCGATGGCCGCACGCCGCTGAGGAGCCTGGACATCATGCATGGGACGGAGAGGAGGTGAGGATTCGGTGACGGCCATGAGATTCCCTTCTGCCGATCTGAATGGCCTGACCAGCTTCGAACCACCACACCCACGCAACAAGCACGACCTACTCAACGATCGATCCGCCGAACTCATCGTTCGAGGTAGCCGACACGAAGGGGCGCGGGCAGGGGATGGAACGTAACGTCAGCCAAACAATGTGAGGCGGGGGCGGCCCACGGCCAACAGCGTGGTTCCGGCAAGGTCTTCCACGCCGGCCGTCAAGCTCCGGGGAGAACTGGTGCGAGGACGCCATCAGCAGGGCCCCGGCTAGTGTCCTGCGCCTGAAACCCGTTGTAGATATCGGGCAAGGGAGTCGACGCTTTTGTGGACGCCGCGCTGGGTGCGCTGGGTGGTGAGGTAGGCGAACCAGCGCTCGGCCTGCTTGAGCCAGGACGATTCGGTCGGGGTGAAGCCCATGTAAAAGCGGGGGTGGCGAGCCAGCCAATCGCGCACGAGCGGTGTCTTGTGGGTGGCCAGGTTGTCGCAGACCAAGGTGCACCTCCAACTCGGCCGGGACGGCCTTGTCGATCGCGACCAGGAACTCCTTGAACCCGGGCGCGCGATGCAGGCGGTGCAACTCGGCGATGACGGTGCCGTCGGCGATGTTGAAGGCGGCGAACAGGCTGGTGGTGCCGTGCCGGGCGTAGTCGTGGGTGCGCCGCTCGGGCATGCCCGGCATCATCGGCTGCGAGCGGTCGAGGACCTGCATCTGCGACTTCTCGTCCAGGCAAAGCATCACGTCCCGCTCGGGTGGGTGGTGGTAGAGCCCGACCACGTCCACCACCTTCTCCACGAACAGCGGATCAGTGGAGATCTTGAAGGTGTCGGTCCGGTGCGGCTTGAGATCGAACCGGCATCAGATCCGCCCGATGGTGGACTTGCTCAAGCTGGTGCGTTCGGCCATCAAGGCCCTCGACCGGTGGGTGGCGCCCGGCTCGGCGCACCCCAGCACGATCCGGCACCGCAATGCATATGTCTGCGTCGAGGTCGCTGCCCGCGCCCCGCGCTCCAACTCCGCTCGTTCAGCCGCGGTCACTGAAAACGGCGCCTTCGGTCGCCCCGTCCTCGTCATCACCCCAGCCTAGATTTACACAACGGACCTGCGTGCCCGGTCACGGGGAGTCCGAGCAACAGGACTCGGTAATGCGGCGGCGGGACGCGAACAATCATCTGGTGGGACGGTGGAAGCGAGCGTCGTCGAGCATCGGAATGAGGGGCGGCGCCGCACTCGTCCGGTTTGACCGGAAGCCGGGCGAGGTCTTCTCCGGACATGGTGATCTCGGCTTCGATCCGAGCAGGCTCGTCGAGAAGGCCACTCGGCGAGCGACAGAGCGCCATCCGGGTGGACTCGACTGGTAGGCCTGCCCCCTGACGCGGCGGTTTCTGGTCAGGCCTCTGTTGGCCGACTCCCGGCCGGTGGTGTCGCTACAGTAGAGTGGACGTCTCCAAATGGCCGTTCAGAGGTAATCCATGAGGCCACCTTCTTCTGGGACGGCGCGTCCCGCGCGGCGGCGCGGCACACCGACCCTCCTCGTGCCCGTGACCTTGGACCGAGCGTCCCGGCTGACACTGACCGACCAACTCGTCGCCTCGCTGCGCAAAGCCGTGCACGAGGGACTCCTGTCGGCCGGCACGCGTCTGCCCTCTACACGCACCCTCGCCCACGAGCTCTCCGTCTCACGCACGGTCACCGCGGAGGCGTATACGCGACTGGTCGACGAGGGTTACCTCGAAAGCCGGCATGGGTCGGGGACGTACGTCTGCCGGCTCAACGAGGCAGCGCGACAAGGGGCTGTCATACGCCCGAAACCCGAGCGTCTTCCCGTCGCCACCGTCGCCTCGACACCACGGCTCGCCTTCCGTACCGGTGTCACCGCACCGGACTCCGCCCCGGACGGCTGGGGTCCCGCACTGCGGAAGACGGCACGTATCACACCACCCAACCGGTACTTGGACGCACAAGGTGAGCCGGCGCTGAGGGAGGCGATCGCCGCGTACCTGGCTCGGTCCCGTGGGCTGACCGTCGAACCGGAGAACGTCGTCGTGACAAGCGGAGCCACCCAGTCATTGGACTTGATCATGCGGACGCTTGTATCAGCCGGCGATGCTGTCGCCTGCGAGGAACCCGGGCATCCGGCAGTACGAGCCCTTATCAACTGCCTCGGTCTCGCCGCTGTGGCCTTGCCCGTAGACGACGATGGGGCCCGGCCGCAGGACCTGCCCCGAGGCAGGCGCGCACCGCGTCTGGCGCACGTCACCCCGTCCCATCAGTTCCCGCTCGGTGTCCGTATGAGCGTCGGACGCCGCCTTGACCTGGTGGCCTGGGCCCGTAGGGAGGGCGCGTTCGTCCTTGAGGACGATTACGACAGCGAATACCGCTTCGATGGGCCGCCCCTTCCCACGCTGACTGGGCTGGACCCCGAGCGCGTCATCTACTTGGGCACTCTGTCCAAGACGCTCACCCCGGCCATTCGCTGTGGCTACCTGGTGGCTCCACGGGAAGTGGCGCTCCGCATCACGAAGCTCAAGGAACTTTGCGACGGCCCTCTCTCGTGGCCGGTGCAGCAGACCTTGCTCCACCTCATCGAGTCAGGTGGGCTGGAACGGCACGTTCGCCGGACACGCCAGCGCTATGCCGATGCCCGGGCATCGTTGCGCACAGCCTTAGCGCCGGTCGAGAACGCTGTGGCGCTCACCGGCATCGATGGCGGCCTGCACGTGGTGCTGCGCGCGAGAGCCGGTTTGAGCGCCGAGCAAATTGTCGAGCGTGCTGGAGTGAACGGCGTGAGCGTCACAAGCCTGGCGGCCTTCTATGCGGGGACGGACAGGCTCGAAGGACTGCTCCTGGGGTACGCGGGCATGTCGGAGGACGAGCTGGTCGAAGCCGCCGAGATACTGGCCCGCACCATCCGCGACCTCGACGAGTTAGGACCATCGCAGGAGACGGCTCCCCGGGACGCCTACTGACCGCAGATCAGCTCCTCTGCGTGGCGTGTCTTCCAGCCCGACCAGGATATGTCCCGCCGCCTCTAGGGCCTGTCCGGTGGATCATGTGTTGTTCCAGAGCAGGGCGGTGACCAAGACGATTGCTGCTCGGTAGTTGCGGGCGGAGTTTGTCGGAGCGGGTGGCGATGCCGCGCCATTGCTTGAGGCGTCCGCTGCAGCGCGTCCAGCCTTCTGATCAGCGAGCTCGGGAATGGTCGCGGCGATTCCCCGGACCCGCAGTGATCGGCGGATCGCGGCTGAGCTGTAGGCCTTGTCGGACCGCCGATACAGCTCATAGACGGTATTCCAGTTGCCGTACCGCTCGGGCAGGTCCCACCACGGCACACCGGTGGCGTTGCGGCCAGCATGCCGGGAACGTCAAGGTCGTGCGGGTCGTCGCCGTGCAGTCCGATTCAGCGCTCGTCTTCCTGCCGGGAGTCCGCCGGCGTCCTGCGGATAACGGTCAGCCCCTCGGGAGCGCGGACAACCGCGTACCAGGAGCTATCGACATGGGTCATCCGGTCCGTGAGATGGTCGACGAGGAAGGAGGACGGCAGGATCAGCAGCCGTCTGCTCGGCGTGGTCATGGCGGGAGACTAGTCATGGCGGGAGACTAGGCCGGACTCGTGACCTGGGCCGATCCCCGAAGTGGACACTTCATATCACTGCATAGTGGCCATTTTCTCATGCCCACTTCCGCTGTAGCGTCACCGAAAAGGACGCCGCAGAAGGGGCGTATGTGACATGACTGGTATCCGGCTGGCCGACTACGACCTCGACGACGAACTTGGATTCCTTCCCGGCACCGATCCTTTGCGCAGCCTGCCGACGGAGTACGCGGAGTGGGATGAGATAGGTGCGGCCTTGCCCAAGCACCTCGTCATGGGACGCGGCCGGGACCTCCTGCGGGACGTACCGCAGCTGGACATCGCCGGCTTGCGGACCACCGCCGAGTTGGAGCGGGCGATGCTCCTGCTCTCCTACTTCGCCCATGGCTACCTCAACGACACCGACCCGCCGGCCCAAGTCCTCCCCGCCAGCATCGCCCTGCCCTGGCACGCCGTCGCCACACGCCTCGGGCGCCCGCCGATCCTGTCCTACGCTTCGCACCAGTTCCACAACTGGGGACGCTTCGACTCATCGGGCCCCGTAGCGCTCGGGAACCTGACCCGGCTTCAGGACTTCCTCGGCGGCATGGACGACGACTGGTTCGTCATGGTGCACGTGGCCATCGAAGCCGCCGCCGCGCCAGGCCTCAATGCCATGATCCGAGCCCAGGACGCTGTGCTCGCCGGCGATGCCGAACTCCTCGCCGAGCGACTCCGGGAGGTGGCAGCCAGCCTGGGCGCCATGCAGCACACCCTGGACCGTATGCCCGAACGCTGCGACCCGTACGTCTACTACCACCGCGTCCGCCGCTTCCTGTTCGGTACGAAGAACAATCCGGCCTTTCCCGAGGGCCTGGTGTACGAGGGGGTTGTGGAGTACGGCGGAAAGCCCCAGCAGTTCAGCGGTGAAACCGGCGCGCAGAGCGCCATCATTCCGTTCCTGGCGACGGCGCTCGGCATTGAGCACCAGGATGACCCTCTGAACGACTACATGTTCTCCCTGCGCGACTACATGCCGCGCGGGCACCGTGCCTTCATCGAAGAAGCGGGCTCGCGCGCCGACATCCGCGGTGCGGTGCTCGCCTGGCGCACGCGCGCCGCATGCGAGGCATACAACGAGTGCATCGACGCGTTGCGCAGCTTCCACCATCTCCACCTGCGCTACGCGGCCGCCTACGTGCACCGGCAGGGCCAGAAGTCCGATGCGAACTCCAGCAGCACCGGGACCGGAGGGACTCCGTTCATGAAGTACCTCAAGCTCCACCTCGACAACATTGCAACGCACACGATCGAGATCGGAAGATCCTCGTGAGCACGGTCACGCCTGCAGTTGAGCGCGTTGCCCTCAACGGACTCGACGACCGAGTCTCGATTTTTCGTGTCAGGGACGAGGTCGACGCCTTCGCCATCCGCACCGACCGGTTCGTCGCGCTCATCGACACCTTGAGCACGCCGGAACTCTGCACGGCGATTCTTCGCGAACTCGAGCCGGACCTGCGGGGCCGCCCGCTGGTGGTGGTCAACACCCATGCCGACTGGGACCACGTCTGGGGCAACGCCGCGGTCGGGGACCGTGCCCCGATCATCGCCCACGCAGCCGCCGGCGCCCGGCTCAACTCCCCCCAGGCCACTGCCGTCCTGCAGGAAAAGGCCACCGCAGAGCAGCGCTTCGCCGGTGTGAGGCTCGTCGAGCCCACGGTCACGTTCACCGACACCCTGACCCTGCAGGGCGGCGACCTGACACTCCATCTGCTCCACACGCCGGGCCACACAGACGACCACATCGCGGTGTGGATCCCCGAACTGCTGCTCTGCATAGCCGGCGACGCAGCCGAAGACCCGATCCCGGAGGTGACGAGCGCCCACGCCGATGATCTGCGGCGGCTGTGCCTGTCACTGCGGCGCCTTCGAGGTCTGAAGCCGTCGATCGTCCTGCCCTCGCATGGCGAGACGACCGACCCTCTGCTACTTGAGCGAAATCTCGGCTACTTCTCCCTCCTCGCGGACCGTGTCCGCTATCTAAGATCGGCCCAACGCGAACCGTTCGAAGCACCGGAACTCGGGTTCGCGGAGTGCGTGGACATCGCCAGGCCGGTGACGAACGGCGCCCGGGCGTTCTACAGCATGTGTCACCGCAAGGCAGTCAGCGCCACTCTTGAACAAGCCTCCCTCGATCACGATAGATCCCAAAGGCGCGCCTGAGCCGCACGCCACGAACTGTCGCGAGATCGACGGCGATCCGCGGCGCAGTTATCGCAGGAGTGGACAGCGGTGGTCCGGTCGACGAGATCCACCCGGGCCCGTCATTCACCCCCACAGCGACAGATCACCGAACAACGACCAGGCCTCACCGGCTAACTTGATTCGGTTCTTGCGCTCTCTCTGCAATGAACAAAAAGGCCCGTCCAGCCGATCCGCCTGATGCAAGAATGGAAGAGGGATGTGGGATTCACACATTGACCACCGGCACGTGTCACCGCCCCATCTGATGCCCGATTGGCGCTCTGGCGACGTTAAAAAAGAGCCTTATACGGCATGGTCGGCGACATGGCGACTCTGACCCTGGTGGCCATGCTGGTGCATACAGTCACAGACTGGCCCTCGCACGGGGGCCTGATCTGCAGCGGCTTGGTCAGAGCGGCATGCGTCGTCGTCGGCGCATCAGCCGCGGTACTTGCGTCGTTGGACACTGGTCAGCCGTTCCGGGTAGCGCTGGCCTTGCTACCCGCCGGTGCGCATCGTTTGGGCCGCCGAGTCCCCCTCGCCGCGCAGCCTGCACTCAACACAGCCGAAGGGTTGCTCCAACTCTCCCGCCTGACTGCGAAAAGACCCTTGAACGCCGCGACGCTGAGTTCGTTCGCCCAGAACCTGTGCCAGGGTATGAGGGCCGATCGGCTGTGGTTGCACGCTAGCCTGCCCTCTGGCCCGATCTATATGGAGATCTCGGCAGAGAGTGCGACACATCATGGCTCTCCCCTGGAGCATCTTGGCGACTTCAAGTCCCCGGCGCACTCTGAGGCACCTGGTGTCATCCGTCGGCGAATGCTCCCAGAAGGCTGGCGGGCGGGGCTCTATACTCCTCTTCGCCCAGACGGGCGTGATGCCGGATACATCCGGCTCGGCTGGACTCATCTGAGCAAAGTTCATCTTGCCGTCTGGAGGGTCGGTCGTCTGCTTCGCGAAGCGGTGCCGAACGTAGCGCGAGCGCCGGGCGTGTTCTGGGCGAATGCCCAGACGGCGCATGAATTGCAGAAGAAGAGCTCCCGCCTGGACTCGATCATCGACCATTCGAACATCGCCATCGTGGCGATAGAGCCGTCCGGCCGGGTGGCAGTGTGGAATACAGCGATAGCGAAATTGGTCGGAACTCCGGCCACCCACGCCGTCGGCCGACACGTCACCGACCTGTTCGCGCTGACGGACGACGCCGGCGAGGCAGTGGATCTCACTGAGATGCGCTGCGGTACCGTCAGACTCACAACTCGGACTGGCCGTTCGCTGTGGGTGAAAATCTCAGTCTCCACGCCAACGGGTCCATACGCTGACGGACTACTCGCCGCGGTGCTCATCGAGCAGTCGACCATACGCCAACTGACCCACATGCGGCATTTATTGCTGGACTCCGCGCGCCACGAACTACGCGGCTCCCTCGCTGCGATCAGCGGACACGCACAACTTCTCGATGACACCAGCGCCGAGGCGGAGGCGAAAGAATCCATCAATGCCATTCAAGATGCGG
This sequence comes from Actinomadura montaniterrae, assembly GCF_008923365.1. Taxonomy (GTDB): domain Bacteria; phylum Actinomycetota; class Actinomycetes; order Streptosporangiales; family Streptosporangiaceae; genus Spirillospora; species Spirillospora montaniterrae. The sequence goes on from NZ_WBMR01000023.1 coordinate 62,503, forward strand.
TGGAACTGATGGAGCGCGCCATCACCGACTTGACGATGGCGATCAACGCCGATTCCTCCTCCATTCGACCAGTTGCAACGCACGAACCCATCGACATATCACAACTATTGCACCGAACACTGCAAAGCGTCCCGTCAGTGGCGAGCCGGTCGCTGGTCTCCGAGCAACAGGGGATCGCTGTACGCGGTGACCCGGTTCGACTTCGGCAGTGCTTGTTCTTGCTTCTCGGCAATGTCGAGAAGTACGCCCCCGAGGGGAAGGTCTCGATCACGATTCACGTGGAGCGCGAGCACGGAGTGATCACAATCGCCGACGAAGGGCCCGGCCTTTCTGAGAACGAACTACAACAGGCGCTTACGCCCTATTATCGCTCCGCGAGGACGGGAGACCTTCCCGGGACTGGACTCGGCCTGCACATAGCCCGGACGATGATGTCTGCGATGCATGGCGGCATCGAGTTGACGCACGCGACATCTGGCGGTCTCCGGGTAGATATCTGGTTGCCACTCGAGGAGCCTCACCAGAGAAGCAACTGCAAGGGCGCGCCTCCTGTAGATGCGAGTGGGAGGCGGTGAGACATCCATCTCACCGGGGGCTGCATTGATCTCGAGGCACCCTTCACGGGTGCCGACCAAGATCAGGACGACGACGTGTGTCGTCATCCAATCGTCCAGCCCTCCTAACAAGTTCGTGAAGAACTGCGTTGGAGACCTTGATGATCTCCATGCGCCATTCTGTCAGCGTCCGTCGGTGCAACCCCGCGTATGCGGTCCCCCGGCCCACCTCGCAGCATCCGGGCGCTGAACTCCCAGATCCGATGGAACAAGGAGACACACATTGGTCGACATGCGGTTGATCGAGCAATACGCGGCGGCGGCTTGGCCCGCCGTCGAGAGCCGGGAGGAGGAGGGCTGGCTGCTGCGCTATACGCCGGACGTACCGCGCCGCCGGTCGAACTCCGCCTTGCCGCTGACGCAAGGGAGGGCCTTACTGGCGGCTCTATCTCGCGTGGAGGACTTTTATAGGGACCGTGGGATGCCCATCGCCGTTCAGGTGGCCCCCGCAGAGGAGCACGCCGATCTGGACGCGTTGCTTGCCGAGCGGGGTTATCGGCGGGACGCGGCGACTAGAGTCTGCGTCGCACCGACCGGCACCGTAATCATCCAATCCCATCCCTCTGCATCGTTTGCTGTGACCCTCACGGAGCGCCCAACCCGCCATTGGCTGGACGCATACGTTGCCCTAGACGGCCACGAGAATAGCCGGGAAACAGCGGACCAGGTCCTCTCTCGTGTGCCCGGCCCCGCCGCCTACCTCAGCGTGGAACACGGCGTAGGTGCAGTCGGTGTGGGGCTCATAGTGGCCGCCCCCGGCTGCGGCGGAGTCTTCTGCATGGCCACCCACCCCGGCTACCGGCGCCAAGGCATCGCCACCTCGATCTTGCACGTCGGTGCCCGCTGGGCCGCAGCGCGCGGTGCAGGCGATATGTACCTGCAGGTCATGGACGACCATGAGCACTACGCGGCGCGCCAAATGTACGACCGCGTCGGATTCCGTGTCTCGCACACCTATCACTACCGGCTCAAGCCGTGATCCACGCGAAGCGCCGACATCCTGCAGAACGTAGTGAGGGGAGAGCGTTCGCCCGCCGCGCTGAGCCCTCATCTCGACGGGTCTCGCACCTGAGCCGCGACCGAAAAGTAACTACCTGGCCGGCTGGCCAATCCGGATTCCAGCCGCGCGAACTGCGTCTCATGCAGCCGTGCGCGTCCTTGCGGCCCCTTGGACCGCAGCGCCGCGGCCCCACCATGGGGCCAGGCCTGCCGCCGTTTCCAGTGGCCAGAGTCGCAAGTTCCGACACTGTACTTGGAACCATGCCCGACTCCATGCGGCTGGATCGGTGATCGTGATTTGCGGGTGTGCCTGATTGTCAGGGAGCGCAAGAGAACTACCACCGCTGATCGCGCGGGGCATGCTGTGGCTGGCCCTAGGGCTCCTGATCACCATTCGCCTGCTCAGCTGGGTGTCTGGGAATGTCTCGGTGGAAGCCATGGCGCTTACTGCGGCGTCGTATCCGCCGCTGGTCGCGATGCTGCTGCGCCGATGGCGCACTCACGTCCGATACCTGCTGCTGGGTGCGGTAGTGGTCCTGGCGCTGCTGCCGTTCGCCGTGGTGGGGACGGCTTGGGACTGGCTGCCTTGGACGGTCGAGGCGGCGCTGCTGTGCGTCCTCCCGGCACGGGCCGCCTGGCCGCTGGCCGGGCTCGTCCTGGTCGCGACCGCCACCGGAGGCATATTGCAGGGCGAGGACGTCACGGCCTGGTTCTGGCGGGTGTCGGCCACCGGGATCGACGGGGTGATCGTCTTCAGCCTGTACGCGCTGGCCGAGATGGTGAGCCGGCTGCACACCGCGCGCGGGGAGCGGGCCCGGTTGGCCACCATCCACGAACGGCTCCGGGTCGACGGCGAGCTGCGCGGGACGGTGGACCGCGAACTCTGCGCGATCGCGGATCTGCTCCACCGTGGAGCGGCCGCCGAGGTGCGGGAGGCGGCCGAGGTCGCGCGGCGCACGCTGGCACGGATCCGGGCGACGGCGAGCGAGTACAACACGGGGCCGGTGTACGGGGCGGCGCCGGTCAGGTCCTCCCGGCTCGCCCGGCGCGCGCTCCTCGGCGTGCTCGTCCTGCAGGGCGCAAAGACCTTGGTGAACGTGGCCTTCCGCCCGGGCGGCGATCCGCGGTGGACGCTCCTCTTCGCGCCGCTGGTCACCGGGTTCATCGTCCTGATCATGGGGCGGCCGTCAGGCATCCGGCTGGCGCTGGCCGGCCTGTTCGCGGTCCCGATCGCCTGGCCCGGCTGCTTCCTCGTGCTCGTCTGGGGTTCGCTCGGCGCCGTCTGGGGGTTCTTCATCGGCGCGGCGTTCGCCTGGGCCCGCCCGCCACGCTCGTGGCTGATCGCCACGGGGATGCTCGCCCTGCACGGCGTGGCGTTCTTCTTCCCCCCGCCGGTGCCTTCCGCATCGGTGATGGCGTCCTCGCTCATCTCCGACCTCATCCTTGCGTGGGCGGTGTACAGCCTGTCCCGGCTCGCGGACCTGGTCGTACTGCTCGAGCGAGCCCGGCACGAGCTCGCGGCGGAGGCGGTCGCGAGGGAACGCGCGCGAATCGCGCGGGACCTGCATGATGTCCTCGGCTTCAGCCTGTCGGCAGTCGCGTTGCGGAGTGAACTGGTCCTTCGTCTGATGAAGCGTTCCCCGGACAGAGCGCGGACGGAGCAGGCCGCCCTCCTCGAACTCGTCGAGCGAGCACGAGGCGAGCTCGGCTCCATCGCCAGCGGCCGGATCCGGCTGCGGCTACGCCGCGAACTGGACTCGGTGCTCCAGGCGCTGTCGGCGGCCGGCATCGCCACCGACGCACGCATCGAGACGGGTCCGCTTCCGGCCGAGGTCGACACCGCGCTCGCGACGGTGCTCCGCGAGAGCGTCACCAACGTGCTGCGGCACAGCCGCGCCCTTAAGTGCGAGATCAGCATCATCCGGGCAGGGGAGGTCATCCGACTGCACGTCGCCAACGACGGCGTACGGGGCGCCGAGCCCGGACCGGGGAACGGCCTGGCGAACCTGGCCGAACGCACCGGCGGTTCCGTGCGGGCCGGACGGCGTCCCGGCGGGAGATTCGAGCTGACGGTGGAGTTCCGGTCAGATCCACCCCGCTTCGGTAGCGATGCGGATGGCGTCGACCCGGTTGCGGGCGTTCAGCTTGGCGGCCGCTGAGCCGAGGTAGAGCCGCTCGCGCAGGTGCGGCCGCGGCTGCGACGCCGTCCAGGCCGGGCAGGTCGACGTCGATGACGGCCACATCGGGCCAGTGCCGCTCCGCCGCCGGGACGATCTCCGTTCCGTCGGCGACCTGGGCGACCACCGTGATGCCGCCCTCGAGGGACAGGAGTTCCGCCAGCACCTCCCGCAGAAGGTGCCTGTCCTCGGCGGTGAGGACCCGGGTTACACCGCACCTCCGGGTTCATAGCTCCGCACGGCCGTGCGAAATGCACAAGATCCCGATGACACCCGGCACTGTGCTCTTTCCGACGGTCCGGCCAGCATTGTTCCCATGCGGACACCGGTGGTAGTGCCGCCGTTCCTCCACAACGGCTCGCGGACATTCGCACCGGAAGGACGAGGCACCCCACGGTCTCCGGCTGTCCGTCGCGAGCCCGCCAGGAACCACTGCACCGTAGTGAAAGGGGGAGTCGTGCGCACCTCGGCACTTGTGTTACCGGCGCTGTCGCTCGGCTACTTCGCACTGGGCGCGGCTTCCCTGGCCGTCATCGGGCTGAGCGCCCCGATCTCCCACGACCTGCACGTCCGGCCGGCCATTGTCGGCACTCTGGTCACGGTCTTCTCGCTCGTCTTCGCACTCGCCGCGCCGCTCGCCGCCATCGTGCTCGGCCGGATGCCACGCCGGCGGCTGCTGCTCCTCGGGTTCGCCCCGCTGATCGTCTTCGGTGCGGGCAGCGCGCTGGCCCCCGCCGTCGCGATTCTCGCGGCCTTCCGCGTGGTGGCCGGGCTCGGTGCGGCCGTCTACAGGCCGGCCGCCTCCGCCGCCGGCTCCGCGATCGTTCCTCTGGAGCGCCGTTCCCGCGCACTGGCCACGGTCTTCGCGAGGATGACCGCCGCAACCGTGCTCGGTGTCCCGCTGGTCTCCTCAGTAGGCGGCGCGGTCGGCTGGCGCTGGGCCATGGCCGGCGTCGCCGTGCTCACCGCCGCTGCGACGGCGATGCTGGGGTGGTTACTGCCCCCGCTCGGGCCTGCTCCTGCGCCGACCGCGCGGGGCTTCGGCAGGGTGGTGCTTACGCCGGGCGCCTTGCCGATCCTGACGACCATTCTGATGGTGCTGACCGCGCAGTTCACCGTGTACGGCGTCGTCGGCGCCTACCTCGTCGCCCGCTTCGGGGCGTCGCAGAACACGGTTTCGCTCGTGCTGTTCGTCTTCGGCGCCATCGGAATGGCCGGCAACATGGCCGGCCCTCGAATGTTCGAGCGGCTCGGCGGTGTGCGAACGATCGCCGTCCCGGTGGCCGGGCTGATGCTCGTGTTCACCGCGCTGACCCTCGTCCCCCGGTCGCTCCTCCTCGGCATGGCGGCGTTCGCCCTTCGGGCCTTGCAGCGCGGTCTTCATGTCACCGCAGCAGGCGCCGCTTGTAGACCTCCTGCCCGAACGGCGCGGCATCCTGCTCGCGCTGAACGCCTCGGCCCGCTAGCTGGGCATGAGCCTCGGCAGCCTGCTCGGCAGCCGACTGCTGCCCGGCTTCGGCGCCCGCCCGCTTTCGGCCGTCGCCTTGCTGCCGCTCGCGCTCGCGTTGGCCGCCCATGTCGCCGCCGCTCGCCGGACGGCCGGCGGCGCCGCGCGCCCTATCTCCGAGACTTCCGTCCCCACCACTCACTGAAAGGCAGAACATCATGTCCAAGCTGGTACGCGACTACATCGAGTTCGTATGGAACCAGGGCCGCACAGAAGAGGCCGAGCGGTTCCTTGCCAAAGATCTCATTCAGCACAACCCCAACCTGCCGGACGGGCGCAAGCCCCTCGCCGAGTTCATCGACGGGCTCCGCGAACAACTTCCCGCGGCACGCTTCGACATCCGCCGGCTCGCCGCTGAGGGTGATCTGGTCTTCGTGCACAGCCTGTTCACCGCGGAGCCCGGGCATCGCGGCACCGCTGTCGTCGATGTCTTCCGCATCGAGGACGGCCTGATCGTCGAGCACTGGGACCTTCGCGAGGACGTTCCCGAGACCACCGTCAGCGGCCACGGCATCGTCTGAGAGGACGGCGAGCATGAGCACATCACTGGACGGAAAGGTCGCGATCGTCACCGGCGCCGCGACCGGCCTCGGCGCAGCCATCGCCGTGCGGCTGGGCGCCGAGGGCGCCGACGTCGTGGTCAACCACCTGCCTGGACAGTCCGCCGAGGCCGCGGGCGTCGTGGAACGCGTGCACGCGGCCGGGGGCGGCAAGGCCCTTGCCGTCCCCGCCGACGTCGGGGACACCGAGCAGATCGGCTCGCTCTTCAAGGCCGCCGCCGACGCCTTCGGTGGGATCGACATCGTCGTCAACAACGCCGTGCTGGCGGTCCTCAAGCCCATGGCCCAGATCACCGAGGAGGAGTTCGACCACAGCTTTCGGGTGAACGCCCGCGCGCCGTTCTTCGCCATGCAGCTCGCCTCACGGCACATGCGCGACGGGGGACGCGTCATCAACATCTCCTCGCACACCACCGGGCTGTTCTTCCCGCGCTACGGCCTGTACGACGGAGCGAAAGGCGCGCTGGAACAGTTCTCCCGGGTCTTCTCCAAGGAGATCGGCGAACGCGGCATCACGGTGAACGTCGTCTCCCCCGGCCCGACCGACACCCCCGAGTTCCGCACACGCCCGCCCGAGTTCATCGAGAGCCTGGAGAAGATGACGTCGATGGGCCGCATCGGGCGGCCCGACGAGATCGTCAACGTCGTCGCGTTTCTCGCCTCGCCCGGGGCGAGCTGGGTGACCGGCCAGAACATACGCGTCAACGGGGGTGTTGTCTAAAGCCCGCCTTCAGGGACGGTAGTCCCTGATGCAGCGAGCCTTACGTTCGAGCGCGGCGCGCCCGTGGCCCTCGATGGCCACGGGCGCGAGGAGGGCGTGCCGCTGTCGGCCCGGGTGGTGGCGCCGGCACCGTTCATCGTGCGTCGCCCACTTGATCTCGTATCGCTTTTTTGCGATACTTCGATGTGTTCGCGGTCGACGCGGACGCATCGAATGATGGAGGTTTGTCATGCCTATCGGGCTTCTCGCCCTGGCCCTGGGAGGCTTCGGCATCGGGCTCACCGAGTTCGGAATCGTGGGTCTCCTGCCCCAGGTGGCCTCGGACTTCGGCGTCAGCGGGTCGGTGGCCGGATACCTGGTCTCGGGGTACGCGCTGAGCGTGGCGGTCGGCGCGATCGCACTGACCGCGGCGCTCGCCCGGTTCGATCGCAAGAAGGTGCTGCTGGCGCTGATGGGGCTGTTCATCGTGGGCAACCTGATCTCCGCCCTCGCCCCCGCCTATCCGGTGCTGATGGCGGGCCGGATCGTCGCGGCGCTGTGCCATGGGGCGTTCTTCGGCGTCGGCTCGGTGGTCGCCGCCGACATGGTCGCCCCCAACCGGCGGGCCAGCGCCATCGCGCTGATGTTCGGCGGCCTGACCGTGGCCAACGTGGTCGGGGTTCCGGCCGGGACCTTCCTGGGCGAGCAGCTCGGCTGGCGTTCGACGTTCTGGGCGCTCACCATCATCGGCGTGCTCACCCTCGCCGGCATCCGGCTTCTGGTTCCGGTCACCCCCGCGCCCGCCCGGGTGGACCTGCGCGGCGAACTCGGCGCGTTCCGCCGCCCCCAGGTCTGGGTCTCCCTGGCGACCAGCGTGCTGGCCTTCGCCGGCGTGATCGGCGCGTTCACCTACATCGCCTTCACCCTCACCGACGTCACCGGATTCGCCACCGCCACCGTGCCGTGGCTGCTGGTGCTGTACGGCGCCGGCACCTTCGCGGGCAACCACCTGGGCGGCAAGCTGGCGGACCGGGCGCTGAACACCTCCCTCGCAACTCTCCTGACACTGATCACGGCCGTGCTGGCGCTCTTCGCTCTGACGGCGCACAGCAAGCCGATGACGCTGGTCTCCCTGCTCCTGCTCGGCATCGTCGGACTCGCCACAGCGCCCGGCCTGCAACTGCGGACCATGCGGTACGCCCAGGACGCCCCCATCCTGGCCTCCGGCGCCAACATCGCGGCCTTCAACGTCGGCAACGCCCTCGGCGCCTGGCTGAGCGGGCTGGCGTTGGCCGCCGGCTACGGATTCGTCTCACCTCTGTGGGTCGGTGCCGCGATCACCCTCACCGGACTCGCGGTCCTGACCGCCGGGACCCTCCGCGGCCGGCAGCAGGCCCCTGCTTCCCCTCGAAGCGCACCGTCCGACAAGGCGGCACAGCCGGCCACCATCGCCGGTTGACCTCGACGCCACCGTCCGACCCGCCGCCGGCCCACCAGCCGGCGGCGGGTCGCGTCATTCGACGAGGCTGGCAAACGTCCCGCTGAGGGCTCAGTGGCCATGGTGCCGCCAGCCCAGGGGTTGGGCGATCAGCTTCTATCGAGATACCGTAGTATGTCGACTTGACTTAGGGGGTCTTACTCATGAGCGACGTGGCGGTCTGGCAATCCGAGGAGATGCTGGAGGCCTTCAAGGCGCTGGCGAACCCCGTCCGCCTCCAGATCATGCGATGGCTCAGGGATCCGGACCATGAGTTCGCGGACTACGAGCCCATCGCGGACCGGCAGACCGTCGGCGTGTGCGTCAGCCACATCCAGGCCAAGACCGGACTGGCCCAGTCGACCGTCTCCTCCTACATGGCCGCACTCGAGCGTGCAGGGCTCGTCCAGTCCACCCGCATCGGCAAATGGACCCACTACCGACGAGACGAAAACCACCTCAGCCAACTGTCGACCGCGATCAACACGCTGCTCTGACCACCCGGTCCCCCGGCAGGGCCGCTCCCTGCGTAAGACCCATGTGAGCACCCGTTACCGACCACGAACCGGACTGGGACGGTCACGCTCTCCAGGACCGGCCCGGACTTGGCGAGAACCTTCAAGAGCCCGACGCTGCACTCGGCACGCTGCTCGGGGGACATAGGCGCGGCCATTCCCAGCGGGCCGATGAGCCAGCCCAGGCGTGGGTCATCGGGGTATTTTCCGGCAGCCAGGCGCAGATGCCCGACCACGTCGAGGGTGCATTTCTCGCAGTCCGCGTAAAGGCCGCGCTCTGCGAGGACCTCGCGCTGTCCACATTGGAGCCGCTGCAGACCCTCGTATCGCACCAGTTCGTTGGACATGCGGCCCGCCTCGCCCAGGACGCTTTGCCGACGCACTGGGCGCAGCCGTTGAGCGGCGGATCGCCTGCCACGTTCCCTACCGCCGATGCGAGGTGGTGGTGAGGAAGTCCAAGACCATGGGGCTGGCCTGAGCGCGGGCTTCCTCGAAGTAGGCGTGGCGGGTGTCGGGGATCAGGTGGAGTCGGGCTCCAGGGATCCGGTCGGCGAGCAGGGGTGCGTTGGCGGCAGGGTTGAGCCGGTCATCGGTTCCGTGGAGGACCAAGGTGGGTGCACTGATGCTGGGCAGGAGGTCCCAGGCGTTGTGGCGGTTGCTGGCTGCGAGGTGGTGGCGCCGGGAGTGGGCGGGCATACGAGGGTCGCCGAGGGTGTGGTGCGGGCCGGGGTGGTCGGAGAGCCAGCGGGGTGTGTACATGAGCTCCAGCAAAGCTTGCCGCGCGGCTCCGGCGTGAGACTGGGCCAAGGCCCGGCGGACGTCGTTGTCACGTTCGATGCCGTGCGGACCGCCGGGTGAGGTGCAGCCGAGAACCAGGGCGCTGACTCGGTGAGGGTGACGAGCAGCGAGTTGCTGGGCTACACGGCCGCCCATGGACGTGCCATAGATGTCGGCCCGGTCGATACCGAGGTCGTCGAGGACGGCGATGACGTCTTGGGCGAACAGTTCGGTGGTGTGGGGGGCGTCGGGCTTGTCGCTGTCGCCGGTGCCGCGGTAATCGAGCGTGATGGTGCTGCGGGCGGGATGGAAGTCGGAGCGGACCGGGTCCCACCAGTGATGGTTGTTGGCCTGGCCCGCCAGCAGGACGAGCGGCGCTCCGTTGCCCCGGAGCTGGTAGGCGATGCGGGTCCCGTCAAGTGTCGTCGTGTACGTCATCAGCTGTTTCCTCATCTCCGGTGGCGGCGTGGGGTGTCGCTCCTCGCCGTCCTCACCGAGCAGGCTTGCCTGCTGGATAGTCCTGGTGGTCACCTATTCGGCAGCCTGAGTTGCGGCCTCATCGTCACCTGCCGCATTACCCCTGACGTCATCGACCCGATGACCGCCCGCGGGAGATCGTCATGGTGCACGCACCGAGACGAACGAACCGGGGAGATCCCTTGTCCACCACCGCGACACCGCAGGCGGCCCGGCGGCCGCAGGACGGCGCGCCCGCGCACGCCGCACCGGCCGCCGGCCTGCTGGTCCTGCTCGTCGGCATCTTCATCACCACCCTCGACTTCTTCATCGTCAACGTCGCGATCCCCGACATCCAGAG
>NZ_WBMR01000230.1 GCF_008923365.1 Actinomadura montaniterrae
ACGCCGTCGGCGACCCACAGCAGCACGAAGTCGCGGGCGCCGGCGGCCTGCCCGCCGGCGCGCTCGGCGAGCGCGGCGAGGTTGACGTCGTTCTCGATGGCGACCGGGACGCCGAGGCCGCCCGCGAGGGTGCCGGCGAGGTCGGGGATGTGCCAGCCGGGGATGTGCGCGGCGTAGCCGAGCCGTCCGGTGGCGGGGTCGATCGCGCCCTGGATGCCGATGACGGCCCGGTGCAGCGCGGTGCGGGCGAGTCCGGCCGCGGCGGCGGCCTTGTCCAGGGCCTCGGCCATCCGGGCGACGACGTCCACGCCGGTGCGGGACGGGGTGGGCAGGGTGTGCTCGCCGACGACCGTCCCGGTCAGGTCGGCGACGCTGACCCGGATGCGGGCCGGGGTGACGTCGGCGCCCGCGACGTGCGCGGCGGCCCCGTTGATCCGGTACAGCTCGGCGGTGCGTCCGGGCAGCCCCTCGCGCACCCCGTCCCGGACGACGAGGCCGGCGTCCTCGAGGCGGGCGAGCAGCTGCGAGGCGGTCGGCTTGGAGATGCCGGTGAGGTCGGAGATCTGCGGGCGGGTCAGCGGGCCGCGGGCGAGCAGCGCTTCGAGCGCGGCGCGGTCGTTGATGGCGCGCAGCAGGCTCGGGGTCCCCGGGACGGGCGCGGGCACGGCGGCTCCCTGTGGTCCGGCGCAGAGTTAAGAAGGTTTCCTAACTTGGAGGAGAAAGTAAGGACTCTTAACGAACACGTCAAGACCCTGGGCGCGGCCGGTTCCGGGCCGCGGGTGCGGAGGGGCGCCTCGAGGCGGCGCCAGGAGGGGCGCTCAGGGGGCGCTGAAGGTGGGGTGTGGCGTCAGGGGGCGGCGACGATGAAGCCGACGTTGCCGAACCCGATTTCGTCGCCGGGCCGTACGCGGGCGGGGCCGGTGAGCCGCCAGCCGTTCACCCGGGTGCCGTTCATCGACCCGAGGTCGGACACCATCCAGCCCTCGTCGGCCTGGTACAGCTCGGCGTGGAAGCGGGAGACCGTCAGGTCCGTCAGCACGAACTGGCAGGCGGGCGCGCGGCCGACGACGATCCGGGACGACCCGGCGGGCGGCAGCACGAAGCGCGGCAGCCGGGGGCCCCGCCACGCGGCCTCGATCCGCGCGGTCACCTGCGAGACGCTCGCCACCAGGCCGGTCAGCCGGCCGACGACGCGGCTGGTCGGCGGCAGGTCGTGCACGATGTCGTCGAGCTCGGCGCGGCTGCGCGCCTGCAGCACCTGGTCGACGCGGCGTTCGAACGTCTCGTGCGACATCCGGCCCTCGGACACGCGGTCGCTGAGGACGCGCAGCACCCGGTCCCGCTCGGTGTCGGACGCTCGCACCGGGTAAGAGGAGGGCTGACCGTCCATGGCTGTGAGTATCCAGTCCCCGTCGTCGGCTGTCCAGAAAGGCCGTCAGGTGGAGGGCGGGCGATCGCCCTCACCCGCCCTCCACCTTTTCGATGCCTCTGGGCCGCCGGAAGTTCGGGAACGTTCCGTGGATTTCCCGCGGCGCGTGCCCGCGGGAGCTCCGGTGCCGTGCCGGGTCAGCGGGACAGCAGGTCCCGCGCGATGTGGGTCACCTGGATCTCGTCGGTGCCGGCGTAGATCTGGAACGACTTGGCGTCGCGGGCCAGCTGCTCGACCCGGTACTCGCTCATGTAGCCGTTGCCGCCGAACAGCTGCACCGCCTCCTGCGCGACCTCGCTGGCGGCCTGCGCGGCGTACAGCTTCATCGCCGACGCCTCGGCGAGCGTCGGGGTGCGGCCGGAGCGCTGCATCTCCACGTGCCGGAACACCAGGTTCTGCACGTTGAGGCGGGCGACCTCCATCTTGGCGAGCTTGAGCTGGATGAGCTGGAAGTCGCCGATCCGCTGCCCCCACAGCTCGCGGGTCTTGGCGTACTCGACCGACAGCTTCAGGCACTCCTCGATGACGCCGAGGGCCATCGCGGCGACGCCGGCGCGCTCGGTGACGAAGTTCTGCTTGGCCGACTCCTTGCCGCCCTGCGAGCCGGACGACAGCAGCCGGTCGGCGCCGGCGCGCACGTCGTTGAGGAACAGCTCGCCGGTGGGGGAGGAGTGCAGGCCCATCTTGCGCAGGGGCTTGCTTTGCTCCAGGCCCTCCATGCCGCGGTCGAGCACGAAGGTGAGGATCTCGCGGTCGCGGGGGTCGCGGCCGTCGTCGAGCTTGCAGTAGAAGACGATCGTGTCGGCGTAGGGGCCGTTGGTGATGAAGGTCTTGCTGCCGTTGATGACGTACTCGTCGCCGACCTTCTTGGCGGTGGCCTGCATGCCGCCGAACGCGTCGGACCCGGAGTTCGGCTCGGTGATGGCCCAGGCGCCGACCTTCTCCATGGTGAGCAGCGGCAGCGCCCAGCGCTCCTTCTGGTCGGGGGTGCCCCGCTTCATGATCGTCCCGGCGGCGAGGCCGAGGCCGACGCCCATCGCCGAGACCATGCCGGGCGCGACCTTGCACAGCTCGATGACCGGCAGCATCGTCATCGCCGCGTTGCCGCCGCCGTCGCCGTCCTTCTTCCCGGCGTCCTTCTCGCCGCCGCCTTCGCGCTCCTTGGCGATCCGGGCCTGGAAGGACGAGCGTGCCATCTCGTCCATCCCGAACGTCTTGTACAGGCTCCGGAGCAGGTCGTAGGGCGGCAGCTCGCCGGAGTCCAGGGCGTCCAGGTTCGGCCGGACCTCCGCGTCGATCCAGCCGCGCACGGCGTCCCGGATCATCAGGTCTTCCTCGGACCACTCGATCATGCTCAGCCTCGCCCTTTCCGGTTCCCGCAGGTGCGGGCACCATCCAAGCAGATGCGGCAAGCGAGCGCTTATTCGGGTAGCCGGACGACGTCGGCCAGCACGCCGCCGCCCGCGGTGAGCCGCCCGGGCGCCGGGCTGTCGTAGACGACCATCAGCCGCGCGCCCTCCCCGTGCAGGCCGTCGAGGACGGCGAGGCCCTCGGGGTGGTCGTCGCCGTCGCCGTAGGGCACGTCGCCGAGGCGGGGCAGCTCCTCGGCGGGGACGACCTCGGGCGCGTCGACGTCCGCGATCCCCGGCCAGCGGTGCACCCGCACCGGGCCGTCCAGGTCCATGCTCGGGCCGGTGAGGATGAGCAGGTCGTCGCCCTGCGGGCACAGGTCGCGGATGCCGAGACCGCCGAGGTCCAGGAAGTGCGTGCGGTAGAGGGCCTTGCCGTCGCCGACCGGCAGCAGCCGCAGCCGGCGCGGGTCGTCGGGGTGGGTGTCGGGCCGGATCTCCAGCAGCACGGCCCAGCCGCGCAGCACGGGCCCGCGCAGCCCGATGTAGAGGCGGTCGCGGTGCGCGGCGATCCCCTCGATGTCGATGCCGTTGTCCTTGCTGGGGATCGACAGGAACGGCGCCAGGTGCGGGTCGTCCTCGAGCAGGTCGGTGACGGAGTCGCCGCGCAGCCCGAGCACGGCGGCGGTGCGGTCGCCGTCCTCGCGGACGACCTCGGGAAGCCCGTCCGCGCCGGCGGCCAGGGGGAGGCGGGCCAGCACGAAGCGGTTGTCCTCGCGGACCACCGACGCCAGCCGCTTGCGGGCCTTCGACCCGGACTGGCCCGGCTTGATCTTCTTGCGCTTGAGGCTGTGCGAGCCGATCGCCCACAGCCAGCCGTTGCTGCGCGCCAGGCCCTCGATGTCGGCCTCCTCGTCGGGGCCGGCGGGCAGGTCGACCAGGTCGGCGAGGGCGACGGTGGCGTGCCCCTCGTAGCCGGTGACGAGCCCGTCCGCGTCGAGCGTCGCGGTGAGCCGCTCGATGGTGGCCGTCTCGTCGCCCGCCACCCACAGGCAGCGGCCGTCCTGGCGCACGGCGGACAGGTTGGTGTGCGTCCCGGCTTCCCGGCTCTCGAGCCCGAAGCGCAGCTCGACCTGGCGTTCCACGATCATGAGCGGAATGTTCCCATAAAACGGGTGCCGCTCAGCGCCGCCGCGCCCGCGCCGCCGCGGCCGCTACCGGTCCCACAGGACGTGCAGGTGCGGCGGCTTGCGGAAGACCAGCCCGTGCGCGCGCGCCGGGCGGGACGGGTCGAGCCGCAGCCCGGGCAGTTCCAGCAGCGCGGCGACCGCGGTGCGTGCCTCCAGCCGGGCGAGGTGGGCGCCGAAGCAGAAGTGCGGCCCGTGCGCGAACGATAGGTGCTCGCCGGCGTTGGCGCGCCGCACGTCGAACCGGTCGGGGTCGGGGAACGCGGCGGGGTCGCGGTTCGCGCCCGCGATCGACACCCGGACCAGGTCGCCCGCGCGCACCGTGACCTCGCCGAGGGCGGTGTCGCGGGTGGCGTAGCGGTCGACGACCGAGGCCGACGGCTCCAGCCGCAGCGACTCCTCGATCGCGGCGGGCAGCAGACCGGGGTCGTCCAGGACCAGCCGCAGCTGGCCGGGATGCGAGAGCAGGTGCATGACGGTGTTGGCGATCATGCCCTCGGTGGTGTCGATGCCGCCGAACATCAGGATCGCCGCGTTCGCCACGACCTCGGCGGTGCTCAGCCCCGCCTCGTCCGCGGCGGCCTCGGCCAGCAGCGACCCGGGCGCGTCCGCGGTGATCGCCTTCTCGACGGCCGCGCGCAGCAGCGCGTACGCCTCGTCCGCGCGGGCGGGCGCGTCCCCGCCGGCGGTGATGGCGGAGACGGCCTCGACGAACGCCCCGTACCAGGACCGGACCGTCGCGGCGTCCACGCCCTCCAGGCCGAGCGCCTCGGTGACGACCGCGACGGCGAGCGGCCCGGCCAGCTCGCCGCGCAGCTCGGCGCGGCCGGCCGGCGTGAGCCCGCCGGTCAGCCGCGCGACCTCGGCCTCGACGAACGCGGTGAACCGCTCGCGGGTCCGCGCGGGCCGGAACGGCCGGGCGAACGGGTCGCGGTGCCGGGTGTGGACGGGCCCGTCCAGCGACAGCATGCTCGGCCCGACGACCCGCGCGGTGGAGAAGCGCGGGTCGTCGACCGTGAACGCCGCCGCGTCCCGCATCACCCGCTGCGCCAGGTCGCGCGAGGTGACGAGCCAGCCGCCGAGGGCGGGCAGCCAGGAGACGGGCTCGGCGGCGCGCAGGCGGGCCAGCAGGGGATGCGGGTCGTCCTCCAGGGCGGCCACCGTCGCGGTGGCGCCGACTGGGAAACGGGACGTCGGCTCGAAGGTCACGCGTCCGAGGATATTCCGCCCGATCGCCCCCGTAATAGATCTACATTGTAAAGGCGCCGGGCGGTCACGCCGCTTCGGCCTGCTCCCGCCACCATTCCCGGCCGCGATCGGGCAACGTGTAGATCGGGTCGTAGTACTCGTACTGCCGCGTCAGCGCGTCCGGGTCGGACAGCTCCAGCCCGGTGCGGTAGTTCTTCGTCCAGTAGGACACGCCGCGCTCGCGGTCGTAGTCCGACAGCTGGTGTACCCAGCGCTTGCCGACGTAGGGGACGTCGCACACGATGCGCGGCGTCGCGAAGCCGGGCAGGTAGCCCATGATCGCGTGCTGCAGCTCCTGCGCCTCCCAGACCGCGAGCCGCCAGTGCTCGCTGCCCGGGATCATGTCGCACATGTAGAGGTAGTACGGCATGATGCCCGCCTCGTCGAGCAGCGCGAACGACAGGTCGAGCAGCGCGTCGGGGGAGTCGTTGACCCCGCGCAGCAGCACGCCCTGGTTGCGGACGTCGCGGATGCCGGTGTCGAGCATCGCCCGCGCCGCCCTGGCGACCAGCGGCGTCACCGACGAGGCGGCGTTGACGTGGGTGTGGATCGCGATCTGCGCGCCGCGCTCGTGCGCCTTGGACGCCAGCCGCTCCATGCCGGCGCGGACCTCGTCCTGCAGCCAGTGCTGCGGCAGGCCCATGAGCGCCTTGCTGGCCAGCCGGATGTCGCGGATGTTGTCGATGTCCAGCAGCGCGCCGACGAACGACTCCAGCCGCGGCCAGGGCAGGTTCGCCACGTCGCCGCCGGACACCACGACGTCGCGGACGCCGGGCGTGCGGCGCAGGTAGTCGAGCATGGCCTCGTGCCGGTCCGGGGGCCGGATGGTGAACTTGTGCTTGTCGACGTTCGGCGTGGAGTTGCCGACCAGGTCCATCCGGGTGCAGTGCCCGCAGTACTGCGGGCAGGTCGGCAGCAGCTCGGCCAGCACCTTGGTGGGGTAGCGGTGGGTGAGTCCCTCGACGGCCCACATCTCCGCCTCGTGCAGCGAGTCGCGGGTGGCGTAGGGGTGCGACGGCCAGTCGGTGCGCCGGTCGCTGAACACCGGGAGCATGTACCGGCGCACCGGGTCGGCGTAGAACGCCTCGGTGGACGAGGCGTCCATCGTGTTGAGCATCTGCGGCGGCAGCAGCATCGACATCGTCGCCCGCTCTGCCTGGTCGCGCTCGAGGTCGGCGTAGAACGACTCGTCCAGCAGGTCGCCCATGACCGCGCGGAGCTGGCGGATGTTCTTCACGCAGTGCGCGCGCTGCCACTGCGCCGACTCCCACTCCGCGTCCGTGACGTCCTTCCAGCCGGGCAGCCGCCGCCAGTCGGGCTCCTCCAGCGGCCGGCGCCGGTAGGCGTAGGGCTGGCGCGCCGCGTCCCGGTGGGCCGCGCCGCCGCGGACGGCCGCGTCCGGGTCCGGATGCAGGGCAGTGGTCATCGTCGACCGCCTCCTCGCGTCACATCGATCGCATAAAAGTCTTGTATGGAGCCGACGTTACGGGAAGACTTCCACTGAAACCAGGGGTGCTCGGTATATCTTCCGGGGCATCACCATGGATCACACGGGACGCGGACGTTGCGAAGGGGCGCGGGGATGAGCGGAGCCGGGACGGCGGCGGGGACGGGGACGGCGGCCGGGACCGCGGTGGGGCTGCACCGGGTGCTGGAGCCGGCGGGCGTGCTGCCGCAGGCGGCGGCGCGGCTGGACACCGACCCGGCGATCCGCCCGGACGAGGTGCGCGTCCGCGTGGAGCGGCTCAACCTGGACGCCGCGTCCTACCGGCAGCTGCACACCGCGCACGGCGGCGACCCGGACGCGATCCGCGCCGAGGTGCTGCGGATCATCGGCGAGCGCGGCAAGATGCACAACCCGGTCACCGGGTCCGGCGGGATGCTCGTCGGCACCGTCGAGGAGGTGGGGCCGGACTCCCCGCTCGGGCTGGAGCCCGGCGACCGCGTCGCCACCCTCGTCTCGCTGACCCTCACCCCGCTTGCGATCACCGACGGCCTGGCCCGCTGGGACGGCCGGTCCGAGCAGGTCCCGGCCGACGGCCACGCGATCCTGTTCGCCCGCTCCATCGCCGCCGTCCTGCCCAGCGACCTTCCCGTGCCGGTCGCGCTGGCCGTCATGGACGTGTGCGGCGCGCCCGCGCTGACCGAGCGGGTCGTCGCGTCGCGCGAGCGTCCGGTCGTCGCGGTGCTCGGCGGCGCCGGCAAGAGCGGCTCGCTGTCGCTGGCCGCGGCGCGGCGCGCGGGCGCGTCCCGCACCATCGGGCTCGTCCCCACCGCGGAGGAGGAGGAACGGCTCGCCGCGACCGGCCTCGCCGACACCGTGGTGCGCGCCGACGCCCGCGACCCCGTCGCGGTCGCCGCGGCGATCGGCGAGCCCGCCGACGTGACCGTGGTGTGCGTGGACGTGCCGGGCTGCGAGCACGGCGCGATCCTCGCCACCGCGCCCGGCGGGACCGTGGTGTTCTTCTCGATGGCGACCTCGTTCTCCGCCGCCGCTCTCGGCGCCGAGGGCCTCGCCGCCGACGTCACCATGCTCATCGGCAACGGCTACGTGCCGGGGCACGCCGAGACCGCGCTCGGCCTGTTGCGGTCGGAACCGGCCCTTCTCCCGCTGTTCACCGCCCGGGCGGGAGCCGATTCGGCAGAATGATCGTCGAATCCCCCGTAAGCGGCGGGATCAGGTGATCATCGAGGGAGAGAGCATGGCGAGCGTCATCGGGGCACTGCACGACCGCGATCCCAAGGAGCGGCAGACGCAGATCGTGGACGTGCTGGTCCAGGCGTTCGCGGACCTCATGGAGCGCAGCCCCGCCGAGTTCCGCCGCCGGTTCCGCAAGATGGCGTCCGACCCGTTCGCGTTCTACCGCGGCAGCGCCTGCCTGTTTTACGCCGACGTCCAGCACGACGACGACCCGTGGGCCGACGAGCGCACCAGCCGCGTGTGGATCCAGGGCGACCTGCACGCGCAGAACTTCGGCACCTACATGAACGACGACGGCGTGTTCGTGTTCGACGTCAACGACTTCGACGAGGCGTACGTCGGGCACTTCACCTGGGACGTCAAGCGGCTCGTCGCGAGCCTGGCGCTGCTGGCCTGGCAGAAGGCGATCTCCGACGCCGACATCCGGCGGCTCATCGAGACCTATGTCCGCGCCTACGTCGACCAGGTCCGGCAGTTCGCGGCGCACACGGGCGACGAGAAGTTCGCGCTGACCCTCGACAACTCCGACGGCTACGTCCGCGACGTGCTGGTCGAGGCGATGGGCGGCACCCGGATCGGGCTGCTGGACGGCATGACGGTCGTGGACGGCCCCGACCGGCGGTTCCGCGACCGCGCCGGCGTCCGCCGCCTCGACGGCGCCGAGCGCGCCAAGGTCGAGGCCGCCTACCAGGACTATCTGCGCACCATCCCGTCGGAGAAGCGGTTCGGCAGCCTCACCTACGAGGTGAAGGACATCGTCGGCGCGTCCGGCTTCGGGATCGGCTCGGCCGGGCTGTCGGCCTACAACATCCTGGTGGAGGGCAACACGCAGGCGCTGGAGAACGACGTCATCCTGTCGATGAAGCAGGGCAACGTCGCCGCGCCGAGCCGGGTCGTCGACGACGCCCGCATCCGCGAGTACTTCCAGCACCACGGGCACCGCACGGCGGTGTCGCGGCGGGCGCTGCAGGCCAACACCGACCCGTGGCTCGGCTACACCCAGATCGACGGGGTCGGCTACGTGGTGCAGGAGCTGTCGCCCTACGAGGAGGACCTGGACTGGGGCGGCCTCACCGAGCCCGAGGACATGCTGTCGGTCCTGGACGACCTCGGCCGCGCCACCGCCAAGGTGCACTGCGTGTCCGACACCGACTCCGACCACACCCTGGTCGGCTTCCAGGTCGAGGACGCCATCAACGCGGTGATCGGCGCCGACGAGTCGGCGTTCGTGGAGGACATGGTCGCGTTCGGCACCGGGTACGCCGAGGTCGTCCGCCGCGACCACGAGTACTTCGTCGACGCCTTCCGCAACCACCTGATCCCCGGCCTGTAGCGGGCCGCCGGTCCGGTCAGCCGGCCGCGGCGGCGGGTTCCCCGAGGCCGGTGCCGGGGCCGGTCGCGCGGACCAGGAGGAGGGCGATGTCGTCGTGGCCCTGCTGGTCGGCCAGCAGGGCCAGGACGCCGTCGGCGGTCGCGTCCAGCGACGTCGACTGCGAGGCGACCAGCGCGGACGCCAGCCGCGCGATGCCCTCGTCGACGTTGCGCAGCCGGCTCTCCACCAGCCCGTCGGTGTAGAACGCCAGGGTCGCGCCCGCCGGGATGACCGCGGAGACCTGCTCGTACTCGGGCGGGTGCGCCGGGTCCGACACCCCGAGCGGCAGCCCGTGCGGGACGGCGAAGTGCCGGGCCGTCCCGCCGGCGAGGGCCAGCAGCGGCGGCGGATGCCCGGCGCACGCCAGCTCGCACCGCATCGTCGCCGGGTCGCACACCAGGCACAGGCAGGTGGCGAACTGCGCGGCGTCCAGCCCCTGCGCGATCGTGTCCAGCCGGGTCAGCACCTCGGCGGGCGGCAGCTCGCTGCCCGCCAGGGTGTGCGCGGCGATCCGCAGCTGCCCCATCGCGGCCGCCGCGGTCACGCCGTGCCCGACCGAGTCGCCGATCACGATGGCGACCCGGTCGTCCGGCAGCGCGACCACGTCGTACCAGTCGCCGCCGACGTCGCCGCCCGCCGGGACGTACCGGTGCGCGATCTCCAGGCCCGCGGGCGCGGCGACGCGGCCCGGCTTCAGGCCCGCCTGCAGCGCGGCCACCGTGCGGCGCTCGCGCCGGTACAGGCACGCGTTGTCGACGCACGTCGCGGCGCGCGAGGCCAGCTCGGCGGCCAGCGCGGTGTCGGCGGGCGCGAACGGCAGCCGGCCGCGCTTGCGGCTGAACACCGCGAAGCCCAGCACCCGGCCCCGCGCCACCAGCGGCACCGCCAGCAGCGACACGTGGTCGAGCAGCCCGTCCACGGCCGGGCCGGCGCGGTGCACGATCGCGTCCGGGATGGCGTCGCTGCCGAACTCGACCATCCGCGCGGTGTTGACGCACCGGGCGTAGGGGGTGTCGGGCGGGTAGACGATGACCTCGTTGACGGGGAAGTCGCGCGCCCAGGAGCTCGGGTCGTCCTCGGCGAAGGCGATCGCGAGCCGCCGCACCACCGCCGCGCCTCCCGCGGGCGGCGCGGGCCGCCCGTCGGCGAGCAGCGCCTCCAGGACGTAGATGGCGCCCGCGTCGGCGAACCGCGGCACCGTCACCCCGACGATCTCGGCGGCGGTGCGGTGCAGGTCCAGCGTGGAGCCGATCCGGCGGCCGGCCTCGTTCAGCAGCTCCAGCCCGCCCGCCCACGGCGGCGCGACGGTCAGCGCCACCAGCGTCCGGCCCGAACCGGCCGCCATCGGGTCGCACGAGACCTCCATCGTCCCGCCGGCGAGCGGCAGCGTCCCGCGCCACGGGCGTCCCGCCGCGGCCTGCTTAAGCGCGCCCGCCAGCGGCTCGGCGCAGGCCGGGCCGAGCAGGTCGGGCAGCCGCGCGCCCACGGCGGCGGGCGCCGGGCAGCCGAACAGGCGGGCGGCGCCGTCGCCGCAGGCGGTGACCGTGCCGTCCGGGGCCAGCAGGACGGTCACCGGGCCGGTGTGCGCTGCGAATGGCTCTGACATCGGTCCTTCACTGTCGGCTGCGTCAGGGTCGTCCCGGTGTGATTCGCGTTACGCTGAATCCCCCGCGGACGACGGCCCTCGGCTGAAAAGGGAGACGATGCATGGACTCCGAGTGGATCCCACCCGAGGTCGACAGTCAGAGGCCAAGCGTCGCACGGGTGTACGACTTCCTGCTCGGGGGAGGGCACAATTTCGCGTCCGATCGTGACCTCGCGACCGGGCTGCTGCGGATCGAGCCGCAGGCGCGGGAGCTGGCGCACGCGAACCGGGCGTTCCTGCGCCGCGCGGTCCGCGCGGCGGCGCGGGCCGGCGTCGACC
Source organism: Actinomadura montaniterrae (assembly GCF_008923365.1). Lineage (GTDB taxonomy): Bacteria > Actinomycetota > Actinomycetes > Streptosporangiales > Streptosporangiaceae > Spirillospora > Spirillospora montaniterrae. The sequence continues at coordinate 11,211 of NZ_WBMR01000230.1, forward strand.
AGTTCGTCGACATCGGGTCGGGGATCCCCACACAGGGCAACGTGCACGAGGTCGCACAGAGTGTCAACCCGGACGCACGCGTGGTGTACGTCGACAACGACGACGTGGCGGTCGCGCACAGCCGTTCGATCCTGGCGGGCAACGACCGCGCCACGGTGATCCAGGCCGACATGCGCCGCCCCCGGGAGATCCTGGCGCATCCGGAGCTGAACCGGGTTGTCGACCTGGCCAAGCCGGTGGCGTTCCTGCTCGTCGCGGCGCTGCACCTGGTGAAGGACGAAGAGGACCCGGCGGGCATCGCGGCGGCGCTGCGCGACGCGGGCGCGCCCGGCAGCCACCTGGTGCTGTCCCACCTCACCCACGAGGCGCAGCCGGGCAAGACCGCCGCGATCGGCAAGCTGTACGACCGGGCGACGTCCCCGGCGGTGTCGCGGTCGCACGCGGAGATCCTGCGCTTCTTCGACGGCTGGGACCTGCTGGACCCGGGCCTGGTGTACGTGCCGCTGTGGCGTCCCGACGATGACGACGAGGTGAAGGACCCCGAGCGGTTCCTGGTGTTCGGCGGGGTCGGCCGCCGCCCCTGACCTGCGGGGACCGGCGCCGGGCCGCGGCGGCGGGCGGGTAGTGTGCTGATCATGCAGGCCGCCGACGACCCGTTCGTGCGGGTGCGCGGCGCCCGCGAGCACAACCTGCGCGGCGTGGACACCGCGATCCCGCGCGACGCGCTGGTGGCGTTCACCGGCGTGTCCGGGTCGGGCAAGTCGTCGCTGGCGTTCGGCACGCTGTACGCCGAGGCGCAGCGCCGCTACCTGGAGTCGGTCGCGCCGTACGCGCGGCGGCTGCTGCACCAGGTCGCGGCGCCCGCCGTCGACGAGGTGACGGGGCTGCCGCCGGCGGTGGCGCTGGAGCAGCGCCGGTCGGTGCCGTCGTCGCGGTCGTCGGTCGGCACCGTGACGACGCTGTCGAACTCGCTGCGGATGCTGATGTCGCGGGCGGGGGAGTACCCGCCGGGCGCGGAGCGGCTGGACTCGGACGCGTTCTCGCCGAACACCGCCGCCGGCGCGTGCCCGCGCTGCCACGGCCTCGGCGAGGTCCACGAGGTCACCGAGGACTCGCTCGTGCCCGACCCGTCGCTGAGCATCCGCGACGGTGCGATCGCGTCGTGGCCGGGCGCCTGGCAGGGCAAGAACCTGCGCGACATCCTCGACGCCCTCGGCTACGACATCGAGCGGCCCTGGCGGGACCTGCCCCGCGAGCAGCGCGAGTGGATCCTGTTCACCGACGAGCAGCCGGCCGTGACCGTCCACCCGGTGCGGGAGGCGCACCGCATCCACCGCCCGTACCAGGGCACCTACTCCAGCGCCAAGCGGCTGGTGCTGCGCGCCTACGCCGACTCCAAGAGCGAGGCGCGCCGCCGTCGCGCCGAGTCGTTCCTGGTCGCGGCGGTGTGCCCGGTGTGCGGCGGGCGGCGGCTGCGCCCCGAGGCGCTCGCGGTCACCTTCGCCGGCCGCACCATCGCCGAGCTGGCCGCGCTGCCGCTGTCGGCGCTGGCGGGCGTGCTGCGGCCGCACCTCGCCGGGGACGGGCCCGCCGCCGTCCTCGCCCGCGACCTGACCGCCCGGATCGAGGTGCTGGAGGAACTCGGCCTGGGCTATCTCGCCACGTCCCGGCCGGCGCCGACGCTGTCGGCGGGGGAGCTGCAGCGGCTGCGGCTGGCGACGCAGCTGCGGTCCGGGCTGTTCGGCGTGGTGTACGTGCTGGACGAGCCGTCCGCCGGGCTGCACCCCGCCGACACCGAGGCGCTGATGACGGTGCTGGAGCGGCTGAAGACGGCGGGCAACAGCCTGTTCGTCATCGAGCACGACATGGAGGTCGTCCGCCGCGCCGGGTGGGTCGTGGACGTCGGGCCCGGCGCGGGCGTGCACGGCGGCCGGGTGCTGCACAGCGGGCCCGTCGCCGGACTGGCGGACGTCTCCGAGTCGGTCACGCGCCGGTTCCTGTTCGGGGAGCGTGCCCGGCCGCCGCGGGAACCGCGCGCGCCGTCGGGGGCGCTGGAGCTGCGCGGCGTCACGCGCCACAACCTGCGCGGGCTGGACGCCGACGTCCCGCTCGGGGTGTTCACCGCGATCACGGGTGTGTCCGGGTCGGGGAAGTCGACGTTCGTGGACGTGCTCGCCGAGCGCGCCGAGGCGAGCGGCGCCGTGCAGCGGGTGGTGCGGGTCGACCAGCGCCCGATCGGCCGCACGCCCCGCTCCAACCTGGCGACCTACACCGGCCTGTTCGACGCCGTCCGCAAACGGTTCGCCGCCACGGACGAGGCGAAGGCGCGCGGCTACGGCGCGGGCCGGTTCTCCTTCAACGTGCCGGACGGCCGGTGCGAGAACTGCCAGGGCGAAGGCTATGTATCGGTCGAGCTGCTGTTCCTGCCGTCGACCTACGCGGTGTGCGAGGTGTGCCACGGCGCCCGCTACAACCCCGAGACGCTGGAGATCACCTGGCACGGCGCGAGCATCGCCGGAGTCCTCGCGATGACGGTCGAGGAGGCCGCCGGGTTCCTCGCCGAGGTCGCCCCGGCCGCCCGCGCCCTGGCGGCGCTGCGCGACGTCGGCCTCGGCTACCTGCGGCTCGGCCAGCCGGCGACGGAGCTGTCGGGCGGCGAGGCGCAGCGCATCAAGCTCGCGACCGAGCTGCAGCGCGCCCGCCGGGGGCACGTCCTGTACCTGCTGGACGAGCCGACGACCGGCCTGCATCCGGCCGACACCGAGCTGCTGGACCGGCAGCTGCACGCGCTGGTGGACGGCGGCGCCACCGTCGTGGTCGTCGAGCACGACATGGACGTGGTCGCGTCCGCGGACCACGTCATCGACCTGGGGCCGGGCGGTGGCGGCGAGGGCGGCCGGGTCGTCGCCGAAGGGACGCCCGCGCGGGTGGCGGCCGCGCCCGGGAGCCGCACCGCCCCGTATCTGAAGGCGCGGCTGCGCATCTGAAGGCGCGCTGCGCCGATCCGTGCGGGGCACGTCCCCGCCCGACCCCGGCGCGGCGGGACGGGCGGGGACGCACCGGCCGGCGGGACCCCGGCGGGTTCACGCGGGCGGGCCCGCCGGGTCAGCGGGCGAACGCGATGGCCGTCCCGGCGCTGACGACGACCGCGATGACCACCAGGACCAGCGAGGTGCTGAGCGGGTCGCGGCGCCGCTCCAGCGCCTTCGGCTTGGACGTCGCGGCGCGGTTGACCGGGCGCGGCGAGGCCGACGGCTTCGGCCTCCTCGGCGGCGCGTGCGGAGCGGCCGGGACCGCGGGGGCCGCCGCGCGCGCCGGG
>NZ_WBMR01000231.1 GCF_008923365.1 Actinomadura montaniterrae
CCCGGGCGTCGGCGCGCCCATCTGCGATCCGCGCGGCGCCCCCTGGGCTCCGCGCGGCATGCCCTGACCCCCGCGCGGCGCGCCCTGGGACATGCCCGGGGCGCCGGGGCGGGGGGAGCCCCTCCTGGGCGGGGGGCCCTCTCCGTATTCGGGTCCGTAACGGCTTGGGTTGCTCACGCGACCTCATCAACTGGGGTACGGCTTTGCGTCGTCCGAGCGTACTGCTCACCCGGAGGCGTGGGGGGCGGGGGAGGAACGATGCCGTCCCCCGTCCCGGACGAACGCACTGGAACGTGCCCGTTGGGTCCGGGATGTCCGGACCGGTGGCGGGCGGGGCCGGCCAGGCGGGACGACCAGCCCCGCCGTGGCTCGGCATGCCCCGCCGGATCCGGGTGCGCGATGCCCGCCACCGCGCCGCACGGCGTTACGCGGACATGGCTCATGTCACACCCCGATCCGTCGAGGGGTCTCTGGGCACGGCCGGGGCGGGCCGGGTCCCGCCTCCCTGCGGACGGGTCCCGGCCGTCGGCCATGAATACGTTCACGGACGCCCCTGCGGGTTCATCCGCGGCCGATCCGTCCGCGGCCGATCCATCCGCGGCCGGTCCGTCTGCGGCCGCCGCGCGCGCGGGCCGTTCATTCGGGCGGCCTCGTCAGCGGCAGCAGCGGCGCCACCGCCGCGCTGTTCGGCTGGTTGCCGCCGCGCTGCTTCCGGCACGCCGGGTCGCCCCGGTGGATCGTGCACCACCACTTCGGCGGCGGGTCGCTCGGCGGCTTGTTCGGGTCGCAGTCGGTCTGGAACGGCGTCTGGCACGGCTGCCCGTTCCCCTGGCCGTTCCCGTTGCCGTTGCCGTCGCCGTTGCAGCGCGGGTCGAACTTGCCGATCGGGCTGTTGCACCACGGCGGCCGGTCGTCGTGCTTCTTCTTCTTGGGCGGCAGCTTCGCCCACTTCTGCACGATGCCGCCGAACACCGGGTTCGGGAACGGCTCGATGTCCATGCCCCTGGTCGCCTGCGCCATGTACGAGCGCCAGATGCGCGCCGGGATCGTCCCGCCCTCGACCTCGCCGATCTGCGGCAGCACCACCGACTGCTTCTTCTTGTCCGGCCCGAGCTTGTCGTTGTACATCGTCACCGCGGTCGACACCTGCGGGACGAACCCGATGAACCACGACGAGACGTTCCGGTCGGTGGTCCCCGTCTTGCCGGCGGCGGGACGCCCGTCCGGCAGCGCCGCCGCCGTCGCCGTACCGCTCTTGATGACCTGCTGCAGCGCGTACGTCGCGTCCGCCGCCACCTTCGCGTCGAACACCCGGTGCGTCTCGAACTTCGGCTTCAGCCGCACGGTCCTGTTGTCGCTCTGCTTCACGACCCGGATCACGTGCGGCTGGTGGTAGACGCCGCCGTTCGCGAACGCCTGGTAGCCCGCCGCCTGCTCGATCGGCCGGATGTCGTTGACGCCCAGCGCCAGGTTCAGCTGGTGCTTGTAGCCCTCCAGCAGCGTGGACGCGACCCCGGCGTCCTCCGCCGTCTCGATCGTCTCCGGGACGCCCACCTTCGCGATGAGCTGGATGAACGCGGTGTTCACCGACTCCTTCAGCGCCGTGACGAGGTCGACGGCCGGCGCCACGTCATGGCTGTTCGGCACCGTCACCGAGTTCGGCGACCCCTTCGGCACGACGTTGCCGGTGGTGATGTCGATCGGGGTGTTCGACTTGCCCTCGACCATGCTCTTCAGGCTGTAGTTCTGCTTCAGCGCCGTCGCCAGCACGTACGGCTTCATCGCCGACCCCGCCTGCGCCGACCCGCTCCACACGTTGTCGAACGCCTGCTGCAGGTAGTCCGGACCGCCGTAGAACGCCACGACCTCGCCGTTCGCGGTGTTCACCGACACGAGCCCGACCCGGATGCCCTTCTTCGCGAGCTTCTTCGGGTTCACCTGCGGGACGGTGTGCTCGGCGGCCTTCTTCGCCATCGCCATCCGCTTGCGGTCGAACGTCGTGTAGACCCGCAGGCCCTTGGTCGTCAGCTCCTGCTGCTCGATGCCCTGCCGGCGCAGCTCCTCCTTCGCGCGCATCAGCATGTAGCCGCGCTGGCCGCCGTACAGCTGGTCGCCGGTGCCCGCGTCCTTCACCTTCGGGACGCGCTGCATGTACTTGTCGGCGTCGGCCTTCGACATCTTGCCCATCGAGACCATGCCCTTGAGCGTGTACTGGTACCGGCTGGTCACGTACGCCTTGTTGGCCTTGTCGGCCGGGTCCCGGTTCGCGTCCTGGATCATGCCGCCGAGCAGCGCCGCCTGGTCCGGCTTGAGCTGCCACACGTTGACGCCGAAGTACTCCCGCGACGCGGCCTGGATGCCGTAGGTGTCGCGGCCGAAGTAGATCGTGTTCAGGTACAGCTTGAGGATCTCGTCCTTGGACCGGCTCTTGTCCAGCTTCACCGCGATGAACAGCTCCTTGAACTTCCGGCTCATCGTCCGGTTGTTCGGGTCGGAGTAGTAGTTCTTCGCCAGCTGCTGCGTGATCGTCGAGCCGCCGCCGTGGCCGCCGGTCAGGTTCACCCACACCGCGCGCCCCGTGCCCTTGATCGAGAACCCGGGGTCGGTGCGGAAGCTCCGGTTCTCCGCCGCGAGCACCGCGTCCTGCACGAACGCCGGCACCTGCTTCAGCTCGACGCTCTGCCGCTTCTTGCCGATCCGGCCGATCTCGGTGCCGTCGGTGTAGTAGAAGATCGACGCCTGGTCCTCGACGCCCGCCACCGTCGGCTCCGCGGGCGTCGGCGTGTTCGCGTACGCCACCCCGATCATGGTGACGACGCCGGCGACGCCGAGCAGGAAGACCCCGGCCACGACCTTCCACGACGGGAGGAACCGCCGCCAGCCCGTGCTGCGGGACCGCAGGTGGTCGATGAAGCCCTTCTTCGGCGCGCGCCGTCCCGGCCCACCGGGGCCACCCGGGCCACCGGGTCCTCCTGGACCACCGGGGCCTCCCGGGCCGCCGGGCTTCCCGGGGCCGCCGGGCGCCCCGCCGCTGCGGAACTTGGCGAGCACCCCGCTGACCGCGCCGAGTGCGGCGGTCACGCCCGCGCCCACCGCGGCCCCCGCGCCGCCCGCAGCACCGGCACCACCGGGCCCACCCGGCCCGCCGGGGCCGCCGGGCATTCCGGGGGAGTTGAACCCGGCCGGCCCGCCGGGGCCGCCCTGCATCCCGAAACCGCCAGGACCGTTCGGCCCGCCGACGCCGCCCACCGCACCGGGACCACCCGGCCGACCGGGGCCTCCGGCACCCATCGGACTTCCCGGCCCACCCGGACCCATGGGACCACCCGGCCCCCCGGGACCGGCCGGAGCGCCGGGGCCACCAAGGCCGCCGGGACCGGCCGGGCCGCCCATACCGGCGGCGGGCGTCCCCGCACCGCCGGGGCCGGGCTGGCCGCCCGGGGCACCCGGACCGGCCGCGCCGCCAGGAGCAGGCGGGCCGCCGTGAGAACCCATCGGACCGCCGGGGACGCCCATTGGACTGCCTTGAGCACCCGAGCTCATCGGGTTGTTCGGAGCGCCCGGCACGGAGCCGGGCGTGCCCGGGGCTGGATGCGGCGAGACCGCGGCGCCGTGGAGGTCGGGCATGGTGAGCGGCCCGGGGTCGCCGCCCGCCGGGGGGCCAGCGTTGCCGGGAGGGGCACCGAGCGGACCGGACGCACCGGCGCCGGACGGCGGGGGACCGCCGAGCGGGTCCTGGCCGAGGGGATCCCCGGCGGGACCGGCGGACGGGCCGGGCGCGGGCGCGGCGGACCCGAAGGCCGGCCCCTGTCCCAGCGGGTCCCCGCCGTAGTCGTTGGAGGCGCTGCCCGAACCGGCGTTCTCCGCGCCGCCCGATGCGGCGCCCGTGCCGGTGCTGCCCATGAAGGACGAGCCGAGCGGGTCGTCCGGAAGGAAGGCGGCGCCGGGCTGAGGGCTCACCGGCGCGGACGGTCCGGACGGCCCGGACGGCGGGGGGCCGAAGACGGCGGTCGCGTCGAGTTTGATCCCCGAGGGGTCCACGGGCGGCGGCGGGGAGCCGAGGGGCCCCGGGCTCTGGCCGGGCGTGCCCGGCGGAGGCGGGGGCGTCGGACCGCCGGCGGCGGGGTCGGCGGCACGGCGCGGGGCGTCCGGGACCTCCGGTTCGCCGGTGCGGCCGAGACGGGGGATCTGGTGCCCGCCCGGCCCTGGCGACCCGGACTCCGGTCGGGGCTGGCTTGGATTACTCACGCGACCTCATCAACAGGGGACGACGACGGGCGGCGGGCCGTGCGCGCCGGAGGGGGCCCCGGTGCGGCGGCGGCTCGTGCGCCGTCCGAAGAGTACTGTGCGGGCTGGTGAGCGGGGGGAGCACGGTGTAGGGCAGGGAACCGTTCCCGCAGGTCGGACGCCCTCTCCTCGGCTGCTCCTCCTTATCCGGCTACCGCTGCGGGCGCTGCTCCCCGCGACCGAGGACGTAGGACACGGTCAGGTGGTTCCAGGCGCAACTTTGGCACACTTCCACCACATACACCCTGAATTCGCCGTATTCGCGGTCCATCCGGGCGAGCTCCGCGGCCGCCGCCGCCCGTCCGGCGGACCGGCCCAGCCCATCCCCGTACACGTAGGCGACGTGGGTGAGGCGCGCCCGCGCGCAGACCGGGCAAGGGGTCTCGGTGGGCTCGCCGTGGTGCCGGGCGGCTCGGACCCCGGCGTACGAGCAGGGTAAGCCGCGGGCCCGGAGCCCGGTAGATCACCGCGAAGGGCCCGTTTTCGGCGGGCGGCTTGCCAGGATGCGACCGGGTACGTATCTTTGCGATGTATCGAGCCGATACATTCACTCGATACATCGAACGGAGACATCGACTCTGCGGAGGGACTCGCCATGGCGGGCAAGAAGGGCGCGGGCGTGCTGGAGCTCGCCGTGCTCGGCCTGCTCCACGAGTCCCCGATGCACGGGTACGAGCTGCGCAAGCGGCTCAACACCCTGCTCGGCATGTTCCGCGCCTTCTCGTACGGGACCCTCTATCCGTGCCTCAAGCAGCTCCTCGCCAACGGGCTGATCGTCGAGGACCGGCCGGAGGAGCCGAACGCGACGCTGGCACTGCAGAGCCGCCGGTCGAAGATCGTCTACAAGCTCACCGCCGACGGCAAGGAGCGGCTCCAGAACCTCCTGACCGAGGCCGGTCCGGCGTCCTGGGAGGACGAGGGGTTCGGCGTGCACTTCGCCTTCTTCTCGCACACCCGCGCCGACGTCCGGCTGCGGATCCTCGAAGGCCGGCGCAGCCGGCTCGAGGAACGCCTGGAGGCCGTCCGCGCCGCCCTCGGCCGGACCCGGGAACGGGTCGACTCCTACACCCTGGAGCTGCAGAACCACGGGCTGGAGTCGGTCGAGCGCGAGGTCCGCTGGCTCAACGAGCTGATCGGGCGCGAGCGGGCCGAGCAGGAACAGCAAGCCAGATCTTTCGAAAGCAATAAGGACATGCCTCGGGACAAGGGCCGCTGAGGAGCGGCCCCACCTGGGACGGGTGAACTCCACCTCAGGTCCCGCCAGTGGTGGCGTTCGCCCTCCGGGGCGGGCGAGGATCGCAACCGCAAGAGAGTTAAGGAGCAATCGGATGGGTTCCGTGCGCGTAGCCATCGTGGGTGTGGGCAACTGCGCCTCTTCGCTCGTCCAGGGTGTCGAGTTCTACAAGGACGCGAGCCCCGAGACGCGGGTCCCCGGCCTCATGCACGTCCAGTTCGGCGACTACCACGTCGGCGACGTCGAGTTCGTCGCCGCGTTCGACGTGGACGCCAAGAAGGTCGGGATGGACCTGTCCGAGGCCATCCACGCCAGCGAGAACAACACCATCAAGTTCGCCGACGTCCCGCCGACCGGCGTGACCGTCCAGCGCGGCCACACCTTCGACGGCCTCGGCGAGTACTACCTCGACATCATCGAGGAGTCCGACGCCGAGCCGGTCGACGTCGTCCAGGCGCTGAAGGACGCGAAGGTCGATGTGCTGGTGTCGTACCTGCCGGTGGGCTCGGAGGAGGCCGACCGCTTCTACGCGCAGTGCGCCATCGACGCCAAGGTCGCGTTCGTGAACGCGCTGCCGGTGTTCATCGCCTCCGACCCCGAGTGGGCGCAGAAGTTCACCGACGCGGGCGTCCCGATCGTCGGCGACGACATCAAGTCGCAGGTCGGCGCCACCATCACGCACCGCGTCATGGCCAAGCTGTTCGAGGACCGCGGGGTCGAGTTGCTGCGCACGTACCAGCTCAACTTCGGCGGCAACATGGACTTCATGAACATGCTGGAGCGCAAGCGGCTCCAGTCCAAGAAGATCTCCAAGACGCAGTCGGTCACCTCGCAGATCCCGCACGAGATGGCGAAGGCCGACGTGCACATCGGCCCGTCCGACCACGTGCCGTGGCTGGACGACCGCAAGTGGGCCTACGTCCGCCTCGAGGGCAAGTCCTTCGGCGACACCCCGCTGAACCTGGAGTACAAGCTGGAGGTCTGGGACTCCCCGAACTCCGCCGGCGTCATCATCGACGCGGTCCGCGCCGCGAAGATCGCCAAGGACCGCGGCATCGGCGGCCCGATCCTGTCCGCCAGCAGCTACTTCATGAAGTCGCCGCCGGAGCAGTACAACGACGACCAGGCCCGCCAGGCCGTCGAGAAGTTCATCGCCGGCGAGGTCGACCGCTGACCCCCGCCTCGCGCTGAGAGTCTTGTCACAAAGCTCTCCCAGGACGCCCTGACAGTGGACATCCCGCTGTCAGGGCGTCCTTACTTCTCTACATAAAACGGTGATGTAGCGGCTCTTTGTCACGCTCTGGCCCTACTGTGACACCGCCGGTTATCGCACACCAGCTGCCGAGTGCCGGACTGGAGGACGAGATGGCGCGCGAGGTGATCAAGGTGACGGCGGGCATCGCCGGGCTCGCGGTCGGGCTGGCCGCGTGCGGCGGCGGGGGCGGGGGCGACGGCGCGTCCGCCGACGGCCCGCCCCGCGACGGCGAGACGCTCCGCATCGTCGGCTCGTCCGACGTCGAGCACCTGGACACCGCGTCCGTCGCCAGCGTCGGCGGGTACGGGCTCGTCCGCACGTTCGCGCGGACGCTGTTCTCCACCCGCGCGTCCAACGACTTCGCCGAGACGCTCCCGGTGCAGGCCGACGTCGCGGCGCGGCTGCCCAGCAAGGAGAACGGCGACGTCAGCAGGGACGGCCGCGGCTACACGATCCGGCTGCGCGACGGCGTCATGTGGAACTCCTCGCCGCCGCGGCCGGTGACCGCGCAGGACTTCGTCCGCGGGTTCCAGCGGCTGTGCAACCCGGCGTCGCCGTCCGCCGGCAAGGGCTACTACATCTCGACGATCAAGGGGATGGACGGGTTCTGCCGCGGCTTCGGCGGCGTGAACGCCAGGGACGCCCGGGCGATCGCCGCCTACCAGCGCGCCCACCCGATCGAGGGGGTCCGCGCGAAGGACGACCGGACGCTGGTGTTCCGGCTGAAGCGCCCGGCCAGCGACTTCCTCAACCTGCTGTCGCTGCCGTTCACGGCGGCGGCGCCGCGCGAGTACGACGCGTACGTGCCCGACAGCCCCGGCCTGCGGCAGCACATGATCTCGGACGGCCCGTACCAGATCGCCCAGTACCGTCCGGGGATCTCCTACCTGCTGACGCGGAACCCGGCCTGGCGGCAGGACGCCGACCCGATCCGGGAGCGGCACGTGGCGCGGATCCAGATCACCCTCGGCCAGGACTCGGCGGAGACGGTCCAGCAGCAGATCGAGCAGGGCGCCGCCGACCTCGCGTGGGACCAGCCCGTCCCGACGTCGGCGATCCCGCGGCTGCGCGACGACCCGCGGTTCGCGATCCGGGAGACCCCGAGCAACAGCCCGTACCTGGTGTTCAACCTGCACAGTCCGAACAACGGCGGGGCGCTCGGCGACCGGGCGGTGCGGCAGGCGCTGGAGTACGCGGTGGACCGCAGCGCCCTCATCAAGATCGTCGGGGGGCCGTCGGTGGCGCAGCCGCTGCACACCGTGATCCCGCCCGGCAACTCCGGGTACGCCGCGTCGAACCCGTACCCGACGCCGGACGAGTCCGGCGATCCGGGCAAGTGCCGGCAGCTCCTGGCGAAGACGGGCCACCGGAAGCTCACGCTGAAGTTCCCGTACCGCACCAACAGCGTCCACAAGCTCATCGCCCAGTCCATCGCGGAGAACCTCTCCGCGTGCGGCGTCGAGACCAGGCTCACCCCCGACACCGGCGGCTCGTTCTACTCCAGCACCATCGCGACGCCCGCGCGCGCCCGCGAGGGCCAGTGGGACATCGCCGCGCCCGGCTGGACGCCCGACTGGTACGGCAACAACGGCCGCTCGATCATCCAGCCGCTGTTCGACGGGCGCGGCTACGGGCAGAACTCCACCGACTACGGCGGCTACGACAATCCGCAGGTCAACGCGCTGATCGACGGTGCGCTCACCGCGCCGGACGCGGGCCGCGCGGCGGGGTACTGGCAGCGGGCCGACCAGCTGATCATGGCGGACGCGGCGATCGTCCCGCTGCTCGACCGCGCGCACACGATCTTCCGGTCGTCGCGCGTCCACGGCGCGCTGTTCGTCCCCACGGCCGCCGGTTACGACTACACCAGGCTGTGGCTGTCGTAGCGGCCGCCCTGTCGTAGCGGCCGCCGGAGGCTCCTGGGTCGCCGGCGGCTCGGCAAAGGACCGTTCCTGCCGCGCCGCGCCGGGGCCGCGGGGTGCCCGGCCCCGGGTACTTTGATCAGGTGAAAGCGGGTGAGCTGGGCGCGATCGTGCGGGGGCGGGACTTCCGCCGCCTGTACGCGACGCGCCTGACGTCCCAGCTCACCGACGGCGTCTTCCAGGTCGCGCTGGCCGGCTACGTGTTCTTCTCGCCGGAGCGGCAGGCGACGGCGGGCAAGGCCGCGGCGGCGTTCGCGGTGACGCTGCTGCCGTACTCGGCGCTCGGGCCGTTCGCCGGGGTGTTCATCGACCGGTGGCAGCGGCGGCAGATCCTCGTGTGGACGCCGGTGCTGCGGGCGATGGTCGTGCTGGTCGTCGCGGCGCTGGTGGCGAGCGGGCGCGACGGCGCCGGCTTCTTCCTGGCCGTGCTGGTGGTGCTCGGCGTCAACCGGTTCTTCCTGTCGGCGCTGTCGGCGGCGCTGCCGCACGTGGTGCGGCGCGAGCAGCTGGTGACGGCGAACGCGTTCTCGGTGACGAGCGGGACGGTGATCGCGTTCGTCGGGGGCGGCGCCGGCTACCTGCTGCGCGCGCTGTTCGGCGGCGGGGAGCGGGGGACGGCGCTGATCCTCGCGGCGGGCGCGGGCATGTACCTGGCCGCCGGGGCGATCGCGACGCTGCTGCCGCGCGGGCTGCTCGGCCCCTACCCGGCGGAGGCGGAGGCGCTCGCGGGCCGCGGCCCCGGCCGGGACGCGCCGGGCGTGCGGGACGCGCTCGCCGCGGTGCTGTCCGGCCTGGCGGACGGGGCGCGGCACATCGCGGGACGGCGGCAGGCGGCGCTGGCGCTCGGCGCGATCTCGTTCCACCGGTTCGTGTACGGGATCATCCTGATGATGACGCTGCTGCTGTGCCGCGGCCACTTCTCCGACGACGCCGACGAGGGGCTGGCGACGCTGGCGCTGATGCTGGGCGTGTCGGGGGCGGGGTACTTCGCGGCGGCGCTCGTGACGCCGCCGGTGGTGCGGCGGATCAGCAAGCAGGCGTGGATCGCGCTGCTGCTGGCCGCCGCGGCGGCGGGGATGCTGCTGCTCGGCCTGCCGTTCTCCGAGACGGCGTGGACGGCGGGCGCGTTCGGGCTCGGCGTCGTGTCGCAGGGCGTGAAGCTGTGCGTCGACACGACGCTGCAGGAGACGATCGACGACGCGTACCGGGGCCGCGTGTTCTCGGTGTACGACATGCTGTTCAACACGACGTTCGCGGCGGCCGCGGCGCTCGCCGCGACGTGGCTGCCGCCAGATGGCGTCGCGTCGATGACGCTGGTCGCGGTGGTCGTCGCGTACGCGGCGGGCGCGGCCGCGTTCTGGACGGCCTCCGTCCGCACCCCAAAGCCCGTCCCCCTCCGGGACTAGCCTCCGGGACCAGCCTCCGGGACTAGCCTCCGGGACCAGGCGATGCCGGGGTCGGCCTAGGCGGACGGCTGGAGGGACTCGGCGATCGCGTGGAGGGCCGAGCCGATGTGGGCGACCTCGTCCTCGGTGCACACGTACGGCGGCATCGTGTAGATCAGCTTCCCGAACGGGCGGAGCCACACGCCGTGCGCCGTCGCGAGGTCCTGGACGGCGGCCATGTCGACGGGTTCGCGGGCCTCGACCACGCCGATCGCGCCGAGGACCCGGACGTCGGCGACCCCCGGCAGCTCCTCGGCGCCGGAGAGTTCGCTGGTCAGGACGGCCTCGATGGTGTCGACTTCGGTCCGCCAGTCGCGCGACAGCAGCAGGTCGATGGACGCGGACGCGACCGCGGCGGCGAGCGGGTTCGCCATGAACGTCGGCCCGTGCATGAGCGCGCCCGCCGAGCCGGACGTGATGCCGTGCGCGACGCGGTCCGTGCACAGGGTCGCGGCCATCGTCATGTACCCGCCGGTCAGGGCCTTGCCGACGGACATGATGTCGGGGACGACCTCGGCGTGGTCGCAGCCCCACAGCTCGCCGGTGCGGCCGAACCCGGTGGCGATCTCGTCCAGGACCAGCAGCAGGCCGTGCTCGTCGGCGATGTCGCGGAGGGCCCGCAGGTACTCGGGGGCGTAGAAGCGCATGCCGCCGGCGCCCTGGACGATCGGCTCGGCGATGATCCCGGCGAGCTCGTGGACGTGCTCGGCGGCGAGCTTCGCGACCTCGTCGATGTAGGCCTGGTCGGGGTCGGCGGTGTAGCCGAGCGGCGGCACCGGCGCGAACACGTGCCGCGCGAGGACGTCGCTGAACTCCCGGTGCATGCCGTTGAAGGGGTCGGCGACCGCCATGTCGCCGAAGGTGTCGCCGTGGTAGCCGCCGCGGACGGTCAGCAGCCGGCGCCGCTCCGGGCGCCCCTGCGACCGCCAGTACTGCATCGCCATCTTGATCGCGACCTCGACGGCGACGGAGCCGGAGTCGGCGAAGAACACCTTGGTCAGCGGCTCGGGCGTCAGCTCGACGAGGCGCTCGGCGAGCCGCACGGCGGGCGGGTGGGTGAGCCCGCCGAACATGACGTGCGCCATCTTGCCGAGCTGCCCGGTGACGGCGGCGTTCAGCTTCGGGTGGTTGTAGCCGTGGATCGCCGCCCACCACGACGACATCCCGTCGATCAGCTCGGTGCCGTCGGCGAGGGTGAGCCGGACGCCGTCCGCGGACACGACGGGCAGGGCGGGCGCCGTCGCGGGCATCGGCGCGTACGGGTGCCAGATGTGGTCGCGGTCGAACGCGAGCATCCGCTCGGTCTCGGCGGGGCTCATCCGGCCCAGCTGCAGCGGGATCATCACGACTCCGACCCGGTCGGCCCGGGGGGTGTGGGGGGTCGTCCCCCCTCGGGGGATTCGCCGTCCTCGGGCTCGATCCCCTCCTCGGCGGCCCAGCGGCGCAGCTCCCGCTCGGCGGCCTCCTTGCCGATCATGCCCTGGTCGAGGCGCAGCTCGAGGAGGAACTTGTAGGCCCTGCCGACGAGCGGGCCCGGCCGGATGCCGAGGATCGCCTGGATCTCGTTGCCGTCCAGCTCCGGCCGGATCGCGGCGAGCTCCTCCTCCTCGGCGAGCCGCTCGATCCGCGCCTCCAGGTCGTCGTAGGTGCGGCGGAGCCGGTCGGCCTTGCGCTTGTTGCGGGTGGTGCAGTCGGCGCGGGTCAGCTTGTGCAGCCGGGTGAGCAGCGGACCGGCGTCCCGGACGTACCGGCGGACGGCCGAGTCCGTCCACTCGCCGGTGCCGTAGCCGTGGAACCGCAGGTGCAGCTCGACCAGGCGCGACGCGTCGGCGACGACGTCCTTCGGGTAGCGCAGCGCGGTCAGCCGCTTGCGGGTCATCTTCGCGCCGACGACCTCGTGGTGGTGGAACGACACCCGGCCCCCGGCCTCGAACCGGCGGGTCCGCGGCTTGCCGATGTCGTGCAGCAGTGCCGCGAGCCGCAGGACCAGGTCGGGCCCCTCCTTCTCCTGCGCGATCGCCTGCTCCAGCACGATCAGCGAGTGCTCGTAGACGTCCTTGTGCCGGTGGTGCTCGTCGATCTCGAGCCGCAGCTTCGGCAGCTCCGGCAGGACGTGCGCGGCGAGGCCGGTGTCGACCAGGAGCGCGAGGCCCTCCCGCGGGTACCGCCCGCAGATCAGCTTGGACAGCTCGTCGCGCACCCGCTCGGCGGAGACGATCTCGATCCGCCCCGCCATGTCCTTCATCGCCTGGACGACGTCGGGCGCGACGGTGAAGCCGAGCTGCGCGGCGAACCGGGCGGCCCGCATCATCCGCAGCGGGTCGTCGCTGAACGAGTCCTCCGGCCTGCCGGGCGTCCGCAGCACCTTGCGCTGCAGGTCGGTGAGGCCGCCGAACGGGTCGACGAACTCGTACCCGGGCAGCCGCGCGGCCATCGCGTTCACCGCGAAGTCGCGGCGCCGCAGGTCCTCGACGAGGGACGTGCCGTACGACACCTCCGGCTTGCGGGACTTCGGGTCGTAGGACTCGCTGCGGTAGGTGGTGATCTCCAGCTCGTGGCCGTCCTTGCGGAGCCCGACCGTGCCGAACTCGATGCCGATCGTCCAGACGTTGTCGGCCCAGCCGTCGATGATCTCCAGGATCTTCTGCGGCGGCGCGTCGGTGGTCAGGTCGACGTCCTTGGACGGGCGGCGCAGCAGCGCGTCCCGGACGGGCCCGCCGACCAGCGCCAGCTCGTGCCCGGCGGCGGCGAACCGCTCGCCGAGCCCGTCGGCGACCGGCGCTATCCGGCGCAGCAGCTCCGCGATCGCGGTCCTGCGGCGCGCCGCGGCGCTGGGGTTCTCGTTGTCGTCGGGCACCTGGTCGAGCACGGCCATCGAGCGTATTTCCTTGGTGAGCGGGCTGACAAAGGACTTTCGGCGGGCGCGGGCCCTTCACACGGCGTCGGCCCCGGGTTACGTTCTGGGCACCCCGATGCCGCCGGCGCGACCGCCGGTGAGCCTCCCGTACGCACCACGGTAGCGGGATCCCCAGGCGGTACGGTCCGCCGCACCTGCGGCGCAGGCGCATCGGGAGGCTTCACCTGCCGTTCGGCGAGTGTTGATCGGAGCACCTCGGGTATGTGGGGTGATTCCCCGCAGAGTGCAACGTACGGGGGCACAGGGAGACCGACACGGGGCTGTGCGGGGCGTCGCCCCGCGGGACGGAGCCAGATCATGAAGGACGCGCTCACCCTCCACCGCGCGCTGCTCGAATGGGAGGCCGTGCACGAGATCGTGCGGCTGCCCATCGGCATCGCCCACGCCGACGAGCTGCCGAAGGCGCTCGGCCTCCCGGCGGACCGGTGCCTGGTGACGCGCGTCTTCGCCTGCGACGACTCCGACCCCGGCGGCCCGCCCCTCGGCGATCTCGAGTACGGCTATCCGCCGCACGCCGACCCTGCCCGTGGCCCGGCCAGTGACGACGCTGCCCGTGACGACGCGGCCCGCGAGGCCCTGGCGCGCGACGCGCCGGGGCGCGACGACGCGGCGCACGACGCGCCGGCGCACGACGACTTCGACTGCGGCGGCGCGCGTCCCGGCCGGTGCTTCCTGACGGGCGTGATCGTCCGGGCGGGGGACCGGCCGCCCGGCGAGGCGGTCCGCCGCGCCATGGGCGCCCGGCGGGTCGGGCCCGCCCGCGCCGACCTGGTCAACGCCGTCACCGAGTACGCGGCCGGGCTGGTCTGCCCGCTGCTGCTGCCGGAGTCGATGCCGCTGCTGATCGACCAGCGGCTGGTGGACGGCCCGCCCGGCCCGGACGTCGTCTACACCCCGACCGGCGAGCCGTCCACCGCGCTCGGCATCCGCGGCCATGACCTCGCCGCGTTGTGCCAGGCCAAGCCGGTCGACCTGGCCGCCGTGCCGGGCGTCCCGGCGCCCGCGGCGCGCGGCGGGCGGCCGAACACGCCGGGACGGCGCCATCCGGTGGGCTGATCCGCCGCGGAAGTCCGGCGCCCGGCCGGTCCCGACTACCATCGGGGCCGTGGTGCGGGAAAACGACGTCCGCCCCGAGGCGGACCCGGCGCCGGGCGGCCATCGGGCGGACCGGCCGGCGGACCGGCTGGCGGACGAGGCGTGACGGCGGGCACGGCGTGAGAGCGGTCAGACGCGCGGTGACGCTGGCCGCTCTGCTGCCCTGGCTCGCGGTGGGGGCCGGCCCGGCCCTCGCCGCCGCGCCCGGCAC
>NZ_WBMR01000232.1 GCF_008923365.1 Actinomadura montaniterrae
GCCCGGCGATCCCGCGCCCGGGCGCACCGGCGCCGGCGACGCCCACGACACCGTCGAGGCCGCCGTGCGGGCCCAGCTCAGCAAGGCGCTCGGCGGCGTCCGCGGCATGGTCGAGGCCGCCGTCCCCACCATCGGCTTCACCGCGACCTACGTCGCGTCCAAGGACATCAAGCTGTCCGTCGGCGTCGGGATCGGCGCGGCGGTGGTGCTGCTCGTGCTGCGGATCGCGCAGCGCACCAGCGTCCAGTTCGTGCTGAACAGCCTCGTCGGCATCGCGATCGCGGCGTTCTTCGCGCTGCGCTCCGGCAAGGCCGAGGACGCGTTCCTGCCCGGCATCATGCTGAACGCCGGCTACGCCGCCGCGATGATCTTCTCGATCGCGGTGCGCTGGCCGATCGTCGGCTTCATCATCGGCTCCGTCACCGGCGACCCGACCGCCTGGCGGTCCGACCCCGGCATCGTCAAGCTGTGCTCCCGGCTGACCTGGCTGCTGGTGCTGCCGTGCGCGCTGCGGGTCGCCGTCCAGTACCCGATCTACCTCGCGTCCGGCGACCAGAGCGGGCTGCTCGGCCCCGCCAAGATCGTGATGGGCTGGCCGCTGCAGGTCGCCGCGCTCGCCACCATGGTGTGGCTGCTCGCCCGCGGCCGCACCCCGCTCCCCGCCGGCGAGGACGACGGCGAGCCCGGCCGCGCCTGACCGAGCCTCGGCGGTGGCGGGGACGGGCCGCCCGGCCCGCCCCCGCTCCGCGTCTACCGGCCGCCGAGCAGCTCCGCGAGCTCGTCCTCCACGTCCTGGCTGGCCACGAACATCAGCTCGTCGCCCGGCTCCAGGGTGTCGTCCGGCGTCGGCACCAGCACCCGGCCCTCGCGCAGGATCGCCACCAGCGCCGTGTCGCGCGGCCAGCTCACCGACCCGACCCGCTCGCCGCCGAGCGGCGCGTTGTCGGGCAGCGTCAGCTCCACCAGGTTCGCCTCGCCCTGCCGGAACGTCATCAGCCGGACCAGGTCGCCGACGCTGACGGCCTCCTCCACCAGCGCCGACAGCAGCCGCGGCGTGGACACCGCGACGTCCACCCCCCACGACTCGTTGAACAGCCACTCGTTGTTCGGATGGTTGATCCGCGCCACCACCCGCGGCACCCCGTACTCGGTCTTGGCGAGCAGCGACACCACCAGGTTGACCTTGTCGTCGCCGGACGAGGCCACCACCACCTGGCAGCGCTCCAGCGCCGCGTCGTCCAGCGCGGAGATCTCGCACGCGTCGGCCAGCAGCCACTCCGCGCGCGGCACCATCTCCACCTTGATGGCCTTCGGGCTCTTGTCGATCAGGAGCACCTCGTGGCCGTTCTCCAGCAGCTCCTGGGCGATGGAGCGGCCCACCGCGCCGGCCCCGGCGATCGCGACCCGCATCAGGCGCCCTCCTCGTTCCGCGCCGCGACGGCGGCGTTGATCCGCTCGACCTCGTCGGCGCGCGCGATGATGTGCACGATGTCGCCGTCCTGGATCACCGTGTTGCGCTCCGGGACGAGCGCCTCGCCCATCCGGGACAGGAACGCCACCCGGCAGTCCGCGTGCTCCTCCAGCGCGCCGACCTTCTCGCCGACCCACAGGTGCCCGGAGTCCAGCTCCGCGAGCAGCACCGCGCCGGTCGGGTCGCGCCACAGCGGCTCCGCGCCCTCGGGCAGCAGCCGGCGCAGGATCTGGTCGGCCGTCCAGCGGACCGTCGCGACCGTGGGGATGCCGAGCCGCTGGTACACCTCGGCGCGCCGGGGATCGTAGATCCGGGCCACCACGTTGTCGACGCCGAACGTCTCGCGGGCCACCCGCGCCGAGATGATGTTGGAGTTGTCGCCGCTGCTGACGGCCACGAACGCGTCCGCGTTCTCGATGCCCGCCTCGACGATCACATCGCGGTCGAACCCGAACCCGGTGATGCGCCGGCCCTTGAAGCCGCTGCGCAGCCGGCGGAACGCCTCCGGGCTCTGGTCGATGATGGCCACGGTATGGCCCTTGTCCTCGAGGATGTGGGCGAGCGTCGACCCGACCCGCCCGCACCCCATGATCACGATATGCACGGCCGTTCCTTCTTCCGTCCAGGGGGACGTCCCCCCTGTACCCCCCGCGCCGTGCACGGCATCCGCCGCCGGTCCGCCGACGCCGTGCTGCACCCGAGGATCGCTTTCCTGAATGATCCCTGCCGGGCTGCAAAACTACACATCCGCCCAGGCGAGCACTACCCGGCCGCCCAGAAGGCGGGGCCGGGGAGGCGCATCTGGCGGACGGGCTAGGCTCTCCTTCCGTGTCAAAGGTTCCGGACCTTGCGAAGCGGCTCATCCTGGGCCGCGCCCTCAGCAGCGCCCAGCAGCACGAACAGCTGCTGAAGAAGAGGGTCGCGTTGCCGATCTTCGCCAGCGACGCCCTGTCCTCCGTGGCGTACGCCCCCCAGGAGATCCTGCTCGCGCTCGCCGCCGCGGGTCTCGTGACCTACCACTACACCCCCTGGGTCGCCGCGGCCGTGGTGGTGATCCTGCTCACCGTCGTCGCGTCGTACCGGCAGAACGTCCGCGCCTACCAGAGCGGCGGCGGCGACTTCGAGGTCGCCACCACCAACCTCGGCGGGAACTGGGGCGTGGTCGTCGCCAGCGCCCTGCTCGTCGACTACGTCATGACCGTCGCGGTCTCGGTGTCGTCCGGGGTGGAGAACCTCGGCGCCCTGCTGAAGTTCATGCAGCCGCACGAGGTGGCCGTCGCCATCGGCATCGTCGTGCTGCTCACCATCGGCAACCTGCGCGGCCTCAAGGAGGCCGGGGTCGCCTTCGCGGTCCCGACCTACCTGTTCATGTTCTCCATCGTCGCCATGCTGCTGTGGGGGCTCGGCCGGCTGGTGCTGGGCACGCACCTGGACGCGGAGACCGCGCACTACCAGATCCACGGGGACGAGACCGGCGTCGCCGGGTTCGCGCTGGTGTTCCTGCTGCTCAGAGCCTTCTCGTCCGGCTGTGCGGCGCTGACCGGCGTCGAGGCGATCAGCAACGGCGTGCCCGCGTTCCGCAAGCCCAAGGGCGAGAACGCCGCCAAGACGCTGCTGATGCTCGGGATCGTCGCGATGACGATGTTCGGCGGGGTCACCGCGTTCGCCTACATCACGCACGCCAAGTTCGCCTCGCCCGACCAGGGCAGCCACCTGATCAACCCGGCCACCGGCAAGGAGGTCACCGACGCCGACCCGGTGATCGCGCAGGTCGCGCACACCGTGTTCAGCAACTTCGAGGTCGGGTTCGGGCTGGTCACCACGATGACCGCGCTGATCCTGTTCCTCGCCGCGAACACCGCCTTCAACGGGTTCCCGGTGCTGGCGTCCGTGCTCGCGCAGAACCGCTACCTGCCCCGTCAGCTGCACACCCGCGGCGACCGCCTCGCGTTCAGCAACGGCATCATCATCCTCGCCACCATGGCCGGGCTGCTGATCTACGCCTACGACGCGTCCGTCAGCAGGCTGATCCCGCTGTACACCGTCGGCGTGTTCGTCTCGTTCACCGTCAGCCAGGTCGGCATGGTCCGGCACTGGAACCGGCTGCTCGCCACCGAGACCGACCCGGCGCAGCGGCGGCGGATGCGGACCTCCCGCGCCATCAACGCGTTCGGCGCCACGCTCACCGGCATCGTCCTCGTCGTCGTGCTGCTCACCAAGTTCCTGCTCGGCGCCTACATCGTCTGCATCGCGATGCCGCTGCTGTTCCTGCTGATGCGGGCGATCCGGCGGCACTACGACCGGGTCGCCGAGGAGCTCGTGCCGTCCGGCGAGGACGTGGCGCTGCCCGCCCGCAACCACGCCATCGTCCTGGTCTCCAAGATCCACAAGCCGACGCTGCGGGCGCTGGCGTACGCCCGCGCGACCCGCCCGTCCTCGCTGGAGGCCGTCACGGTCGCGGTGGACGCCGAGGAGTCCGCCCGGCTCCAGCAGGAGTGGGACGCCCTGGACATCCCCGTCCCGCTGAAGATCCTCGACTCCCCGTACCGGGAGATCACCCGGCCCGTCCTCGCCTACGTCAAGAGCGTCCGGCGCCGCAGCCCCCGCGACGTCGTCACCGTCTTCATCCCCGAGTACGTCGTCGGGCACTGGTGGGAGCAGCTGCTGCACAACCAGAGCGCGCTGCGGCTGAAGGGCCGGCTGCTGTTCCAGCCCGGCGTCATGGTCACCAGCGTCGCCTGGCAGCTGCACTCCTCCGACCGGCTGAAGGGCCGGGTAGAGCCGCCCGGGCCGGGCTCGTCCCGGCGGCCGCCGCGGGTCGAAGCGCGCCCGTCCGGCGGTAGTGTTTCCGACCGTGAGTGAAACCGACGGAGCCGGCCCGGGGGGCACGTCCCCCTCGCGAGCCACCGGCTCGGAGACCGACGTTCCCGAGATCCTCGAACTGGAGATCGGCAACGTCGCCAACGGGGGGTTCTGCGTCGCCCGGCACGAGGGCCGCGTGGTGTTCGTGCGGCACGCGCTGCCCGGGGAGCGGGTGCGGGCCCGGGTCACCGACCGCACCAAGAACTTCCTGCGCGCCGACGCCGTGGAGATCATCGAGGCGTCCCCGGACCGGGTCGAGCCGCCCTGCCCGTTCGCCGGCCCCGGCCGCTGCGGCGGCTGCGACTGGCAGCACGCCTCGCTGCCCGCGCAGCGCGCCCTCAAGGCCGCCGTCGTCGAGGAGCAGCTGAGCCGGCTCGCCGGGATCACCCGCACGGTCGTCGTCGAGGAGGTCCCGTACCCCGTCGACGGCGACGTGGTGCCGCCGCCGGGCCTCGGCTGGCGCACCCGCGTCCAGTTCTCCGTGGACGCCGGCGCGGTCGGCCTGCGCCGGCACCGCTCGCACGACATCGAGCCGGTCGACGAGTGCCTGATCGCCCACCCGGGCGTCGAGCTGATGGGCATCGAGCGCAAGCGCTGGCCCGGCGCGTCCGGCGTCGAGGGCATCGTGTCCGCCACCACCGGCGACCGGCTCGTGGTGCTGCGCGGCCGGGACCGCCGCAAGATCCGCGTGCCCCGGCTGGACGTGCCCGTCCGGCTGGTGCGCGGCAAGCCCGAGCCGGGATCGAACCCGCCGTACGTCCGCGAGAGCGTCTCCGGCCGGATGTTCCAGGTCAGCGGCAGCGGGTTCTGGCAGGTCCACCCGGGCGCCGCGCAGCTGCTCGCCGACGCCGTCGTGGACGCGCTGGAGCCCAAGCCGGGCGACATCGCCCTCGACCTGTACTGCGGCGTCGGCCTGTTCGCCGGCGTCCTCGCCGACCGGATCGGCCCCGACGGCCTCGTCGTCGGCGTCGAGTCCGACGGGCAGGCCGTCCGGGACGCCCGGTTCAACCTGCGGGACCTGAAGAACGTCTCGATCGAGCGCGGCCCCGTCGAGGAGATCATCGCCGACCTGGAGTTCGGCCGCGCCTCCGGCGGCTCGCGCACGCAGAACAAGCGCGGCGGCGGCCACCACCGGGGCGAGCGCGTCCGCCGCGCGGACGTCGTCGTCCTCGACCCGCCCCGCACCGGCGCGGGCCGCGACGTCGTCGAGCACATCACCCGGCTCGCCGGACGCAAGATCGCCTACGTGTCCTGCGACCCCGCGACGCTGGCCCGCGACCTCGGCTACTTCGGCGAGCGCGGCTGGACGCTGGAGACCCTCCGCGCCTTCGACGCCTTCCCGATGACCCAGCACGTGGAGTGCCTCGCGACGCTCGTCAGGGGCTGACGGGACGCGCCCGGAAAACCGGTTGCGGGCGCTGGTTACCGTGGGCGCATGACCGATCTGGAGATCAGGGACGTCCCCGAGGCCGATCTGGACGGGATGATCGACTTCTCCGGGCTGGTGTTCCACCAGCGCATCCGCGAGCGCGACCGGGAACGCTGGCGCTGGATGATGCGGCGCGCCGAGCGCGTCGGCGCCTGGTCCGGCGGCGTCCGGGCGGGGCAGCTGGCCGCGCTGCCGATGCGGCTGGCCGTGCCGGGCGGGACCGTCGCCTGCTCCGCGGTCACCGCGGTCGGGGTGCTGCCGACGCACCGCCGCCGCGGCGTGCTGTCGGCGATGATCGAGCGGATGCACGCCGACGCGATCGCGGCGTCCCGTCCCGTCGCGGCGCTGTGGGCGTCCGAGAGCGCGATCTACGGCCGCTACGGCTTCGGCCTCGCGGACCGGGCCATGGAGCTGGAGGTCGACACCTCCCGCCCGCTCGCCCTGCGCACCGAGCCCGACCCGCGGCCGCTGCGGCTGGTCGACCCCGATGAGGCGCCCGGCGTCCTCGGCCCGATCCACGAGGCCGCCCTGGCCCGCCGTCCGGGCGGCCTGGTGCGCGACGCCGAGTGGTGGTCCCGCAACGTCCTGCCCGAGGAGGAGCTGAGCGACGAGCAGCTCACCGAGCCGCGCGTCGTCGTCCACCCCGAGGGCTACGCGATCTACCGGACGGGCCACGGCACCGTCCGGCTGGAGGACCTCGTCGCGGCGGACGCCCGGGTCGAGGCGGCGCTCTGGCGGTACCTCGCCGGCATCGACCTGACCTCGCGGATCAAGGCGCCGACCCGGCCGGTGGACGACCTGCTGCCGCACATGGCCGCCGACCCCGACCAGGTCAGGGTGACCGGCGGGTACGGCGCGCTGTGGCTGCGGCTCGTCGACGTCCCGGCCGCGCTCCGCGCCCGCTCGTGGGCGGCCGGCGACGCGTTCGTGCTGGACGTCGCGGACACCCGGATCCCCGCCAACCACGGGCGGTGGCGGCTGACGACCGGGCCCGCGCCCGGCTGCGAGCCCACGGCCGACGCACCGGACCTGTCGCTGAGCGTCGCCGACCTCGGCGCCGTCTACCTCGGCGGCGCGACGCTCGCCACGCTGGTGCGCATCGGCGCGGTCACCGAGCACACCCCGGGCGCCGCCGCGCGCCTGGACGCCGCCCTCACCGTCCCGCTGGCCCCCTACACCAACGACGACTTCTGACGATCGGGCCGCAGCGGCCCGACGGGGTCAGCGCCAGAAGAAGACCTTGGCGCTGCCCCCGGTGGCGACCTTCGCGGCGCCGCTGCCGTGCTGGGCGACCTGGAACCGGACCCGGTAGCCGTCGCCCACGGTGTCGGCGCCGATCGAGTACACGATGTGGGTCTGGTCGCCCGCCGACACGTAGTCCTGCACGGGGCCGCCGGTGACCTTGCTGTCGTCCTTGGCGTCGACCTCGACCGCGCGGGCCTGGATCAGCGTGCCCGCCGGCACGCCGGTGACGGTCACCGCGGCGGTCAGCGAATAGTAGGCCGAGCCCCACAGGAGGCTGGGGCCGCCCGAGTCGCTGTGCTGGTGCTCGGAGTCGGCGTAGTCGTGCTGCCAGCTGACGTTGGTCCACTGGCCGGCGGGCAGCTGCTGCTCCTTGGTCGTGCCGACGGACACGTAGCTCGGCATTTCGTCGTCCTCCCCGGGCGAGACGCCGACGCGCCACTGCCCATAGTCGTCCTTCACGGCGCGGTCGTAGTCGAGGCCGACGCCGTTGATGGTGTGGTCGTTGGAGTACTGCTGGAGCTGGGCGCGCGCGTCCCAGCGGCCGCCGGACCAGGCGTAGGTCTGCCACCCGTAGGTGATCTTCCCGGCGTCGAACGCCCGGTTGACCGGCCCGTATCCGGCGTACAGCCCGACGCGGTCGCGGCCGAGGACGGACGCGGCGCCGTCCAGGTAGGCGTTGATCGCGCTCTGCTGGGAGGACGAGGCGTCCCAGTCGACCGCGAAGTAGATCGGCCGGTCGCCGGGCATGCCGCAGGACTCGGCCTGGCTCGCGGCGGCCTGCGCGTCGGCGGTCCCCGCGGCCTTGCCGTCCAGCGCCCGGTTCGCGGCGGTCTCCCACACCACCACCAGCCAGATGCCGGCCTCCGACAGCTCGTCCGCCTCGGCGCGGGTGAGGTTCTTGCCGGTGGTGTCGTGCGAGAGGTAGCGGCACGCGAACTTCGCCCCGGCGCGTTTCAGCGCGGACGCGCCGGGGCGTCCCCACGCGTAGTCGACGCCGAAGACTGCCATGTCAACTCCATGATTCGGATCCAGGTCATCGCCGATTCAACAGGTTGCGCCCGTTTCGTCGCAGGAGATTCCCGAGGTTGATCGCCCAGAACGGGCCCTTCCGCCCGATGTGACTGTCCGTGACGACACGCCGACGTTGCGCTAGCGGTTTTACCGTGCGCTCGCTACAACGGACCTGTCCGCTACGAAGGCGCAGGCCACGGGGGGTTCCACGGTGATCCGGAAGATGACGGGGCGCGACTGCGCGCGGGGGCTCGCGGTGCTGGCCGCCGCCCCGCTGCTGGGCGTGGTGCCGCTGGTGGGCGCGGCCGGCGGCGCGCAGGCCGACGGCCCCGGGCCGTCGGGGCACGGCGGCCACCACGGCGGCAAGGGCAAGGGGCAGAAGGGCGACCACGGCCACAAGGGCAAGGGCAAGGGCAAGGGCAAAGGGCAGGGACGCCCGGCGCCGCACGCGAAGCCCGTCAAGCACAAGAAGAAGGCCAGGTCGGTGCGGCTGCACACCAGCGGTCCCGGCAGGACGGTGCTTCCCGGCCGCACGTACGACTGGCCGTTCGCGGTGACGGCGAAGGGGCCGGCCAGGACGGGCCGGGCCGTGTTCCGCGCGACGCTGCCGAAGGCGCTGGAGTTCGTGTCGGGACGGCGCGACTGCGCGGTGAGCGGGTGGACGGTCGAGTGCGACCTCGGCGCGGTCCGCCCCGGCGAGACGGTCGCCGGGATGATCCGGGCGAAGGTGGCCCGGCGCGCCCGTCCGGACGAGGCGCTCCGGATGCCCGCGACGGTGACGTGGCGCGGCGTGCGCGACGCCGAGGACTTCCCGGTGGCGCGCGTCGCCCGGACGGCGGACCTGGTCATGGTGAAGACCGCCCCGGCGACCGCGCGCTCGGGCGCGCCGATCTCCTACGAGCTGAAGGTCCGCAACCGGGGGCCGGCCACGGCCGAGGACGTGTTCGTCCACGCGTCGGGGCCGGTGCGGCTGCTCACCGGGAACGCCGCGTGCATCCCCGAGACGCGGGGCTTCGTGTGCGGGGTCGGGTCGCTGCGGCCCGGCGAGACGCGGACGCTGCGCCTGAAGGTGCTGCCGGCCGGGAACGTCCGGTCAGGGAAGGTCCTGGCGTACCGGTCGCGGGTCACGTCGTCGACCACCGACCTGAACCCCGGCAACGACTCCGCGACGGTGCGCACCCGGATCACGGCGAAGAAGAGCACCCCGAAGAAGGGCGCGCCGAAGAAGAGCCCGGTGAAGAAGGGGCACGCCGCGCAGGCCGGGGGCAAGAAGCACGCGCCGAAGAGGCCGCACGCGGGCACGCCCCAGTCGAAGCGGGCGGGCGCGAAGTAGGTCCCGTGGCGCGGGCCGGGGCGCGGGCGTACGAGTATGGACTCATGCGTCTACGGATCTTCACCGAGCCCCAGCAGGGGGCGAGCTACGAAACACTGCTGTCTGTGGCCAAGGCGACGGAGGACCTCGGCTTCGACGCGTTCTTCCGTTCCGACCACTACACGAAGATGGGCAACGTCTCGGGCCTGCCGGGCCCGACCGACTCCTGGGTCACGCTCGGCGCGCTGGCCCGCGAGACGAGCCGGATCCGGCTCGGCACGCTGGTGACGGCCGGCACGTTCCGCTACCCGGGCCCGCTGGCGATCTCCGTCGCGCAGGTCGACCAGATGAGCGGCGGCCGCGTCGACTTCGGCATCGGGACGGGCTGGTTCGAGGAGGAGCACGTCCAGTACGGCATCCCGTTCCCGAGCCTGAAGGAGCGGTTCGAGCGGCTGGAGGAGCAGATCCGGATCGTCACCGGGCTGTGGGGGACGCCGGACGGCGAGACCTTCTCCTTCGCCGGCGAGCACTACACGCTGAAGGACTCGCCGGCGCTGCCGAAGCCGGCGCAGGCGGGCGGCCCGCCGGTGATCCTCGGCGGCCTCGGGCCGAAGCGCACGCCGCGCCTGGCCGCCGCGTACGCCGACGAGTACAACGTGCCGTTCCACCAGGTCGAGGACACCGGCGGCGCGTTCGACCGGGTCCGGGCGGCCTGCCGGGACGCGGGCCGGACGAAGCCGATCGTGTACTCGGCGGCGCAGGTCGTCTGCTGCGGGCGCGACGAGGCGGAGCTCGCGCGCCGCGCCGACGCGATCGGCCGCGGGGTGGACGAGCTGCGGCAGAACGGCCTCGCGGGCACCCCGGCCGAGGTCGTGGAGAAGATCGGGCGGTTCGGGGAGCTCGGCGCCGA
Organism: Actinomadura montaniterrae; assembly: GCF_008923365.1. Taxonomy (GTDB): domain Bacteria; phylum Actinomycetota; class Actinomycetes; order Streptosporangiales; family Streptosporangiaceae; genus Spirillospora; species Spirillospora montaniterrae. The sequence continues at coordinate 10,241 of NZ_WBMR01000232.1, forward strand.
GCGGATCTACCTGCAGGTCCTCGACCTGAGCGACCTGGACCACCTGGAGCTGCTGGCGTCGGAGGTGCTGGCGAAGGTCTGACCGGCGCCGCTCCGGTGCCGTCGGCGGTACGCCGGAAGGCCCGCGGCGGGACGCGCGCTCCGCGCAGGAGCGCTCGTCCTCGCCGCGGGCCTTTCTCCGGGGTTGCCGGGCCGGGATCGCGGGGCGCGGGCCGCCGGGCGGCCGGGTCGCGGGATGCCGGGCCGGGAGCCGCCGGAGCCGTGGGGCCGTCCGGCGGGGTCAGGCTGTCGCGGGCTGCGCGCCGCCGCCCGGGGCGTCCTGCGGGCGGGCGTGCTTCGGCAGCAGGAAGACCGCCAGGAAGGTCAGGCCGAGCATGCCGGCCACGATCCACAGCGTGATCTCCATGGCGCCGGTGAACCCGGCCTTGGCCGAGTGCGCCGCGTCCGCCGCGACGGCCTTCTGGATCGCGGGGGCGGCGGAGGGCGCCGCGGCGATCGCCGCCTTGACGTCGTCCTGCATCCGCGCGCAGGACGCCGGGATGGCCTCGGCGTCCTTGGCGGTGGCCCGGTCGCGGCCGCACTCGCGCAGGCCGGTCACGATGCGCTCCTGCTGCGCGGCGGGGACGGACACGGCGGCGAGCCGCCCGCGCAGCGCGGCCGACCCGTCGTCGGCGGCGGTGGCGACGTGCCCGCCGAGCAGGCCGAAGAAGATCGTGCCGAGGACGGCAGCGCCGAGCGAACTGCCGAGCTGCTGGACGGCGGTGAGGGTGCCGCCGGCGGACCCGGCCTCCGCGGGCTCGACGCCCGCCAGGGCGATGTCGAAGAACGGCGCCATCAGCAGCCCCATGCCGAGCCCGGTCACGAGCAGGGCGGGGATGAGCTGCCACGGGGTGACGCCGGTGCCCGCCAGCTGCAGCGTGACGAACATCCCGGCCATGCCGGCCGCCATGATGAGGGCGCCCGCCTGGATGACGGCGCGGCCGAACCGCTGGACGGCCTGGGCCGCGCCGAAGCCGAGGACGACGCCGGCCGACCACGGGATCTGCGCCAGGCCGGCCTTGAGCGGCGAGAAGCCGAGGCCGAGCTGGAAGAACAGCGAGAGCACCAGGCCGGTGCCCGCCATGGCGGTGAAGAACACGACGCCGACGACGAGCCCGCCGGTGAAGCCGCGCTTGCGGAACAGGCTCGGGATGATCAGCGGGTCGGCGCCGGCGCGCTGCTTGCGCGTCTCGTACCAGGCGAAGAGCGCCCAGACGAGCAGGGACGCGGCGATCATCGCGAACGTCCAGGCGGGCCAGTCCAGCTCGCGGCCCTGCACCAGCGGGTAGATCATCAGCCCGGCGCCGACGGAGGCCAGCGCGGCGCCGGTGAGGTCGAGCCGGGAGGCGTGCGGGGACCGTCCGGACGGCAGGAAGCGCAGCCCGGCGAGCACCGCGGCGAGGCCGAGCGGCAGGTTGATCAGGAAGATCATCCGCCAGCCGGTGCCCCACAGGTCGGCGTCGATCAGCCAGCCGGCCAGCACCGGGCCGCCGACCGACGACAGTCCCATGACCGGGCCGAACGCGCCGAACGCGGCGCCCATCTCCTTCTCGCTGAACATCTGCTTGATCATGCCGATGCCCTGCGGCAGCATCAGCGCGCCGAACAGGCCCTGCATCAGCCGGGCGCCGATCAGCATGCCGGGCGAGACGGCCACGCCGCACAGCAGGGAGCCGGCGGTGAAGCCGGCCGCGCCGACGATGAACATCTGCTTGCGGCCGTACAGGTCGCCGAGCCTGCCGCCGGTGATGACGCCGACCGCCATGGCGAGGGTGTAGCCGGCGGCGAGCCACTGGATGGTGGCGGCGGAGCCGCCCAGCTCGGCGCGGATGGTGGGGGCGGCGATGTTGGTGATCAGGGAGTCCAGCATGTCCATGATCTCGCCGGCGAGGATCACGAAGAGGGCGGCCCAGCGCCAGCGGTAGCCGGCCGTGCCGGTGGCCCCGGCGGGGGTCTGCAGTGTCTCGGTCATGTCCGTCTCCGATAGGAACAGCGTTCGTTGCTACGAACACCGTTCTAAGGTGGGAACGGCGTTCGTGTCAAGTACGATGTTCGTGTCGTGATTTTGTCTCTCAGGTAGAGAAGATATATCGCGTTCCCGGATAGTCAAGATGTATCGCGAAATTGGGAGGTCCCGAGGTGGCCAGCGCACGTCCGGACATGCCGACGCCCCCGGGCCGCCGGCCCCGCAGGCCCGCGCCGTCCCGGCAGCCGCTCACGCAGGAGCTCGTCGTCGAGACGGCGATCGGGGTCCTGGACGCCGAGGGGCTGGAGGCGGTCACCATGCGCCGCGTCGCGCAGGAGCTCGGCACCGGCCCGGCGTCCCTCTACGCGCACGTCTCGGACAAGCAGGAGCTGCGCGAGCTGATGCTCGACCGGGTCGCCGCCGAGATCAGGCTGCCGGAGCGGCCCGATCCGGACCGGTGGCGCGAGCAGCTGAAGGAGGTGGCGATGGAGGTCCGCCGCGTCTACACCTCGCACCGCGACATCGCGAAGGTCTCCATGGGGCTGATCCCGACGGGCCCGCACCTGCTCGCCGTCGCCGAGGCGCAGCTCGGCCTCATGATCGCGGGCGGCGTCCCGCCGAAGGTCGCCGGGCTCGCCGTCGACACGCTGGGCATGTACATCGACGCCGACGCCATCGAGGACACCTTCTACACCGCGACGGTCAAGGGCGACGAGGACCCGTGGGAGCACTTCCACAAGTACCTCGCCGAGATCCGCGAGTACTACAAGGCCCTGCCGCCCGGCCGGTACCCGCACATCGTGGCGCTGGTGGACGACCTCACCGACGAGGGCGGCGCCGAGCGGTTCGAGTTCGGCCTCGACGTCCTGCTGCGCGGCATCGCGTCCTACGTCGAGGACGCCGGCGGCAAGTAGCCCCCGGCGGGGCCTAGACCGCCGGGGGGCGTCAGCCGAACACGCGGCGGAACGCGTTGCGCCTGGGCGTGTCCTTGGCGGACTCCCAGACGGCGAAGACGACGTGCTCGAAGCGGTTCTCGAACTCGCCGCCCGGCCCGAGCGGCCCGGCGAACGCCTCCGCCACCTCGGCCGGATCGTTGCGGAACACGCCGCAGCCCCACGCGCCCAGGACCAGCCGTCCGTGGCCCCTGGCCAGCGCCACCGCGAGGACCTTCCGCGCGCGCACACGCAGCACCTCGGGGATCCGCTCGGCCTTCTCGGGATCGCGGATCGCGCCCCGGTTCGGAGCGGGCGAGGTCAGGAACGCGACCCCGTACGGCTCGTCCAGCAGCCGCCCGGCGTCGGTGCGGATCACCGGCACGCCGGGGGAGTAGATCATGTGGTCGCTGTAGAGCAGGTCGCCCTGCGCGCGGTGGAACTCGTAGTACTCCCTCGCGGCCCGCAGCGACGGATACAGGCCGGACGAGCGCGCGAGGCCCTCCTCCTGCGCGTGCGCGCCGTTGAGGAACCCGCCGCCGGGGTTCTTGGCGGACGCGAAGTTCAGCGCCAGCGGGACCTTCCCGGGCGCGAGCAGGCGCCGCGCCGCCGCGAGCGTGGTCTCGTCGGTCACCTCGACGCGCGTCGCGGCGCCGGCGGCGGGGCCCGCGCCGGGAGCGGCGGCGGGGAGGTCCTTGAGGAGGGCGTCCAGCTCCTCCGGGCGGTACAGGACGGTGTCGCGCACGCAGCGCGCCAGGTCGTCGGCGATGGAGACGGTGTGCCCGGACGGGGCACGGTACTCGCCGCGTTCGAGGACGGCCACGGTCTCCTGCGCGGTCATCCGGCGGGGGTGTCTGCTCATGTCGCTCCGGATTGTGGCGGGCGCGCGCGCCCGGCCGCAAACCCTTTTCGCGGCCGGTCCGCCACTCTTCGTGATGAGCCGAGACCCGCCTGAGATATGGGGACTTGTAGTACTACCTGGGGATTTGTGGGAAATGATCATATTCTGACTACTTTCTGGCATGCTGGCTGCCCGATGCAGCCTCCACGATCACGACAGGGCCGCCGCCGGGCGTCGTCCCACCGCCGGGCCGCCGCCCCACCGGGCGCGGGCAGCCCGCCGCCCCCGCCGATGCCGCCC
>NZ_WBMR01000233.1 GCF_008923365.1 Actinomadura montaniterrae
CGGCCGCGCGGGTGCGACCGGCCGTCGGGACCGGGGCGGGCCGCCGCGGCGCGTCGCGGGCGCCGTGGGCGGGCCGGCCGGCGGGGTGAAGCGGGTGGATCAGGCACCGGCCATCAGCTTGGCGGCGTCGAGGGTGTCCTCGCCCTTGTTCCAGTTGCAGGGGCACAGCTCGTCGCTCTGCAGGGCGTCGAGGACCCGCAGGACCTCCTTGACGTTGCGGCCGACGGAGCCCGCGGTCACCATGGAGAACTGGATCTCGTTGTTCGGGTCGACGATGAAGGTCGCCCGCTGCGCGACGCCGTCCTCGGTGAGGATGCCGAGGGCCTCGCACAGCTCGCGCTTGAGGTCCGACAGCATCGGGAACGGGATCTCGCGCAGGTCCGGGTGGTCCTTGCGCCAGGCGAAGTGGACGAACTCGTTGTCGACGGACGCGCCGAGCACCTGGGCGTCGCGGTCGGCGAAGTCCTCGTTGAGGCGGCCGAACTCGGCGATCTCGGTCGGACAGACGAAGGTGAAGTCCTTGGGCCAGAAGAACACGACGCGCCACTTGCCCTCGTAGGACTTGTGGTTGATCGTCTCGAAGGCGTTGTCCGGGTCCAGCGAGACGCAGGCGGTCAGCTCGTACTCGGGGAACTGGTCACCGACAGTAAGCACGCATGCTCCTTTTGTCACGAGAAAGGGCGCGCCTCTCGCGCGGGAGAGGCGTGGGAAGGCCGCCGCGGCGAGGGTGCCGTCCGGCGGCTGATGTCACTCAGCGTGCCGTACCGGCAGGTGAAAGAGAAATCGATCTATCGCAACGGATTGATAGGAGCTTCCTATTGGATCTCGGCGAACCCCGTCGGACCGGCGCAAAGGCCCTCTCGGAGGCCGGCGATGGACGCCGCAGGTTGATGGAGATCACATCCGTGCCTCGAATGCCCGACACGCTCCGTAGTGGAGGAGTGTAGAGGATCTCCGGATCGTCGTGGTATGTCGGGCGCCCGAACCGCGGTCAGGACGCGGGGGCGGCTTCGAGGTGCGCCTTGAGGCGGCCGAGGGTGGTGGCGATGTTGCGGGCGTTGTGGGCGGGGCGGTCCACGGTCCCGGTCAGCGCGATGGCGAACGGGATGAACCACACCGGGACGCGCAGCCAGTTCGTCTCGGTGACGGTGCAGCTCTGGCCGTCCTCCGCGGACGCGATGTCGTACTGCCAGCGGGAGATCGGCAGCCCGAACGGGGCGTCGACGTCGTAGGCGAACCGCTCGTTCTCGCGGGCGGCGATGACGGTGCAGTTGGTGAACCAGCGGCGGCGGCCCTTGCGGTTGTAGCCGCGGAAGCGGGCGCCGACGGCGGCCCGGGCGGGACGGCCGAGCCAGCGGGCGCGGTACGCCTCCTCGGCGAAGGTGATCATGACGGGCGGGTCGCTGACGATCCGGTAGACCGCGGCGGGGGAGGCGTTCACGGTGATCCGGCCCGTGGCGATGGGCTGCTCGAACGGCATGGGGACCCCTGGTGTCCGGCGAATGTAATCGCCGATTACATCAGTGCCGCCAGGTGCCGTCAATGCCTGCGGGGAGCGCCGGATCAGGCCTGCCCGATGCCCTTCCCGAACGTGTCGAGGACCTGTTCGGCCAGCTCACCGGCGTGCTCGGCGGGCAGGAAGCCGTCGACGACCATCTGGGACAGCCCGTAGACCAGGGCGTGCGCCGCGAGGATCACCAGCTGCGGGTCGCCCGCGCGCAGCGTGCCGGCGTTCTGCCCGGCCGCGATGAGACCGGTCACCTGCCGCTCGATCGCCCGCATGCCCTCGCGGATCTCCGGCGCCGGGTCCGCGGTGTAGACGGTGGTGCGCAGCAGCTCGAACCGGTGCGGGTGCCGCGCGGCGTACCGGACGAAGGCGTGCCCGAACGTCCACATGGCCGGACGGTCCGGGCGGGCGTCCGCGAGCGCCGCGCGCTGCCACTCGCCGAAGTCCTCCAGGATGCGTCCCGCGACGGCCGTGAGCAGGGCGTCCCGGTCGGCGAAGTGCCGGAACGGGGCGCCCGCGGAGACGCCGGCCCGCCGCGCCGCCTCGCGCACCGAGACATGGGCCACGCCGCCCTCGTCCAGCAGGTCAAGGGCGGTCGCGGTCAGCGCGGCGCGCAGCGAGCCGTGGTGGTAGCCCGGGCGCCGGGCGGGATCGTCGGACACCCGGGCTTGATACCACAGCGGCCGTGTCACCGGCGGCGGGCGGGACGGGTCACCAGGCGAGGTCGTCGTAGTCGGCGGCGCTGCTCAGCCAGGTGAACGCGCCGCCGTCGACGCGTCCGGGCCGGCCGTCGATGAGCTGCAGGAAGTGTTCGCCGGAGCCGTCGGCCTTGACGAAGAAGGAGTCGCCCGGCAGCGGGACGGCCCTTCCGGTGGGCCGCCCGTCCGCCGCCGACAGCGTCGCGAGGGCGTAGGAGGCGTCGTCGTCCCGGCCGTGCTTGGCGCCCTGGATCTGGGCCGTCGCGGTCCGCCCGTCGGGGTTGAGGACGAACACGTTGATCAGCCCGTTCACCCGCGCCCCGGTGATCTCGGCGGGGCGCAGCACGCGGGAGGACAGCAGGTCGGCGCCGGGCCGGCGGGTGTCGAGCAGCCGCAGCACCGCCTGCCCGGACGGGCTCGCGGGGGTCTGGATGAAGCCGAGGGTGCGGTCGTCGGGCGCCCATGTGGCGCTGGTGACGGTCCCGGCGCCGGGGGCGGTCCAGGTCCGGTGGCCGCCGGTGCGGACGTCGACGACGACGGCCTCGGGGCGCCCGCCGGCGGTGCCGACGACGGCGAGCCGGGTGCCGTCGGGGCTGGCGGCGAGGTTCTCGGGCTTGCCGAATCCCGTGTCGAGCCGGACGGTCCCGCCGGGGAGCGGTTGGGGCGCCGACGGGGTCCCGTTCGCGGTGAGGGTGAGCCGGTAGAAGGCGTAGGCGTCGCCGCCGGCCTTGCCGGCGAGGAAGAAGGTCCGCCCGTCGCCCGTCGCGGCGACCGCCTCGTAGTGGCCGCTCAGCGGTGCCGCCTTGGAGAGTCCCTGGCCGGCGGCGCTCTCGACGACCGCGCGCCCGTCGCGGATCGCCACGATGTAGCGGGGCCCGTCCCCGCCCGCGGCGGCGTTGCCGTGGACGGTGCGCGGGATCACGCCGCCCAGCGCCGTGCCGCCGACGACGACGGCGGCCAGCCCGGCCGCGACGGCGACCGGCACGGTCCAGGGCCGGCGCCGCCGCCGGGCCGGGACGGTGAGCGGTGCGAGCGAGCCGTCCGGCATGCTGTCGGCGGCCGCGCCGAACGCGTCGCGGAGCCGCTCCTCGGTCCTGGTCATGCTTCCTCCCCGAGCAGGTCGGCGAGCGCCGCGAGCGCCCGCGAGACGGTGGACCGGACCGTGCCGACGCCGATCCCCATGATCTCGGCGATCTCGCGCTCGTCCAGGTCCAGGTAGTAGCGGAGCACCAGCGCCTCGCGGCGGCGCTGCGGCAGGCGGCGCAGCGCGAGGAAGACCTCGCGCCGCTCCTCGCCGAGCATGGCCGCCGATTCGGCGGACCACACCGGCGGCTCGTGCGTGCGTCCCGACCGGAACGCCAGCTTGCGCCGGCGCAGCACCGTGCGGCACTTGTTGACCACCGCGGCGCGGGCGTACGGCAGCATCCGGTCGTGGTCGGTCAGGCGGTCGATCCGGCGGTACAGGTCGACGAAGGCGTCCTGCACGACGTCCTCGGCGGTGGCCCTGTCCCCGACGATCATCAGGGCGGTGCGGGCCAGGCCGAGCTGGTGCTCGCGGAACAGGGCCACCAGGGCGGCGGTGCCCGCGGCGCGATGGTCCACCTCGGGGGCGTCCGCCTCGGGGGCGCCTGCCTCCGGGACGGTGCCGGCCGTGCGGCGGGGGTGGCGCATGTTCGCCACTATGTCGGTTTCCACGTCTCTTACACTCACGGGCCGCCCGTCCGTTGCCCGGCGCGGCGGAAGTGATGGTCCGGGGCTCCTGCGCCCGCCGGGTATCGTGAGGCCGCGGTCATCAATCGACGACGCGGTGATAGGAGACGGTTATCAGCAGGCCGACGGTGTCGCAGCTCCGGGCGTTCCTCGCGCTGGCCGAGCATCTGCACTTCCGGGACGCCGCCGCCGCGCTGCGGATGAGCCAGCCCGCGCTGTCGGGCTCCGTGGCCGCGCTGGAGGAGAGCCTCGACACCCGCCTCGTCGAGCGGACGACCCGCCGGGTGCTGCTGACGCCGGCGGGCGAGCGCGTCGCGCGGCGCGCCGAGACCGTGCTGGCGGAGCTGGACCGGCTGGTCGAGGAGGTCAGGGCGGTGCGCGGGCCGCTGGTCGGGCCGCTGCGCGTCGGGGTGATCCCGACGGTCGCGCCCTACCTGCTGCCGGTGGTGCTCCCGCGGCTCGCCAAGGAGTTCCCCGACCTCGAGCTGTCGGTGCACGAGGAGCAGACCGACCACATCGTCGCGGAGCTGATGGCCGGGCGGCTCGACGTGGTGCTGCTCGCGCTGCCCGCGCCGGCCCAGGGCGTCACCGAGCTGCCCCTCTACGACGAGGACTTCGTGCTGGTCACCCCGGCGTCGTTCGACCTGGACGCCGAGGGCGTGCCCCGCGACGCGCTGAGCGAGCTGGACGTGATCCTGCTGAACGAGGGGCACTGCCTGCGCGACCAGGCGCTGGACGTGTGCCGGGAGGTGGGCGCGCGGGCGCCGTCGGCGACGTACGCGACGAGCCTGGCGACGCTCGTCCAGCTCGTGGCGGGCGGGCTCGGCGTGACGCTGGTCCCGGAGACGGCGCTGCCGGTGGAGACGCGGCGGGCGCCGAACCTGGCGCTGCACCGGTTCGCGGACCCGGCGCCGTTCCGGCGGATCGGGCTGGGGTTCCGGTCGACGTCGCCGCGGGCGGAGGAGTTCGAGGCGCTGGCGGCGGGCGTCCGCGCGGCGATCGCGGAGCTCGGCCCGGAATGCCGGGTCAGGACGCGGTAAAGGGACGGCAGGGCGGGTCAAGTCTGCGTCAGGGGACGGCCTGGCAATAGCGATCCGCGTTCGTGTGATCACTTCATGTCACCATGCTCGGTGTGGCGGGGTTTCCGCTCTCGCTCGGCGGCGGCTCCCGTCCAACCGACCTACTGGCATGAGCGAAGCGAACCGGGGGGTGCGGGGGTTCGGCCCCCCGTCCCTAGGAGGCCGCATGTCCCCGAAGCTCAGCGTCGTCGTCCCGTTCCACAACACCGAGGAGTATCTGCGCGCGTGCCTGGAGTCGATCGCCGGGCAGTCGTTGCGCGACCTCGAAGTGATCATGGTGGACGACGGGTCGGACGACAACGGAGCGGTGATCGCCAAGGAGATGTGCGACCGCGATCCGCGGTTCCGGCTGCTGACGCGCGACAACGAGGGGCCGGGCCCGTCCCGGAACGCGGGGGTGCGGCTGGCGAAGGGGGAGTACCTGGCGTTCGCCGACGCCGACGACGTGGTGGAACGGGACGCCTACAGCAGGATGGTCGGCTCGCTGGAGCGCACCGGGTCGGACATGGCGTCCGGGAACGTCGAGCGGATGGACGTCGACCGGACGTGGCAGTCGGTGCTGCACAGCGGCGTCTTCACCGAGACCCGCACGAAGACGCACGTGTCGTCGCATGGGCTGCTGATCCGCGACCGTACGCCGTGGAACAAGGTGTACCGGCGCTCGTTCTGGGACCGTGCGGAACTGGAATTCCCCCCTGGCTTCTATGAGGACCCGCCGGTGACGGCGCGCGCGCACGCACTGGCCGATTCCGTGGACGTGCTGAGCGACACCGTCTACTACTGGCGTAAGCGGCCGGGATCCATCACCGAGGACCGCTACGACTGGGACAACCTCTGCCAGCGCCTGCGTTCCGCGCGCGTGGTGCGGGAGGGCTTGGCTTCCTACGCGCCGCAGCTCGTCGCCACGTACGACGAGCACGTGCTCATCGACATCGAGTTGCGCGTGGTCCTCGACGCCCTCCCCAGAACCGACGACGAGAACCGCGAGGAGCTCGTCGCCATGGGCGCGGCCCTTGCGGAGGGCGTCAACCCGCGCGTCATCAAGAAGCTCCCCTCCATGACGCGGCTCCAGCTGCACCTGCTGTGCCGCAAGAAGCTGCCCGAGCTGATGGACGTGCTCCGGTTCGTGCAGCTCGGCAAGCACAACGACACCGCGCGGGTGCGGCGCGGGCTGCGGCACCGCTGGTACGCCGAGTACCCGTTCTTCGAGGACGAGGAGTGCGGCGTCCCGCTGCACGTGTACGACGTGACCGACGAGCTGAAGCCGGCGGCGGCGATCGACCGGGCGACCTGGGTCGGCGGGCGGCTGCGGCTCGAAGGGCACGCCTACATCCGCCACCTGGACTCCTCCAGCGAGGACGGCTCCCGGATCCGGCTGTGGCTGCTGGCGTCCAACCGGCGCGGGCTGATGCGGGTGCCGATCCGGCGGGTGCGCCGGCCGGACGTGACGGCGCGAACGAAGCAGTCGGTGGTGTCCTACGACTGGTCGGGGTTCGTCGCGGAGATCGACCCGGCCGCGCTGCGGATCTTCGGCCGCTGGCGGGACGTCGACTGGATCCCGTGCGTGGAGATCGTCAACCGGGGGCTGCGGCGGCGCCGGACGTTCGCCAACCCGCGGCTGAGCGCGCGGCAGTGGCCGGACGACCGGGAGTGCGCGCCGGGCGTGCTGGTGCAGGGCGTCGCGGCGAAGCGCCGGTTCGTCGTGCAGGTGCGCCGGACGGAGGCGACGGTGGCCGGGTCGCACGTCGAGGGCGACGAGCTGTGGTTGGACGGCTGGAGCCGCACGCCGCTCGACGCGGACGCGCGGGTGACCGCGGTGCCGAAGGCGGGGCGCGCCACCGTGGTGGGGCCGGTCGAGCCCGCCGAGGGCGCGGCGGACGGCTGGTACGGGTTCCGCGCGAAGCTGCCGGTCGGCGCGCTGGCGCGGCATCTCGGCGACTGGGAGATCACCCTGCCCGGCGGCGTCCGCCCGTACCTGGAGGAGGACGCGGCGGGCGCGGTGTACCCGGCGCCCTGCGGGGAGCTGGAGGTCGCGCGGACGCGGCGCAGCCAGGTCCGGGTCGTCGCGCGCGGCAGCGCGCCCGCGGTGGACCGGGTGTCGTGGTCGCCCGACGGGCTGCTGCGACTATCGGGGACCTGCGTCGACCCCGCGAGCCGTCCGGAGGCGCTGGTGCTGCGGCGGCGCCGTTCCTGCGAGGAGCACACCGTCCCGCTGCGCTGGGAGAGCGACCGGTTCACCGCGAAGTTCGCGCCTGAGCGGATGCCGGTGCTGGGGCTGTCGCGCCCGCTGGTGTCCGGCCGCTGGGACGTGTTCGCGCCGCTCGGCGAGACGGAGCGGCCGGTGGTCGTCCGCCGGCACGCCCTGCGGAACCTGCCGGAGCCGACCGAGACGGGCCTGCACCGCGTCGACGTCCGCGTCTACAAGACCGACCAGCTCCAGCTCCTCATCCAGACGGCCCTCGACGACGACGAGCGCGGCCCCTACGCGCAGGCGAGGATCCGGTCCGGGCACTACAGGCGGCACCTGAACCTGCCCGTGCGGGACCTGGCCGTGTTCGACGCGTACAAGGGACGCCAGTACGCGTGCAACCCGCGCGGCATCTACGACGAGCTTCGCCGCAGGGAACTGGACATCGACTGCGTGTGGGTCACGGAGAACGGCCAGTTCGGCAAGCCCGCCGGCGCGCGTACCGTCCTGGCCGGTTCCCGCGAGCACTACGAGGCGCTCGCAAGGGCGCGGTTCGTGTTCGGCAACTGGTCGCAGCAGGAGTGGTTCACCAAACGCGAGGACCAGACGTACGTGCAGTGCTGGCACGGTACGCCGCTGAAGAAGCTCGGCTACGACGTCAAGAAGATGCCCTACAAGCGGACCGAAGGCATGGACTGGATGCAGCACGACGTCCCGCAGTGGGACGTGCTGCTATCGCAGAACGCGTTCTCCGTGCCGCTGTTCCGGCGCGCGTTCGGCTACCAGGGCGAGATCCTGGAGAGCGGCTACCCGCGCAACGACATCCTGTGCAGCCCGCACCGCGACGAGATAGCGACGGCGGTACGGCGGCGCCTCGGCATCCCCGACGGCAAGCGGGTCGTGCTGTACGCGCCGACGTGGCGGGACGACTTCCACTTCGCCATCGGCAAGCGGGCGTTCCGCCTCGAACTCGACGTCGAGCGGTTCCGCAAGGCCCTGGGCCGCGACCACGTCCTGCTGCTTCGCACCCACTACCTGGTGACGGACCGGCCGAAGTGGCGGCCCGGCGACTGCGTCATGGACGTGTCGGTCTATCCCGACATCTCCGAGCTGTTCCTGATCAGCGACGTGCTCGTCACCGACTACTCCTCGGCGATGTTCGACTTCGCCGTCACCGGCAGGCCGATGCTGTTCTACACCTACGACCTGGAGCGCTACCGCGACCACGTGCGCGGCTTCTACTTCGACTTCGACGCCGAGGCGCCCGGGCCGCTGCTGCGCACGTCCAAGCAGGTCGTCGAGGCGCTGGCCGAGCCGGCGGCGATCGAGTCCGGGTACCGCGGCGCGCGCGCGGCGTTCGCCGCCCGGTACTGCCCGCACGACGACGGCCGGGCCGCCGCCCGCGTCCTCGACCGCGTGCTCTGACGTCCGCGCGGCGCCGTCCCGAGCGGCGCCGCGCGGATCCGGCGCGCCGCGGCGCCGTCCCGAGCGGCACCCGCGCGCACCACCGTTCCTGACCACCGTGCCCGTCACCACCACCGTGCCCGTCACTGCGCGCACCACCCCGCAACCCCTGGAGAACCCGTGTCACCGAAGATCAGCGTCGTCGTACCGTTCCGCGCCGCCGGGGAGCACCTCGCCGGATGCCTGGAGTCGCTGGCCGGGCAGACGCTGCGCGACCTCGAAGTGATCATGGTGGACGACGGGGCCGCGGACGGGGCCGTCGCCGTCGCCGAGGCGTTCGCGCGCCGCGACGGCCGGTTCGCGCTCGTCCCGCACACCGACCCCGCGGCGGGACCGGCGCGCAACACCGGCGTCCGGCACGCCGAGGGCCGCTACCTCGCGTTCGCCGACGGCGAGGACGCGCTCCCGCCCTACGCGTACGAGCTGCTGGTCGCGACGCTGGAGTCGACCGGGTCGGACATCGCGGGCGGCAACGTCATGTGCCTCGACGACGAGGGCGTATGGCAGTCGTGGCTGCACGCGGAGCCCTACGCGGCGACGGCCCGTTCCACGCACATCTCCCACCAGCCGACGCTGCTGCAGGACCGGACGGTGTGGAACAAGGTGTTCCGCCGCTCGTTCTGGGAGGCCCACCAGTTCGAGTTCCCCGCGATGCAGTACGGGGACCTGACCGTGGCGATGGAGACGCACGTCCTCGCGTCCTCCGTCGACGTCCTCGACGCCACCGTCTACTTCTGGCGCCACCACCCGGGCGCCTACGACCGGGAACGGCAGGAGCTCGGCGACATCATCGACCGGATGGCCGCCCTCGGGATGGTGCGCCGCGTCCTGCGCGACCGGGCGCCGGAGCTGCTGCCCGCCCACGACATGTACGCGCTGGACCTCGACGTCCGCGCGCTCGTACACGCGCTGCCCGCCGCGTCCGAGCAGGAGCGCCGCCGGCTGGTCGGCCTCGGCGCGGAGCTCGTCGCGGAGGCGGACCCGGCCGCCGCGTCCGGGCTGGAGGCGATCAAGCGGCTGGAGCTGCACCTGCTCGGCGAGCGGATGCTGCCGGAGCTGCTGGAGGTGCTGCGGTTCGAGGAGGGCGGCCTCGACGAGGTCCCGCTCGTCGCGAAGGGCCGGTTCCGGCAGCGCTGGTACGCCCGCTACCCGTTCTTCGGCGACCCGCACCGCGGGGTCCCCGACGAGGTGTACGACGTCACCGACGAGTTCGAGCTGTGGACGCGGGTGGAGCGGGCCGGCTGGGACGGGGACGTCCTCACGATCGAGGGGTTCGCGCACTTCGCCCGCCTCGACGTGTCGTCGGCGCACGACTCCCGGATCCGGATGTGGCTGCGCGACTCCCGGACGGGCCAGGAGGTCCGCCTCGACGTGGAGCGGACCCGCTGCCCCGAGGCCACGGCCCGCTCCGGCCAGGCGCTGGTCTCCTACGAGTGGTCCGGGTTCGCCGTCCGGGTCGACCCGGAGGCGCTGCGGGACGGCGAGGAGTGGCGCACCGCCGCGTGGGAGCTGTACGCCGAGGTCACCACGGCCGGGCACAAGGCGGTCCGGCGGGTCACCGCGGCGGCGCCGCGGGTCCGGTGGACGGCCGCGCGGCAGCCCGCCGAGCACGTCGCGGTGCAGCCGGCGGACGGCGACGACGGGTTCGCCGTGCACGTCAAGGCGTCCCGGGCGGTGCTCACCGGGTTCCGCCGGACGGGCGGCGTGCTGGAGCTGACCGGGTGGACGAACCGGGCCCTCGGCGCCGGCGCGGCGATCATGGCGGCGCGGCGGCACGGCGGGACGGAGGTGTTCGGCGACGTCACGGTCCGCCCGGCGGCGGTGACGCCGGCGGCCGAGGGGACCGGGTTCAGCTTCACCGCGACGCTGCCGCTGGACGGCCTGCTGTCGATCCCCGACGACGCCGACGCCGGCGCACCCGGCGAAGGCGCCGCGGATGAGGGCGAGGGGAAGCGCGCGGGCGACGGCGCGGGCGAGCGCACGGGCGACGGCGTTGGGGAGCGCGGGGACGACGGCGCGGGCGAGCACACGGATGAGAACGTCCCGCACGTCACGCCGGGCCGGGCGCACCTGCTGGACGCCATCGACTGGGACATCCGGCTGAGCGGCGAGGGAGGCCCGCTCCGGCTCACCATGGCCGGGCATCTCGCCGAGGCCAGGTTCGCCTGGCGGGGCCGCGAGTTCGTCGTGACCCGCACCGCGTACGGGAACCTGCGCGGGATCGAGCGCGGCTTCCGCCCCGTGGTCACGCAGGCCGGCTGGGACGCCGAGGGCCGCCTCACCCTGACCGGCACCTACGCCGACCCGGAGGAGCGGCCCGAGCGCCTCGTGCTGCGCTGCAGCCGCTCGGGCGAGGCCCACGAGGTGCCACTGACCTGGGACGATGACCGGTTCACCGCCGCGTTCACGCCCGCGCGCCTGCCGGTGTTCGGGACGGACCTGCCGCTCGCCGAGGGCGCCTGGGACCTGATCGCGCCCACGCGTGCCGGGGACGTCGCCGTCGTCGCCGAGCGCGCCGGGATCCCCGCGCTGCCCGAATGGCGGCGTGTCGGGACGCACGAGTTCGAGGTCGGCGTCCACCAGACCGACGCGGTGCAGATCCACAGCCGTCCGGCCCTGTCGGAGGACGAGCGCGGCCGGCACGCGCAGCGGCTCCTGCAGCAGAACGACTATCCCGTCTACCTGCGCAGCGCGCTGTCGGACGTGGTGGTGTTCGACAGCTACAACGCGTCGCAGTACAGCTGCAACCCCCGCGCGCTCTACGAGGAACTCGCGAAGCGCAGGCCCGACCTCGAATGCGTGTGGATCTCGCAGGACGGCCAGTTCGCCGTTGAGGGCGAGGCGCGGACCGTCCAGGCGGGAACGCGCGAGCACTACCGGACGCTCGCGCGCGCACGGTACGTCGTCACGAACTACGGGGCGCCGTACTGGTTCGCCAAGCGGCCCGGGCAGACCTACCTGCAGACGTGGCACGGCGCCCCGCTCAAGCGGCTCGGCTACGACCTGAAGGACATGCCCTACCGGCGCACCGAGAAGCTCGACTGGATCCAGCGCGAGGTACCGCGATGGGACTACCTGCTCTCGCCCAGCCCGTTCGCCACGGACGTGATGCGGCGCGCGTTCCACTACAGCGGCGAGGTTCTGGAGACCGGATACCCGCGCAACGACGTCATGAGCGCCCCCGAATGGCAGCGCGTAGGGGCCGATATCCGCAAGCGCCTCGGCATCCCCGAAGGCAAGAAGGTCGTGCTGTACGCGCCGACATGGCGGGACGACGAGCACCACAACCCGGACAGGCGCGGCTTCCACCTGGAACTGGACCTGGAGACCATGCGGCGCGCGCTCGGGGAGGACCACGTCCTGCTCCTGCGCGCGCACTACCTCATCACGGACCGCGCCCACCTCGCGTCCGACGACTTCGTCATCGACGTCACCCGCTACCCCGACATCTCTGACCTCTACATGGCATCCGACGTGCTGGTGACGGACTACTCGTCGGCCATGTTCGACTACGCCGTCCTAGGGCGACCGATGGTCTTCTACACCTACGACCTGGAGCGCTACCGCGACCACGTGCGCGGCTTCTACGTGGACCTGGAGGCGGAGGCGCCGGGGCCGCTGGTCGCGACGTCCGAGGAGGTCGCCGAGGCCGTCCGCGAGGCGCCCGACCTGGAGGACGAGTACAGCGGCCGGTACGACGACTTCTTCGTCAAGTACTGCCCGCACGACGACGGCGACGCCTCCGCCCGCGTCATCGACCAGGTCTTCCCCGGTTGACGTGCGGCGAGCCGTCGTCATGCGGTCCGCGATGACGACGGCTCGCCGCACGTGAACGCCGGCCGGTCAGCCGGGGCGGCGGCAGCGGGCGAACAGCCAGGTGCCCGGCCACGACCACAGCGGCAGCCGCC
Source organism: Actinomadura montaniterrae (assembly GCF_008923365.1). Taxonomy (GTDB): domain Bacteria; phylum Actinomycetota; class Actinomycetes; order Streptosporangiales; family Streptosporangiaceae; genus Spirillospora; species Spirillospora montaniterrae. The sequence goes on from NZ_WBMR01000233.1 coordinate 12,555, forward strand.
GCTCCAGCGCCATCGACAGCCGCAGGGCCTCGTTCGCAAGCGGATGCAGGGGAGCGAGGTCCTCGCGGCGCGTCGTCCGGTGCCGGAGCCGGCGCAGGACGGGACGCAGCAGCACGCCGCGGCTCCACAGCCGTTCCAGCAGCAGGCCCGCGCCTTCGAGGAGTTCGGTGAGGGCGTCGCGGGTGTAGCGGCGGACGCGCCCGAGCGCGACGTCGTGCGCCGACCACAGCCCCATGTCGCACGGGACGGACACGAGCGCCGTCCCGCCCGGCCTCAGCACCCGGACGATCTCGGCGGCGGCGCGCTCCTGGTCGTCGATGTGGGCGAGCACGTCCATCGCGAGCGCCAGGTCGTACTCCTCGCCGGGGAGCGGGAGGTAGCGGGCGTCGCCCTCGTACGCCTCGACGCCGTGTGCGCGCGCGAGCGCGACCGCCTCCGGGTTCAGGTCGATCGCGGTGGCGCGCCAGCCGTGCCCGGCCAGCATCCGCGCGTCCGCGCCCGCTCCGGCGCCGATGTCGACGGCGGCGCCGGGCACGCTGAACCGCAGCAGCTCACCGGAGATGATCGCGCGCCGTTCCCGGTACCACCAGTTGTCGTTCCCGATCAGCGCGATCCGCTGCAGCTCGATCGTGTCCACGGCACAAGGTCATGCCATCGCGGCCGTGCGATCCACCGTCGTCGCCGATCGCATGCCGATCGTTGACCCGCGCTTGAACCGGCCCCGGGCCTCGGCGGCCCCGTCAGCGGCGGCGGCGCCGCACCAGCCAGCGGATGACCAGCAGCAGCACGACGAGCCCGCCCGCCGCCGGGACGGCCCGCTTCGCCAGCGACGGCCCCGCGACCTCCAGCAGGTCGATCGCGTCGTCGTCGCGCGCGAGCCGCAGCGGCGGCCGCTCGGACGGCGACGGCGGCTGCGGCGCCGCGGACTGCGGCGGCGCGGCCGGGACGGGCTGCGCCACCTCCGCCTTCGCCGGTCCCGGCTCCGCGGCCTTCTCCGGCTCGGCGGCCTTCTCGGCGGGGGCCTCCGGCTCCGGCATGGCCTCCTGCACCGGCGCCGCAGCCGCGGGTGCGGCAGCGGCGGGCTCGGCAGCGGCGGCGGGCTCGGCCTCCGGCGCCTCCGGCGCTTCCAGTTCCGCCGCGAGCGCCTTCGCGAACCGTGCGATGATCTTCGAGCCGACCTCGGACAGGATGTTGCGGCCGAACTGCGCGGGCCGCCCCGTCACGTTCAGCTTGGTGCGCACCGTCACCCGGGTCGTGCCGTCGTCCTGCTGGTGCAGCTTCGCCTGGACGGTCGCCGACGCCGTGCCGGAGCCGCGCGCCTCCTTCGCGGCGGCCTCCATCGTGACGGTGCGGGACGGCTCGTCCGCCGACACGATGCGCGCGGTGCCCCGGTAGGTGATGGTCATCGCGCCGACCTTCACCTTCATCCGGCCCGCGTACTCGTCGCCGTCGACCGAGTCGAGGGTCGCGCCCGGCATGCACGACGCGACGCGCTCCACGTCGAGCAGCACCGACCAGGCCCGATCCACCGGCACGGGGACGGTGAATTCGTGGTCGAGCTCCATGATCATGGTCCTTATCGTCCGGTGTACTTCCTCGCGACCTTACGGCGATCACTCTGGCGCCGCCAGTGCGGGGGTGCCCCAGGGGACGCCCCACAGGACGCCTCACGGGACGCCCGGCGGGACGGGCGGCTCGCGCGGCGGGACGGGCGGGTCGCGCGGCCGGGCCCCGGGGCGCGGGGGCCCG
>NZ_WBMR01000234.1 GCF_008923365.1 Actinomadura montaniterrae
GGCAGCGCGGGGCACGGCCGGTCAGCACGGCACACGGCCGGTCAGGCGGCTCGCACGGCGGAGTCGGGGACGCCGGCGCGCAGCGCGGTGACGGCGGCGCGGATCGCGGGGCGGCGCGCGGCCTCCTCCCGCCAGACCGCGTACACGCGGCGGGTCAGCGGTTCGGCGAGCGGGACGACCGCGACGTCCGGCGGCACGTCGCAGCGGCCGAGGCGGGGCAGGATCGCGTTGCCGATCCCGGCGGCGACGAGCGCGAGCTGCGTCGCGAACTCGTAGGCCATGTGCTCGATGCGGGGCTCGCTGTCGACGGCGCGGAGGGTGCGCAGGAGCCAGTCGCAGCAGATGCTGTCGGGCACCGAGCTGATCCACGGGTCGCCGGCCAGCTCCTTGAGGTCGACGCTGTCGCGGCCGGCCAGCGGGTGCCCGGCGGGCAGCGCGACGTCGGCGACGTCGTCGCAGATGGCGCCCTTGTGCAGGCCCTCGGGCAGCGGCAGCGGCTCGTTGTTCCAGTCCTGCACGACGGCCATGTCGAGGTCGCCGCGCAGGACGAGCGGCATGCTGTGCAGGGGGTCCTCTTCGCGGACCAGGACGCGCAGGTCGGGGTGCTCGGCACGGAGCCGCCGCAGCGCCTGCGGCATCAGCCCGCGGACGGCGGTGGGGAACGCCGCGAGGGTCAGCTGGCCGACGACCGAGCCGCGGTGCGCCTCCAGGTCGGCCTGGGCCTGCTCGACCAGCGAGAGGATCTTCTCGGCGTGCCCGACGAGCAGCTCCGCGGCGTCGGTGAGCCGCACGCCGCGGCCGTTGCGCTCGAGCAGCTTCTGGCCGGTCTCCCGCTCCAGCTTGGCGAGCTGCTGGGAGACGGCGGAGGTGGTGACGTGCAGGACGTCGGCGGCGGCGCTGACCGAGCCGTAGGTGGCGACGGAGTGCAGCGCGCGCAGCCGTTCGAGATCGAGCATGTAGCAACTCTAAAACGAGATGTCGACAGATTCTAGCTTGTCCTAAAATAAGGGGCCAGGCGACGATCGGGGCATGAGACCGCGCCACGTCCTGCTGGCCACCCTGATCGCCGCGATCTGGGGATTCAACTTCGTCCCGATCAAGGTCGCGCTGGAGGACTTCCCGCCGCTGCTGCTCGCCGCGCTGCGGTTCACCGCCGCCGCGCTGCCCGCGGTGTTCTTCGTGCGGCGCCCGCCGGTGGCGGTCCGCTGGCTGTGGCTGGTCGGGATCCCGCTGGGCGTCGGGCAGTTCGCGCTGCTGTTCATCGGCATGCGGCTGGGGATGCCGGCGGGGCTGTCGTCGGTGGTGCTCCAGGTCCAGGCGATCTTCACCGCGCTGTTCGCCGGGGTGCTGCTGCGCGAGCGGCTCGGCGCCCGGCAGATCATCGGGATGGCCGTCGCGTTCGCCGGCGTCGCGCTGCTCGGCGTCGCCCAAGCGGCCGGGAGGTCGGACGGGGTCGGTTGGTCGGGGGAGCACAGCGGTAGTCCCGTAGGCGCGTTCCTGCTGTGCATCGGCGGGGCGGCGAGCTGGGGGCTGGCGAACGTCGCGATGCGGCGGATGAACCAGACCGCGGCCGAGCCGGTCGACGCCTTCGGGTTCATGGTGTGGATGTCGCTGATCCCGCCCGTCCCGCTGTTCGCCCTCTCGCTGGTCTTCGAGGGGCCGGGGGCGGTGCCGGACGCGGCGCGGCACCTGTCCGTCGCCGGGGTCGGCTCGCTGGCCTTCATCGCCTACGTCTCCACGCTCGTCGGGTTCGGCGTGTGGGGCTGGCTGATGCGCCGCTACGAGGCCGGCACCGTCGCCATGTACTCGCTGCTCGTCCCGCCGTTCGGGCTGCTGTCCGCCGCGCTCGTCCTCGGCGAGCACGTGGACGGGACGCGCCTCGCCGGGGCGGCGCTCATCATCTGCGGCGTCGCGGCGGGCAGCGTCCGGCTGCGGACCCGCGCCTCCCGCGCCTCCCGCACCGCCCACGAGTCCCGCGCCTCCCGCGCGCCCATCCAGGTGGCTCCGCCGGCGGAGCCCGTCCAGACGAGGTGACAGCCATGCACGGAATCAATGCGGCCCTGGTCACGCCGTTCACCCGTTCCGGCGAGGTGGACGCCAAGTCCCTCGAACGCCTCGCCGTCCACTGCCTCGGCAACGGCGCGGCCGGGCTCGTCGCGCTGGGCACGACCGGCGAGGCCGCGCTCCTGACGGCCGAGGAGCGGCGGACCGTCCTGGAGGTGTGCCGCGCCGTGTCCATCGAGCACGGCGCCCGGCTGATCGTCGGCGCCGGGACGATGGGCACGGCGGACACCATCCGGGAGGCCCGCGAGCACGCGCCGCTCGCCGACGCGCTGCTCGTCGTCGTGCCGTACTACCTGCGTCCGTCCGACGACGGCGTGATCGACCACTTCGCGGCCGTCGGCGCCGCCGTGGACGTCCCGCTGATCGCCTACAACGTCCCGTACCGGACGGGGAAGCCGCTGTCCGGGGAGACGCTCGTGCGGCTGCTCGGGCTGGGCTGCGTCGCCGGGATCAAGCACTGCGCGGGGGCCGTCGACCAGGACACCCTGGAGATGCTGGCGGCGGACACCGGCAAGGCCGTGCTGTGCGGCGACGACGCCTACATCTACCCGATGCTGCAGCTCGGCGCGTCGGGCGGCGTCGCCGCGTCCGCGTGCCTGGCGCCGCGCGCCTACGCGGACATGGCGGACGCCGTCCGGCACGGCAACGCGGCCCGCGGGCTGGCGCTGCACAACGCCCTGCTGCCGCTCGCGCGGGCGCTGTTCACCGAGCCGTCCCCGTCCGTCCTGAAGGCGTGCCTCGCCGAGATCGGCCTGATCGACGACCCCGCGGTCCGCGCTCCCCTGCACGCCCCGCACCCCGAAACGGTCGCCGAGGCCCTCCACGCCTTCCGGCGGCTGAGCTTCGCCTAGCCGCTCCTGAGATGCCTCAGCCGTCACGCGAGCGCGTCACCTGACCGGTGAGGCGAAGCCGAAGGCGAGCCCCACCGGGAAGATCGCGAAGCGATGCCGCGCTCGCCCGATCCCGGTCAGGGGGCTCGCCTGGCGGCTCGCCCCCTGACCGGGATCAAGAAGACGCAGCGGCGGCGCGGGCGGCGTGGGGGAGGGCGTCGAGGATGCGGCCGATCGCCTCGTCGTCGTGGGCCGCCGACAGGAACCACACCTCGTACGCCGACGGCGGCAGGTAGACGCCCCGGTCGAGCGCCGCGTGGAAGAACGCCCCGTACGCCTTGACGTTCTGGCGCTGCGCGGCGGCGAAGTCGCCGACCTCGCCGTCGGTGAAGAAGATCGAGAACAGGTTGCCGGCGTTCTGCAGCGAGTGCGGGACGCCCTCCTTGGCGAGGGCCTCCGACGCGGCCTTCGACACGATCCCGGCGGCCCGGTCGATCGCCGCGTAGACCTCGTCGGTCGCGCCGCGCAGCGTCGCCAGCCCGGCGGCCGTCGCGAGCGGGTTCCCCGACAGGGTGCCCGCCTGGTAGACGGGCCCGGCGGGCGCGAGCCGGTCCATGATCTCGGCGCGGCCGCCGAACGCCGCGGCGGGCAGCCCGCCGCCCATCACCTTCCCGAACGTCACGAGGTCCGCCGCGACGCCCTCGATCCCGTACCAGCCGGACCGGGACGCCCGGAACCCGGTCAGCACCTCGTCGAGCACCAGCAGCGCCCCGTAGCGCTCGCAGAGCCGCTTCAGCAGCGCGTTGAAGCCGTTCAGCGGCGGGACGACGCCCATGTTGCACGGCACCGCCTCCGCGATCACGCAGGCGATCTCGTGGCCGTGCTCGTCGAACGCCGTCTCCACCGCCGCGACGTCGTTGTACGGCAGCACGATCGTGTCGGCGGTCGTCGCGCCGGTCACGCCCGGGGTGTCGGGCAGCGCGAACGTCGCCACGCCCGACCCCGCCGCCGCCAGCAGCGAGTCGACGTGCCCGTGGTAGCAGCCCGCGAACTTCACGATCTTCGGGCGGGACGTGAAGCCGCGCGCCAGCCGGATCGCCGACATCGTCGCCTCGGTCCCCGAGTTGACCAGCCGGACCTTCTCCACCGGCGCCCGCGCGACGATCTCCTCGGCCAGCTCGACCTCGCCGGGCGTCGGCGCCCCGTACGACGTGCCGCGCGCCGCCGCGTCCTGCACCGCCGCCACCACGTCCGGGTGCGCGTGCCCGAGGATCATCGGGCCCCACGAGCAGATCAGGTCGACGTACTCGTTGCCGTCGGCGTCGGTCAGGTACGGGCCGCGCGCCGAGGCGATGAAGCGCGGCGTCCCGCCGACCGCCCCGAAGGCGCGGACCGGTGAGTTCACGCCGCCGGGGACGAGCCCCTCGGCACGCTCGAACAACTGCTGGGAGCGATCGGTTCCAGTCACGTTTCCAGTCTCTCAGTTGCAGTTCGGCGACTGCGCTTGACCTCGCCGGGTACGGGCCGATATTCCACCAAGTACGACATCGGCGCCCGGTCGGGAGGCGCCCGTTATCTTCACCGGCGTCCGCCGTATCGGAGGGATGGCTTTCACCGTGGTTGACGGCTGGACGGTCCCGGGCTTCACCCATGAGCGGGAACTGGGCGACGGCGCCGCGGGCCGTGTGGTGCTGGCGGTCGACGACATGACCAGCACGAAGGTCGCGATCAAGTACCTCGCCGGCGCGCTGCGCGCCGACGAGGCCTTCATGGCGCGGTTCCGCGCGTCCGCGCGCACACTGTCCCAGCTCGAGGATCCCAACGTCGCCGATCTCTACGACTTCGTCGAGGCCCCCGAGGGCGCCGCGGTCGTGATGCAGTACGTCGACGGGGTCGCGCTGCGCCGGGTGCTGGCCGCGCAGGGCCCCACGGGCCCGCTCGCGGCCCTGTCGATGCTCGGCGGGACCCTGCTGGGGCTCGCCGCCGCGCACGCCCTCGACGTCGTACATGGCGCCGTCCGGCCGTCGGCGGTCCTCGTGGACGGCGAGGGCAACGCGCGCCTCACCGACTTCGCGACCGCCGCGCCCGGCACCGAGGCGCAGCTCGCCCCCGCGTACGCCGCGCCGGAGCTGTGGGACGGGGCGCCCGCGACCGTCGCCACCGACCTGTACGCGGCCACGGCGATCTTCTTCGAGTGCCTCACCGGGCACCCGCCGTACGCCGGGCGCAACATGGCGCGGCTGCACCGCGAGGCGCCGGTCCCGGCCGAGGAGGTCCCGGGTCCGCTGCGCGAGCTGATCGGCCAGGGCCTCGCGAAGGACCCGGAGACCCGCCCGAAGTCCGCGGCGGACTACCTCGGCGCCCTCGAGGAGGCCGCCGTGTCGGCGTACGGGCCGTCGTGGGAGGCGCAGGGCCGCGGCCGGCTCACCGAGCTCGCCGCGCAGGCCGCGCTGCAGCCCGAGCCGCCGAAGCCCAAGCCGTCCCGCAGCAGCGGCCGCAACCAGGTGATCGCCACCGGGCAGGCGCCCGCGCGGGGCTCCGGCAACCGCCGGATCACCGCCGCCATCGCCGCGGTCGTCGCCGCCGGCGCGGTCGTCGGCGGCGTCGTGTTCGTGAAGTCGGGCGACGGCGACGCCACGCCGCCGACCCCGTCGCCCGCGCAGAGCAGCACGCCCCAGCCGTCCGTGCCGCCCGGCGGGGTCGCCCCGGCGGAGCTCTCGGCGCGCATCGTCCAGGCCGCGGACCAGGCGCCGGGCGCCCGGTTCAGCTACCGCCGCACCGGCTGCTGCGGCGCGCCGAGCGCCGCGCAGGGCACCTTCGGCCTGGTCAAGGGCGCGGAGCCGGCGTACTCGATGACGCTGTCGGGGTCCGGCAAGACCCGCAAGCGGGCGCCGGCCGTGGTGATCGGCGACCGGGTGTACCTGCGGGCGGGCAAGAAGTGGCGGCCGTCCCCGGCCGGCGCGCGCGGCTACCCGGCGCTGGCCGAGCAGGTGCGGCGCGGCAGCTCGGTGTCCGCGGTGACGACGCTGCTGAACGCCGCCACGGCGCTGACCGAGTCCGGAGGGGTGTACCGGGGCGAGGCGCCGGTCGCGGCGCTCGCGCGGACGCCCGGCTCGGGCACGCTCTACGCGGAGATGGCGCGCGCCACCGGCGTCCAGCAGATCAGCTTCGCGCTCAAGCTGGACGGCTCGTCCCGGCCGGTGAAGCTGTGGCTGCGGGCCGGGCCGGCGAAGGGCCGCAACCAGATCATCACGACGTCGTACTCCGCGTGGGGCCGCAAGGCGATCAAGACGCCGCGCTGACCGCGGGCCGGGCCGGACCGGCCCGCGTCGGCCCGCGGGGGCCGGTCACTCGCAGCTGTCGGCGAGGACCTCGAGGAGCCGCAGCGGGTCGGGCAGCGGCTCCCGCCGCGGCGGCCGCACCCAGGCCGCCTCCTTGCCGGACGCGAGCAGCGACGGCGGCGCCACGACGTAGCTGTCGCGGCAGTGCCACCGCATCCCGGGCGTCTCGGTCACGGTCTCCGGCGAGGTGTCGAGGTGGCAGGACCACCACTCGTCCTCGTCGGCGGGGGCGCCGCGGGTGGCGACGAAGAACAGGTGCCGCTCGTCGCCGAGGTACGCGACGGGCCCGACCGGCAGGTCCTCGCGGGCGATCCGGTCGAGGGCGGCGGCGCCGGCGGCGGCCGGGACGTCGAACACGTCGAAGACCCGGCCGGTCGGCAGGATGATGTTGGCCTGCGGGCGCTGCGACCACCAGCGCCGGATCCGGTCCGGGTCGGCGGACGCCTGGTGCGCCCACGCCGCCGACACCGGGTGCGCCGCCGGGTCGGGGCAGCCGATCCGGTCGCACGAGCAGGACCGGTCGCCGGCGGAGGGCGGGTGCGCCCCCGGAAAGCAGGGCCAGCCCATCGCGGCGTACTCCAGGGCGGCCGAGGCCATCCGGTCGCGTGCCGCCCGTTGCCGCCTGTTCCCCGAGACCGCCAGCATCTCCGCCCCCCAATACCCAAGGTCGAACGTGGGTTCTTGATAGACGATGATGCCCGCGCCCCGCCGCGCCAGACACGGCGCCCCCGCCGAAACGACCCTAAGTAACTACCCGCCCATGATCATTGGAGCTTTCCCCCGCCCGGCGCATGGGGGTTCCAGGGGGCCGTGCCGGGACGCGGGGGACGCGGGGGGCGCGGGGGTGCCCCGCGGGTCAGCGCAGCTTCTTCGCCACTTCCGTGGCCCAGTAGGTGAGGATCATGTCGGCGCCCGCGCGGCGGATCGCGACCAGCGACTCCATGATGGTCCGGTCCCGGTCGATCCAGCCCTTCTCCGCGGCGGCCTCGATCATCGCGTACTCGCCGCTGACCTGGTAGGCGGCGACGGGGACGTCCACGGCGTCGCGGACCCGGCGGACGATGTCGAGGTAGGCGCCCGCGGGCTTCACCATCACCATGTCGGCGCCCTCGTCGAGGTCGAGGAACACCTCGCGGAGCGACTCGTCGGCGTTGGCCGGGTCCTGCTGGTGGGTGGAGCGGTCGCCGAACTGGGGCGCGCACTCGGCGGCGTCGCGGAACGGGCCGTAGTAGGCGGAGGCGTACTTCACCGAGTACCCGAGGATCGAGACGTCGGTGTAGCCGCCCTTGTCGAGGGCCTCGCGGATCACGCCGACCTGCCCGTCCATCATCCCGGACGGGCCGACCACCTGCGCCCCGGCGGCGGCCTGCGCGACGGCGATGGAGGCGTACCGCTCCAGCGTGGCGTCGTTGTCGATCTCGCCGCCGGCGGTGAGGATGCCGCAGTGCCCGTGGTCGGTGTACTCGTCCAGGCACAGGTCCGTCATGACCACGATGGCGTCGCCGAGGTCGGACGCCAGGTCGCGCAGGGCCAGCTGGACGATCCCGGCGGGGTCGTCGGCGCCCGAGCCGGTGCCGTCCTTCACCGCGGGGATCCCGAACAGGATGAGCGCGCCGACGCCGGCCTCGGCGGCCTCGTGCGCGGCCTTGCGGAGGCTGTCGCGGGTGTGCTGCACGACGCCCGGCATCGACGCGACCGGCTGCGGCCCGGCGATGCCCTCCTTGACGAACATCGGCAGCACCAGGTCGGCGGGGGCGAGCCGGGTCTCGGCGACCATCCGGCGCAGCGCGGGCGTGCGCCGCAGCCGCCGCGGCCGCGCGACGGGGAACTGAGCAGACATGATCCTTCTTTCCCGGTGCCCGGCGCGGGCCGCGCCGGGCCCGGTCGGCGGGCTCTTACTTGCGGCGCCGGGCTCCCCGGCGCATCTGGCTGGGCTTGCGCAGCGGGTCGCCGGCCTCGATCTGGGCCGCCCGCCGCCTGGCACCGTACTCCGCGAGGGCCTCCGCGAGCGCCGATACCGACGGTTTGTCCGCCATCACGTCGACGCGCAGCCCGTACTCCTCGGCGGTCTTGGCGGTCTGCGGGCCGATCACCGCGATCACCGTGACGTTGTGCGGCTTGCCGGCGATGCCGATCAGGTTCTTCACCGTGGACGACGAGGTGAACAGCACCGCGTCGAACCCGCCGCCCTTGATCGCCTCGCGGATCGGGGCGGGCGGCGGCGCGGCCCGGACCGTCCGGTAGGCGGTGACGTCCTCGCACTCCCAGCCGAGCTCGGTGAGCTTGGCGATGAGGGTGTCGGTGGCGATGTCGGCGCGCGGCAGCAGCACCCGGTTGATCGGGTCGAGGTCCTCGTCGTAGGGCGGCCACACCTCGGCGAGGCCCTCGCTGGACTGCTGCCCGGACGGGGTCAGGTCGGGGTGGATGCCGAACTCGACGAGCGCGGCGGCGGTCTGCTCGCCGACGGCGGCGACCTTCAGCCCGGCGAACGCGCGGGCGTCCAGGCCGTAGGCGACGAACTTCTCCCGGACGGCCTTGACCGCGTTGGTGGAGGTGAACACCACCCACTCGTAGCGTCCGGTGACGAGGCCCTTGACGGCCCGGTCCATCTGCTGCGGGGTGCGCGGCGGCTCGACGGAGATCGTCGGGACCTCGTCGGGGACGGCGCCGTACCCGCGGAGCTGGTCCGACAGCGACGCGGCCTGCTCCTTGGTGCGCGGCACCAGCACCCGCCAGCCGAACAGCGCCTTGGTCTCGAACCAGGACAGCCGGTCGCGCCAGGACACCACGTCCCCCACGATGATCATCGCGGGGGCCTCCATGCCCTTGGTGTCGGAGGCCAGCTTCTGCAGGGTGGAGACGACGGTCTCCTGCTCGGTGGTGGTGCCGAGGCTGGTCATCGCGGCGGGCGTCGAGTCGGGGCGGCCGGCCGCGACGAGGCCCTTGGCGACCTCGGCGACGGCGCCCTCCGCGCCGAAGATCACGAGGGTCGCGTCGGACCCGGCGAACTCCTCCCAGTCGACGCCGCCGTCGGAGGCGTCGACGAACCGGAACTCGCGGTGCTCGGGGTCCGTCAGCGGGATGCCCGCATAGCCGGGCACCCCGGTCACGGCGGACACGCCGGGGACGACCTCGAACGGCACCCCCGCCTTGCGCAGCGCGGCGCCCTCGGTCGCGAACCCGCAGACGACGCCGGGGTCGCCGTGGAACAGCCGGACGACGCGGCGGCCCGCCTTCGCGGCGCGCGACGCGAGCTTCACCGGGTCGCCGTCGGCGGTGTCGAGGACCTCCACGTCCGGGCGGCAGTGCGCGAGGACGTCGGCGGGGCAGTGCGCGCGGCTGACCACGACGGTGTCGGCGCGCTCCAGCTCGGCCGCGGCGCGCAGCGTCAGCAGGCCCGGGTCGCCCGGGCCCATCCCGACGATCGCGACCGTGCCGGGGTCGGTGGTACGGCTCGGCCGGCCGGCCGTGGTCGATCCGGCGGCGGCCGATCCGGCGGCGCCCGGGCCGGCGGCCCCCGGGCGGGCGGGGCTCTGGCTAGCGGGGCTCAATCGCGCTCCCCCATCAACTGGTCGGCCCCCTGCGCGAGCAGCCGGTGCGCGAGGTCGCGCCCCAGCGTCTCGGCGTCGTCCGGGTGGCCGCTTGCGGACAGCCTGATCTGCCGGCTCCCGTCGAACGCGGCGACGGTCGCGGTCAGATGCAGTTCTTCTTCTACTTCGGCAGCGTATGTTCCCACGGGCGCGGAGCAACCGCCCTCCAGGACGGCGAGCACCGTCCGCTCCGCGGTCACGCAGGCCCTGGTCATCGGGTCATCGACCGTTCCAAGCAGCGCACGGAGCTCCGCCTGGTCGGCGCGGCATTCGAGCGCGAGCGACCCCTGCCCGGGCGCCGGCAGCATCTGGTCGGGGTCGAAGACCTCCGCGACCGCGTCCAGCCGGCCGATCCGCCGCAGCCCCGCGTGCGCGAGCACCACCGCGTCCAGCTCCCCGTCGGCGACCTTGCGCAGCCGCGTGTCGGCGTTGCCGCGGATCGCGACGACGTCCAGGTCCGGGCGCATCGCGCGCAGCTGCGCGACGCGCCGCGGCGACCCGGTGCCGACGCGGGCGCCGCGCGGCAGGTCCGCCAGCTTGCAGGGGCCGCACAGGGCGTCGCGCGGGTCGTCGCGGACGGGGGTCGCGGCGAGCGCGATCCCCTCCGCGGGCCCGGTCGGCAGGTCCTTCAGCGAGTGCACGGCGAAGTCCACCTCACCGGCCAGCAGCCTGTCGCGCAGCGCGTTGACGAAGACACCCGTCCCGCCGATCTGGGCGAGCAGCGCCTTGGAGACATCACCTTCGGTCGTTACCCCGACCAGCTCCACGGCATGCCCGGTGGCCTCCGTCAATGCGTCCGCGACCAGCCGCGACTGCGTCATCGCCATGAGGCTCTTGCGGGTGCCGAGCCGCAGCGGGCCCCTGTCCGCGGTACTCAATGCGCTGCTCCACTCACTGCCCTGCTCCGACCGTAGGGCGGGCGGCGCGCTCCACGGCCCCCGCGTTCACGACTGTGCTCCTTCACCGCGCGGCGCGCCGCCGCGGGCGCTGACCGCCCGGACGCTCGCGGCCTGCGCGTTCACCGTGCCGGCGTCGACGGGGTCCGCCGCCGCGTCCGCGGGGCCGCCGCTCACGCAGTCGGCCTCGGCGCAGTCCGCCCGCGTCACCCGGGCGACCTCCGCCGCCTTCGCCGCGTCCGCGACCCGCGTCCCGCCGACCCTGTCCGCGGCACGGGTCCCCTCCACCGTACGTGCGGAACCGCTCCAGGGCGCCGAGGCGCTCCCGGGCGCCGGCTCCCCGGCGTCGTCGTCGGGACGCATGTCGGCGCGCGCGACCGCCACCGGCGCCTTCGGGTCCAGGTCGAACAGCCGCCGCAGCGCGTCGGCGTAGGAGTCCCCGCCCGGCGCCGCCGCCAGCTCCTTCACCCGGACGGTCGGCGCGTGCAGCAGCTTGTCCGCGACCCGCCGGACGGTCTGCTGGATCTCCCTGACGGCCCGCTCGTCCAGCTCCGGCAGCCGGCCCGCGAGCCGGGTCAGCTCCGACTCCACGACCGCGGCGGCCTTGGTGCGCAGCGCGACCACGGTCGGCGCGACCGCGGCGGCGCGCGCCGCGCTGAGGAACGCCTCGACCTCGTCCCGGACGATCCGCCGGACCGCCTCCACCGCCTCGGGGCCGATCGCCCGCGCGGCCTCCTGCGCGGTGCGCAGCTCGTCCAGCCCGGCGAGCCGCACCCCGGGCAGCGCGCCGACGGCCGGGTCCACGTCGTGCGGGAGCGCCAGGTCCAGGAAGAACCGGTCCCGGCCGTCCGCCCCGACGCCCTGCGCGGCGACCTGCGGCGCCGTCAGCACCAGGCCCGTCGCGCCCGTGCAGGACACCACCAGGTCCGCGTCGGCGATCGCGGCGTCCAGGTCCGCCAGCTCCACCGCCCGCGCCGGCACCTCCAGCGACTCCGCCAGCCGGACGGCGTTGGCGTGCGTGCGGTTGGCGACCACGACCTCGCCGGCCCCGGCCCGGCTCAGCGTCGCCGCCGCCAGCGAGCTCATCGACCCCGCGCCGACCACCAGCGCCCGCACCCCGGCCAGCGGGCCGAGGTGCCGCGCGGCGACCTCCAGGCCCACGCTGACCAGCGACGCGCCCGCCTGGTCGATGCCCGTCTCGGCGTGCGCGCGCTTGCCGACCCGCAGCGCCTGCTGCAGCACGTCGTGCAGGTCGCGGCCGAGCGTCCCCTCGTCCTGGGCGAGCCGGAACGCCTGCCGCAGCTGCCCGAGGATCTGGCCCTCGCCGACGACCATCGACTCCAGCCCGCACGCCACGGCGAACACGTGCTGGACGGCCCGCTCCTCGTAGTGCACGTACAGGTGCCGGGACAGCTCGTCCAGCGGCACGCCGGAGTGCAGCGCCAGCAGCTCGGAGATCGCCGAGACGCCGCCGTGGAACTTGTCGACCACCGCGTAGATCTCGACCCGGTTGCACGTCGACACGATCGCCGTCTCGGCGACGTTCGCGGACTCGTGCACCGCGTGCAGCAGCTTCGCCAGGTCGTCCCCGGTCACCGCCGTCCGCTCCAGCACCGGCACGGGCGCGCTCCGGTGACTGAGCCCGACGACAAGAACACTCATGCCTCAACCGCCTCTACGTACTGCGTGGCGCCGGGAGGGGCGTCGCCGCTCGCCAGGGGGGCGTAGTCGTCCGGCCCCCCGGCCTTGCGCTGCTCGTGGAACGCGAGGATCTGCAGCTCGATGGACAGGTCGACCTTCCGCACGTCCACGCCGTCGGGCACCGACAGCACGACGGGCGCGAAGTTCAGCACGCTCGTCACGCCCGCGGCCACGACGCGGTCGCACACCCCCTGGGCGGCGGCCGCCGGGGTCGCGATCACGGCGATGGACACGCCGTGATCGGCGATCACGTCCTCGAGCCGGTCGGTGTGCTCCACGGTCATGCCGGAGATCTCCTGGCCGACGATCGCCTCGTCGGCGTCGAGCAGGCCGGCCACCCGGAACCCGCGGGACGCGAATCCGCCATAACCGGCCAATGCACGGCCCAGGTTACCGACACCGATGATGGCGACCACCCAATCCTGGGTGAGACCGAGCTCACGCGAGATCTGGTAGACGAGGTACTCCACCTCGTAGCCGACGCCGCGGGTGCCGTAGGAGCCCAGGTGGGACAGGTCCTTGCGGAGCTTCGCCGAGTTCACGCCGGCCGCGGCCGCGAGTTCCTCGGACGAGACGGTCGCCACACCGCGCTCCTGCAGCCCGGTGAGGGCCCGCAGGTAGACGGGCAGGCGCGCGACGGTGGCTTCGGGGATGCCGCGGTCCGCGCGGTCGCGGTGGTTGCGGTTCTGTCGAGATGTCACGGCCTGCTCTTCGGGGCTCGACGCTGGGGGCGGGGCCCGAGAACCCCTCACCCCGGCTCGAGGCCGGACCGCACGGCCGCGGCCGGACCGCCCCAGGGCTATCCATCAGGTTAAGCCTTTGTGAATACGCGCACAAAGTGCCCCCCGGACGGCGGACGCGGCGGCCGGGGCGCGCGCCGCCGCCCAAAGCCCGTCCAGCAGCGGGTTTCGTGACCGTACCCGCGGGCGGGGCGCCCGGCGCGCCGCGGCGCGGTGTGACCGATGAGACATCCGCCGGCCCGCGTTCCAGCCCCGTCCGGACCCCCCGGAGGCGCGGTCGGGGGGCGCGGCGGGACGGGTCAGGAGGCGGCGCGGGCCTTGGCGATGGCGGCGCGCAGCCGGTCCTCGTCGACCCGCCAGAAGTCGTGCTGGACGCCGTTGATCAGCGTGACCGGGATCTGCTCCCAGTACTCCCGGGTGTCCTCCTCGGACCGGGTGATGTCCCGCTCGTCCCACGGCACGTCCAGCTCGGCCGCGACGCGCTCGATGATCGCGCGGGCGTCGTCGCACAGGTGGCAGCCCGGCTTGCCGAGCAGCGTGATGCGGACGTCGCCGCCCGGTCCGGTGGCCGGCATGCTCACCTTCCCTGGTGGTCCGGCGCGGGCAGCGGCAGCTTGGCCGCGCCGAGCCGCAGCTCGATCACGTTCGTGGCCAGC
Source organism: Actinomadura montaniterrae (assembly GCF_008923365.1). Taxonomy (GTDB): domain Bacteria; phylum Actinomycetota; class Actinomycetes; order Streptosporangiales; family Streptosporangiaceae; genus Spirillospora; species Spirillospora montaniterrae. The sequence goes on from NZ_WBMR01000234.1 coordinate 13,819, forward strand.
ACGTGCGTCCGGGACTCGGCGAGGAACCGCTGCAGGTGCGGCTGCCGCCGGTGGACCGCGAACGCCGCCTCGTCCCGGAACAGCTGGTAGAAGATCCGCTGGGTGGGGCCGTTCACCACCTCGTGGCAGGCGAACACCAGCGTGTCCGGCTCGGCCGACCGGACGGCCCGGACCAGCTCCGCCGCGAGCCGGTCGAAGGCGGGCTCCCGGCCGTCCAGCAGCGTGTAGACGGTGATCTGGCCTGCCCGAGTGCGCGGGCCCCGCGACCGACGAGCACCTCGCCCGCGACGACGCGAACCGCCGCCGCCGCGCCGAGGGCCGCTCGATCGCCAAGCGCCTCATCCGCAAGCACGAGCTCCCCATGA
>NZ_WBMR01000235.1 GCF_008923365.1 Actinomadura montaniterrae
CTCCACCTTCGGGCCCATGCTGCCCGCCGCGAAGTGCCCGGCGGCGGCCAGCCGGGCCAGCTCGGCGGCCGTGGTGCGGCGCAGCGGCCGCGCCGCCGGGGTGCCGAACCCGGCCACCGCGTGCTCCACGTCCGTGGCGATCACCAGCGTGGACGCGCCGAGCCGGCACGCCAGCAGCTGCGCCGCCAGGTCCTTGTCGACGACCGCCTCGACGCCGCGCAGCGCCCCGCCCGCCCGGACGACCGGCGCTCCCCCGCCGCCCGCCGCGACCACCACGTGCCCCGCGTCCAGCAGCAGCATCGCCGCGCCCGCGTCGAGGATGTCCAGCGGCTCCGGGGACGCGACGACGCGCCGCCAGCCGCGGTCGCCGAACGGCCGCCACACCTCGCCGAGCGCGGCGAACCGGCGCGCCTCGTCCGCCGGGAAGTACCGGCCGACCGGCTTCGCCGGGTCCGCGAACCCGGGGTCGGCGGCGTCCACCAGCGTCCGCGTCACCACCGTGGACACCGGGCGCGGCGCGCCGAGCGCGGCGAGCGCCCGCTCCAGCGCGTTCATGATCATCACGCCGACGGTGGCCTGGGTCTGCGCGCCGCACCAGTCCAGCGGCACCGGCGGCACCACCGCCGCCGCCAGCTGGTTCTTGATCAGCAGGTTGCCGACCTGCGGGCCGTTGCCGTGCGTCAGCGCGACCCGCGCCCCCGCCGCCACCAGCTCCGCGACGTGCCGCATCGCGACCTCGATCGCCGCCGCCTGCGCGGCCGGCGTCGCGCTGCCGTCCGGCGCCGTCATGGCGTTGCCGCCCAGCGCGATCAGAATCCGCTCGCCGTCGAGCGAGTCCCCGTTCCGGCCCACGGCCCGAACGCTAGCCGCGCGGCGGGCGGCGCTCATGGGCGAAACCAGCCCAAGGAACGCCGCCCGTTCGGCAATCTCCGCCCGTCCCGGAGAGATTCAGGCGAGTCGGCGGAGGCGTTCCACGGCCTCGTCGATGACCTCGCCCTTCTTGCAGAACGCGAACCGGACGAAGTGCGCGCCGGCCTCCGCGTGGTCGTAGAACACCTGCGTCGGGATCGCGACGACGCCCGCCTTCGCGGGCAGCGCGCGCGCCAGCTCCAGCCCGTCGGAGAAGCCCAGCGGCCGGATGTCGGCCTGCACGAAGTAGGTGCCCTGCGGCCGGTACGCGGTGAAGCCGGCCGCCTCCAGCCCGGCGACGAGCCGGTCCCGCTTGGCCTGCAGCGACGCGCGCAGCTCCGCGACCCACGCCGTCTCGTTCGCGAGCGCGTACGCGGCGGCCCGCTGGTAGGGGGCGCTGACGGCGTAGGTGAGGAACTGCTTGACGGTCTGGACGGCCCGCACGTACCGGGCCGGCGCGGTGACCCAGCCGGTCTTCCAGCCGGTGGCGGAGAACGTCTTGCCCGCCGACGACACCGACACCGTCCGCTCGCGCATGCCGTCGAGCGTGGCGAGCGGGATGTGCTCGGTGCCGTCGAACGTCAGGTACTCGTATACCTCGTCGGTGATCGCGACCAGGTCGTGCTCGCGGCACACGTCCGCGATGGCCTCCAGCTCGCCGCGGGTGAACACCGTCCCGGCCGGGTTGTGGGGCGAGTTCACCAGGATCGCCTTGGTGCGCGGGCCGACCGCGGCGCGCAGCTCGTCGGGGTCGAACGTGAAGCGGCCCTCCACCGGACGCAGCATGACGGGCCTGCGCACCGCCCCGGCCAGCGCGATCACGGCGGCGTAGGAGTCGTAGTACGGCTCGAACACGATGACCTCGTCGCCCGCCCCGGCGAGCGCCAGCACGGACGCGGCGATGCCCTCCGTCGCACCGACGGTCACGTACACCTCGGACATCGGGTCGTAGGCCAGCCCGTACCGCTCCAGCCGCTGCTCCGCCACGGCCTCGCGCAGCTCCGGCACACCGGGCCCCGGCGGGTACTGGTTGCCGCCCGACCGGATCGCCTCGACCGCGACGTCCAGCATCGCCTTCGGGCCGTCCTCGTCCGGGAAGCCCTGCCCGAGGTTGATCGACCCGGTGGCCGTGGCCAGTGCGGACATCTCCGCGAAGATCGTCTCGCCGAACTCCCGCATCCGCGGCACCAGAGGCTCAGTCACGGCACCAGCCTACGGGGGCGGGTCAGATCCAGCCCATCTCCTGGGCGGCGCGGACGGCGGCGAAGCGGGACGGCTCGCCGAGCTTGCTCATCGCCGTGGAGAGGTAGTTGCGGACGGTGCCCTCCGACAGGTGCAGCAGCGTCGCGATGCGGGCCGTCTCGGTGCCGGCGCCGGTCAGCCGGAGGATCTCGCGCTCGCGCTCGGTCAGCGGGTTGTCGCCGGCGGCCATGGCGGTCGCGGCGAGCTCGGCGTCGAGGTAGCGGCCGCCGCCGTGGACCTTGCGGATCGCGGCGGCCAGCTCCTGCGTCGGCGCGTCCTTGGCGACGAACCCACGCACCCCGGCGGCCATCGCGCGGCGCAGGTAGCCGGGGCGGCCGAAGCTGGTGAGGATGCACACCGCGCAGCGGGCGCCCGCGGCGGCGAGCTCCTCGGCGACGGTGAGGCCGTCCGCGCCGGGCATGTCGATGTCGAGGACGGCGACGTCGGGATCGTGCGCGGCGACGGCGGCGGCGACCTCGTCGCCCCGCCCGGCCTCGGCGACGACCTCCAGGTCGGGCTCCAGCCCGAGGAGCGCGGCGACCGCGCCGCGGATGAGGTGCTCGTCGTCGGCGAGCAGGATCCGGATCACCGGCCGCTCCCGTCACCCGCGTGCGCCCGCGCGGCCTCCGCGGGGCCGGTGGCCTTGGTGGTCGCGGTGGTCGCGGTGGTCGCGCTGGTCTCCGGCGCGGACGGTCCGGCGGACGGCCCGTCCGGCTCGGCGCGGGGCAGCGGGACGGCGGCGCGCAGCAGGAAGCCGTCGCGGCCGTGCCGGCCGGCGGTGATCTCGCCGCCGACCACCGCGACCCGCTCGGCAAGGCCGGTCAGCCCCGCCCCGCCGGTCCCCGCCCCGCCGGTCCCCGCCCCGCCGGTCCCCGCCCCACCGGTCCCCGCTCCACCGGTCCCCGCTTCACCGGTCCCCGGCCCGCCGGCCTCCTCCGCGCGGTCGCCGGGGCGGACGCCGTCGTTGCGCATCTCCAGCACCACGGAGCCGCCGTACGCGGTGAGGGCGACGGCGCAGTGCCGGGCCTCGCTGTGCTTGATCACGTTGGTGGCGCCCTCCCGGATCACCCAGGCGAGCACCGAGCGGACCTCGGGCGGCAGGCCGTCCGGCACGCTCCCGGCGTCGCAGCGCACCCCGGCGGCCTCCAGCACGGCCCGCACCCCGGCCAGCTCGGCGTCCAGCTCGACGGCGCGGTAGCCGTGCACGGCGGCGCGCACCTCGCGGAGCGCGTCGCGGGCGGCGCGCTGCACGTCGGCCATCTCCGCGCCCGCGCGGGCGGGGTCGGCGTCCGCGAGCCGCATGGCCAGCTCGCTCTTCACCGCGATCAGGGACAGGCTGTGGCCGAGCAGGTCGTGCAGGTCGCGGGAGAAGCGCAGCCGCTCCTCGGTGACGGCGAGCCGGGCGAGCGCGTCCCGCGCGGCGTGCGTCTCCTGGTGCAGGTCCCACATGCGGCGCTGGTACCGGTTGACGAACGCGATGAGGCCGCACATGCCGCTGTAGAGCGCGATCATGACGGGGACGAGGACGAGCCAGGGCATGTCGCCGTCGGGGTAGAGGTGCTTCGAGGCGGCGCTGGCGATGATCCCCGCGACGGCCCCGGTGCCGAGGCACAGCACCACGATCCGGCGGCGGCTCATCGGCGACAGCACCACCGCCGACACCCAGAAGACGGGGACGACGCTGAACAGCGGATGGGCGAACAGCATGAGGCTGAGCGCGGCGGTCACCGCGCCGCTCGCCACCATGTCCCGCCGGGGCGCGCCGCCCTCCAGGCCCACCCGGACGAGCCGCATGTAGCACCAGGTCATGAGGGCGAGGCCCACGACGGCGAGGGCGGCGACGGGAAGGCTGACATGGCCGTCGTCGTAGGCGGCGGCCGTCCCGGCCAGGCCGGGGAGGATGAACCCGAGGGCCGCGCACAGGAACGAGCGGTGCGTCACGCGGCGGTAGCGTTCGAACCTGCGGGTGTCCTGCGCCTCCAGGTCCGCCGTGGTCGCGACCGTCATGTTCCGTCCTCCTTCTCCTCGACTGTAGCGGCGGGGCGTCCGGTCAGGCGCGCCTCGGTTCCCAGCGGAACCAGCGTCCCGCCATGGCGCGGCCGAGGCCGAGCCAGACCGCGAGGACGGCGAACGAGGGCAGGCAGGCCGCCCAGCCGCCGACGAACCCGACCGGCGCGTGGACGGCGTGGTCGTGGAAGTCGCGGCCGAAGTAGGCCGTCCGGGTGATCTCGACGACGGGGCTGAGCGGCAGCCACCGGCAGGCCTCCTCCAGCGCGGCGGGCAGCCCGTCCAGGGGGAACATCACCCCGGCGCCCGCCATGCAGGCGAACATGATCGGCAGGACGGTGAGCTGCGCCAGCTCGGCGTTCGGGGTGAGGCCGGAGACGGCGAAGGCGAGCAGCGCGAACACGGCGGCGCCGCCCGCGAGCCCCGCCGCCAGCAGGAGCGGGTCGGCGGGGAACCGGCCGCCGAGCGCGGCGCCGAGCAGCACCAGCAGGGCCAGCACCTGCACGGCGTACATCGCCGCGGCGGCGAGGACGCCGCCGCCGATGATGTCGGCGTCGGCGAGCGCGGTGCCGCGCAGCCGCTTGAGCGTGAGGTCCTCGCGGCGGGCGGTGAAGACGTTCACCAGGTTCATGAACACCGCGAAGAGGAGGAAGAAGCCGAGGTGGCCGGTGCCCTGGAGGAGCGCGGCGTCCATGCCGCCGGCCTTCTTTCCGTGCGCGGGGAACAGCAGGGCGGCGAACAGCACCGGCAGCCCGGCGGCGGTGAACAGGGCGGTCCGGTTGCGCCACAGCAGCGTGAGGTCGAGGCGCGCGACGCGGAGTGCGGCGCCGCCGGCGATGGGACGGGTCGTCGTCATCGGGACGCTCCTTCCAGCGCGCCGGCCGCCTCGGAACCGGCGCCCCAGGTCTCCCGCGCGCCGTCGCTCCCCATGCCGGACGACGTGCGGAGGAAGACGTCTTCGAGGGAGGCGCTGCGGGCCTGGAGCCCGCGCAGTTCGACGCGGTGCTCGTCGGCCCAGCGCAGCAGCTCGTACAGGCCGCTCTGGAGTCCTGCCTCGGTGACGGTGTAGGACGCGACGGTGCGGCCGCCGTCCACGGAGATGTCCGCGCGGGAGCCGCCGAGCGCGGGCAGTTCGGCGACCCGCAGCCGCTCGGGCATCTGGAAGCCGATCCGGTCGCCGTGCCCGGCGACGACCTCCGCGACCGTCCCGGCGGTCTCGATCCGGCCCCGGTGCATGATCGCGAGGCGGTCGGCGAGGTGCTCGGCCTCTTCCAGGTAGTGGGTGGTCAGCAGCACCGTGGTGCCGGCGGCGACGAGGTCGCGGACGATCCGCCAGGTGGCGCGCCGGGCCTCCGGGTCCATGCCGGTGGTCGGCTCGTCCAGGAACAGCACGCTCGGGCGGCCGAGCAGGGCGAGCGCGAGGTCCAGGCGCCGCTTCTGCCCGCCGGACAGCTGCCGGACCCGCACGCCCGCCCGGTCGGCGAGCCCGGCCAGGCCGAGCACCTCGTCGCGGGGCCGCGGCTCCGGGGTGAAGCCGCGGAAGCGGTCGACGATCTCGGCCACGGTGAGGTCGGGGAAGAACCCGCCGTCCTGGAGCATGACGCCGATCCTCGGACGCACGGCCCGGCGCTCCCGGTAGGGGTCGCGTCCGAGGACCCGGACGGTGCCGTGTCCCGCGGGCCGGTGCCCTTCGAGGGTCTCCAGCGTCGTCGTCTTGCCGGCGCCGTTGGTGCCGAGGAGCGCGAACAGCTCGCCGTGCGCGACCTCGAACGAGATCCCGGCGACGGCCTCGAAGTCCCCGTACCGCTGGCGGAGGCCGTCGACGCTGATGGGTGGGGTGTCGTCCATGCCCCCAGCGTCGCGGGGCGCGCCGGGCGGCGGTAGAAGGACGTGTCACCGGTTCGGGCGGCGCCTGTCAGCCGTTCCGCATGACACCTGTCATGCCGCTCGCGGCCGCGCCGGGACACCGCGCGGGCCAGCGCGGGGCGGCGCGCGGCCCCGGGTGCCGTCAGCCCGCGATGGCGATCACGTGGCCGATGGACGCGAGGTCGCCGGTGAGGTCGAGCAGGGCCTTCGCGACGTCGTCGCGGGTGATGCTGTACCCGCCGGTCACGCTGCGGTCGACGGCCTTGCGGTAGCGGCCGCGGCCCTCCTTGTTCGTGAGCCGCGGCGGGCGGACGATCGTCCAGTCGAGCCCGGAGCCGCGGACCTGCGCCTCGGCGACCCGCATGTCGGCGATGCCGTGCCGCAGGATCCGGCCGAGGATCAGCGGCTTGGCGACGTACCGGGTGAGCGGGTCGTCGCCCGGCTCGGACGAGATCGCGCCCATGCTGACCATGAGGAACCGCCCGGCGCCGGTCGCGCGCATGGCGGCGATGATGCTGCGCGAGCTGTCGCCGCAGACGGTGGTGGGGCCGAGACCGCGCGGGCCCATCGCGCTGACGACGGCGTCGGCGCCCTTCACCGCCCCCTCGATCGCGGCGGGGTCCATGACGTCGGCGCGCACCACGTCGGCGCGGTCGCGCAGGCCGGCGGGCAGCCGGCCGGGATCGCGGACGACGGCGGTGACCTCGTGGCCCTCGTCCAGCGCCAGGCGGACCAGCCGGGTGCCGATGCCGCCGGTCGCGCCGAAGACGGTGAGCCTCATCTTGATTCCTCCCCGAAGGTGAGTGAACATTTACTAACCTCTATCCTGAGTAAGCATTCACTCACTGTCAAGGGGGCGGCCGATGAGCGCGCGCGAGCGGATCCTGGACGCGGCGGCGGACGTCATGCGGGAGCGCGGCGTCGCCGGCGCCACCACCAAGGAGATCGCGAGGGCCGCCGGGTACTCCGAGGCGCTGCTGTACAAGCACTTCCGCGACAAGGAGCAGCTGATGCTCGCCGTCCTCAAGGAGCGGATGCCGGCGTTCACCGCGAAGGCCGTCGCGGGCGAGGCGACCGTGGAGGCCAACCTCGTCGGCGTCGCGCACGGCGGGCTCGCCTTCTACCGGCGGGCGTTCCCGATGATGGCGTCGATGGCCGCGCAGCCGCAGCTGATGGCCGCGAGCCGCGAGGCGCTGCGCAAGTACGGCGCAGGCCCGCAGGAACCGGTGCGGGCGCTCGCCCGCTACCTGGACGCCGAGCGCGACCTGGGCCGGGTCGCGGCGGGCGCCGACACCGCCGCGGCCGCCGCGCTGCTGATGGGCGGCTGCTTCCAGCAGGGCTTCCTGCACTACTTCGCCGCGCCGCCGGACGCGCCCGACCTGCCGGAGTCCGCCGCCGCCGACCTCGTCCGGCCGCTGCTCCCGGCCCTGCTCCCCTAGCTCCCCTCCCCTAGTGGACGCTCCCCCGGCGGCCGCTCTCGTCGCGGTCGCGGGCGCGGACGAAGTCGACGTCCTCCGGGGCGCGGCCCGGCCACGTCAGCCGGGTGACCGCGGGCGGGGTCTCGGCGACGATCCGGCCGCGGGCGATCACATGGGACGGCCGGGTCTGCCGCCGGACCGCGTCGTACGGCGACGACGCAGGCAGCACGACCAGGTTCGCCGGGCGGCCCGGCGCGATCCCGTAGCCGTCGCCGAGGCCGAGCACCCGCGCGGCCCGGTCCGTCACCATCGCGAACGCCTCGTCGATCTCGGCGGCGCCGGTGAGCTGCGCGGCGGCGACGCCGACCAGCGCGACCTGCAGCGACGACGCCGTCCCGAGCGGGAACCACGGGTCCATGACGTCGTCGTGGCCGAACGCGACGTTCACCCCGGCGGCCAGCATCTCCTTGACCTGGGTGAGGCCGCGGCGCTTCGGGTAGGCGTCGAACCGGCCCTGCAGGCACAGGTTGGCCAGCGGGTTGCAGACGAGGTTGATGCCCGAGCGGGCCAGGATCCGCTGCAGCTTGTACGAGTAGGCGCCGTTGTAGGAGCCCATCGCGGTCGTGTGGGACGCGGTGGCGCGGTCGCGGAGCCCGCCGCGCCGGGCGAGGGTGGCGAGCACCTCCACGAACCGGGACTGCTCGTCGTCGATCTCGTCGCAGTGCGCGTCCAGCAGCAGCCCGTACCGCTGCGCGATGTCGAAGGCGATCTCCAGGGAGCGGACGCCGTCCTCGCGGGTGTCCTCGAAGTGCGGGATCGCGCCGACCGCGTCGACGCCGCGGCGGGCCGCCTCCTCCAGCAGCTCGGCGCCGTCGTCGAACGAGCAGACGCCCTCCTGCGGGAACGCGACGAGCTGGAGCCCGATGACGTCCCTGACGCGCTCGCGGACCTCGATCATGGCGTCGAGGGCGACGAGCCCGGGGTCGGTGACGTCCACGTGGCTGCGGACGTGGAGCACGCCGTTCGCCGCGTACCAGCGCAGCACCTCGGTCGCGCGGGACACGACGTCCTCGCGGGTGAGGGTCGCCTTGCGCTCGCTCCACACCGCGATCCCCTCCCACAGGGACCCGGACGCGTTCCAGCGCGGCTCCCCGGCGGTGAGGGTGGTGTCGAGGTGGACGTGGGGTTCCACGAACGGCGGGCCCACCAGGCCGCCCGCCGCGTCGGCCAGCACGTCGGCGGCGCGCTCACCGGTCGTGCGCTCACCGGCGGAGCGCTCTCCGGCCGTGCGCTCTCCGGCCGCTTGCTTACCGGCGGGAGTGATGCGTCCGAAGCGGTCGCCGTCGATCTCGATGTCGTGGAGGCCGTCCCGTCCGGCCAGGCGGGCGTTGGTCACGAGCTTCATGCGGGGCTCCCTACCCTTGGCCGGCCGCTGCGCCGGGACGACAGGACGAAGTACAGGATCCCGGCGACGAGGGCCCCGGCCAACCAGGACAGGTCGATGCCGCCCAGCGCGCGCGCCGCCGGTCCTTGCAGTGCCTTCGGGACGCCGTACTGGAACGACCACGTCGCGGCGGCGCCCAGGATGAACGAGACCAGCGCGTCCCAGCGGAAGTCGCTCAGGCGGGACCGTCCGGGCGGGTCGTAGAGCGCGTCGATGTCGACGTTCTGGCGGCGGACGACGTAGAAGTGCACGGCCATCACCGCCGCCCACGGCACCACCCACGTGACGAGGCCGCCCAGCCACGCGTCCAGGGTGTTCGCGAAGTCCTCCTGGAAGATCAGCAGGATCGTGAACGCGGCGGCGAACACGCCGACGCCGTACGAGATCGCCTTGCGGGACACGTGCCAGTCGGCGGTCTGCGCGCACAGCGAGCAGCTGTAGACGTTCAGGATGTTCGTGGCGATCGGCCCGTGCACGACCAACAGCAGCACCGGGATCGCGAGCGCGCCGAACGCGTCCACGATCAGCTTGCCGGGGTCGGTGGTCGCGCTCACCGTCGCCAGCGACGCGCCGAGCACGCCGAGCCACACGACCGGCACGAACTGGCCGAGGACGCTCGCCGCGTACAGCCGGCGGCGCGGCACGTCGCGCGGCACGAACCGCGAGTAGTCGGAGGCGTAGGCGAACCAGGTGATGCCCCAGCCGACCCCGATCGCCGTCATCACGGTCGTCATGGCGGAGAGGCGGTCCTTGCCGGCGAGGCCCTGCCCGTGGTGGTCCCAGTGCACGCCGGTCTTCGTCCACGCGACGACGGTCATCGCGGCGAGCACGGCCAGCGTGACGGGAACGGTCCACTTTTCGAATGCGGCGATCGCGTGGAAGCCGGACGCGGCGATCCACACCTGCAGCCCCATGATCACCAGGACCACGACGATCTTCATCGCGGTGCCGCCGTGCACGCCGACCTGGCCGAGCAGCGCCATCACCAGGTCCAGCACGATCCAGGTGTTGACCGCGCACCAGCCCGCCGACATCACGCCCTGCAGCGCCGCCGGCAGGTACGCGCCGCGCCGCCCGAACGCCGACCGGGCCAGCACCATCTGGGTGACGCCCGTCCGCTGCCCCATCAGCACGAACAGCCCGAACACCGCCATCCCGACGAGGTTCCCGGCGACCAGGACCCCGATCGTGTCGGCGAGGCTCAGCCCGAGCTTGATGCCGAGGGCGCCGAGCACCCAGTTGATCGGCGCGATGTTCGCGCCGGACCAGATCCAGAACTGGTGCCCCGGGGTCGACTCGCGGGCGTGCGGCGGGACGGGATCGAGCGAATGCGCGGCCGCGGACGCACCGGAACCAGGCGACGCGGAACCGTGGGGCGCGGACGGGCCGGAGCCTCGGGACTCGGAGGGACCGGGCCCCGGGGACGCTGAGCTTGACACAGGGCATGACCTTACTGGTCAGCCCGAAATGCTCCGTCCGGCGGCTGTGGCCGGCGGTCAGGGGGTGAGCTCGCCGAGGCGGGTCTTCACGACCTTTCCCATCGCGTTGCGCGGCAGCGCGTCGACCAGGTGGACGACGCGGGGCCGCTTGTGCACCGACAGGCGCCCGGCGACGAAGTCGATGAGCTGCCGCTCCGTCACCCCGTCCGCGACGATGTACGCCGTGACCTGCTCGCCGAGATCGTCATGCGGCGTGCCGGCGACGGCCGCCTCCCGCACCGCCGGGTGCGCGAGCAGCGCGTTCTCGACCTCGCCCGCGCCGATCCGGTAGCCGCCGCTCTTGATCAGGTCCGTGGACGCGCGGCCGACGATGCGGTGCCAGCCGTCCGGGCCGATCGTCGCGATGTCGCCCGTGCGGAACCAGCCGTCCGGCGTGAACGACTTCGCGGTCGCCTCCGGGCGGTTCAGGTATCCCTTGAACGGGTGCCGCGCGCGGACGTGCAGCTCGCCCGGCGTTTCCCCATCGTGCGGGACGGGGTCGCCGTTCTCGGCCGCGAGCCTCGTCTCGATACCGGGCAGCGGGAGTCCGACGTAGCCGGGGCGGCGTTCGCCGTCCGCGCGCGCGCTGACGGTGATCAGGGTTTCGGTCATGCCGTAGCGCTCGACCGGGCGGTGGCCGGTGAGCGCCTCCAGCCGCTCGAAGGCGGGCACCGGGAGCGGCGCGCTGCCGGACACCAGCAGCCGCGCCGAACGCATCGCCTCCGCGGACGCCGGGTCGGCCGCCAGCCGGGACCACACCGTCGGGACGCCGAAGAACAGGCTCCCGCCGTCCTCGACCGCCGCCGCCGCGTACGCCTCCGGCTTGGGACGTCCCGTGTGGACGAGGCGGGACCCGACCCGCAGCGGCCCGAGCACGCCGAGGACCAGGCCGTGCACGTGGAACAGCGGCAGCCCGTGCACCAGCACGTCGTCCGGCGTCCACGCCCACGCCTCCGCCAGCGAGTCGAGGGCCGCCGCGATCGCCGCCCGGGAGATCATCACGCCCTTCGGCGCGCCGGTCGTGCCGCTCGTGTAGAGGATCAGCGCGGTCGCGTCGGAGGCGGGCCCCGCCGCGCCGGCGGCTGCGGGCGCGGGCGTCGATGCCGACGCGGGCGTCGATGCGGGTGTGGGCGTCGACGCGGGCGCGGGGAGGTCGTCGATCGGGACGAGCGGCGGGGTTCCGTCGCCGGCGTCCGTGCCGCGGGCCGCCAGCAGCAGGGCCGCGCCGGAGTCCTTGAGGATGTGGGCGCGCTCGTCCGGACCCGAGTCCGGCGGCAGCGGCACCACCGGCACCCCCGCCATGAGGCCGCCGACGACCGCGACCGCCGTCTCCGCGCTCGCCGTGGCGTGCACCGCGACGGCGCCCGCACCGGCGATCTCCGCCGCGACGGCCGACGCCCGGCCGAGCAGCTCCTCGCGCGGCAGCTCCCGGCCCGCGATCCGCACCGCTCCGCCGGTCTCGCCGAGCAGATCCCTCACTGGCCTCTCCCCTGCTCCTCGCCGTCTCTTCCGTCTTGCACGTCCTGCGCGTCTTGCCCGGTCGGCCCGTCTTGCCCGGTCGGCTCGTCTTGCGCCGTCGGCTCGTCTTGCGCCGCCGGCCCGTCTTGCGCGTCCTGTTCGTCCAGCCAGGCGAGCACCTTGCCGGTGTGCTCGCCGAGCAGCGGCGGCGCGGTGTGCGCGCGCGGCTCGGCGCCGTCGAACCGCAGCGGCGGGCCCGGCAGCTCGATCCGGCCCAGCGTCGGATGCTCCACCTCGATCACCAGGCCCTGCGAGCGGGTCTGCTCCCAGGTGTACACCTCGTCGATCGACCGGATCGACCCCGCCGGCACACCCGCCCCGTTCAGCCGCTCCAGCCACGCCTCCCGAGTGTCCCCCGCCAGGGCGCGTTCGATGTCGGCCGTCAGTTCCGCCCGGTTCGCGGACCTCTTCGGGATCGTCGCATAGCGGGGATCGTCGGCGTCCAGGCTCACGAGCGGCGCGAACCTCCGCCAGAGGTTCTGGTTCGCGACGCCGATCTGGATCTGGCCGTCCTTGCAGCGGAACGTCCCGTACGGCGCGATCGTCGGATGGTCGTTGCCGACCGACTCGGGCACCTCTCCCGCGACCGTCCACCGCGTCCCCTGGTACATGTGCGCGCCGACCACCGACGCCAGCAGCGACGTCCGCACCACCGAGCCGCGGCCCGTCCGCGTCCGCTCGTACAGCGCCGCCAGCACGCCGGACGTGGCGTTGCCCGCCGCGAGGATGTCCGCGATCGACAGCCCCACCTTGCTCGGCGTCCCCGGCGGGCCGGTGACGCTCATGATCCCGGCCTCGCCCTGCATGATCGCGTCGTAGCCGGGACGGCCGCCCTCCGGGCCGTCGTGCCCGAACCCCGTGATCGACAGCACGATCAGCCGCGGGTTCAGCTCGTGCAGCCGCCCGACCGGGAAGCCGAGCCGGTCCAGGACCCCGGTGCGGAAGTTCTCGACCAGCACGTCCGCGTGCCGCACCAGCCTCGCTAGGGTGTCCTTCCCCTCGTCCGACTTCAGATCGAGGGTGATCGACTCCTTGTTCCGGTTGATCGACAGGTAGTAGGTGCTGACCTGGTCCTCGCCCGCGAACGGCGGCCCCCAGCCGCGCGTCTCGTCGCCCGTCCCGGGCTGCTCCACCTTGATCACCCGCGCGCCGAGATCGGCGAGCGCCATCGTGGCCTGCGGTCCGGCGACCACACGGCTGAGGTCGACGATCACCACGCCTTCGAGCGGTCCGGGCAAGGGGCGTCCTCCTTCGGGGGGCCGGCACCTGGAAGTATGCCGTCCGTGCCGCCGCCGTCCCGGACCTACCCCGCGCTCGCCGCGCGGCTCCTCGCGCTGCCCGCGTCCTGCGGGCCCGCGCGGCTGGTCGCGATCGACGGGCCGAGCGGCGCGGGCAAGTCCACCTTCGCCGACCATCTCGCGGCCGTGCTGGTGGGAGCGCCGGTGGTCCGGTCGGACGACTTTCGCGTGCCGTGGGACGCCGACCCGCTGACCTGGTGGGAGCCGCTCCGGCGCGCCGTCCTCGACCCGCTGTGCGCCGGGCGGCCCGCGGTGCTGCGCCGCTACGACTGGCATCGGGATCGGTACGGGCCGCCGGAGGAGATCCCGCCGCCGCCCGTCCTCATCGTCGAAGGCGTCGGGTCGGCATGGGCGGGGTCGCCCGCCGCATACCGGATCTGGATCGACGCGCCGCTCGAGCTGCGGCGGGCCCGCGCCATCGACCGCGACGGGCTCGAGTACGCGGACGCCTGGGACCGGTGGTCCGCGCGGGAGGCCGCGTTCTTCGCCGAGGACCGCACCCGCGCCCGCGCCGACCTCCTCGTCGACGGGACGGCGCCGCTGCCGACGCGGTAGTGATCGAGCGTGGTCTTTTTCGTGGCCTTGCAGGACGGCAGTCAGATCTGTGCGGCGCACCGCCGCTGTCGGCCGAGTCGAACTGCGACCTGATCGGTAATCTGCGCCACTGGTTCGCTACCTGTACCCGAAAAGTGAAGTTCTCCTTCATATAGAAGACGCAGAGTTCACCTGTCAGCGACGCTCGATCAGAAAGTTGAGTCATCAAATCCGGGGATGGGTGAGAGTGGGAGCCAACTGCGAGGCGAATGGCTCTTCAGGTGATCGGTAAGAGGGGTGTTCGGGTGGTGGGGTGGCGCTTGCGTACGGGGCCGCCCCTCCAAAGTCAAGGGCGCCTTCGGCGTCGCTTCGCGATGGACTTCGTCCACCCTTGACTTTGGAGCCTCTGCGGCCCCTGGGCAGGTGATGGGGGCAGGCTCCGCCTGCCCCGCCC
>NZ_WBMR01000236.1 GCF_008923365.1 Actinomadura montaniterrae
CGACCTGATCGCGATGGGCGTCCCGCCGCCCTCCGAACCCGTCGCCGGGGACTGGCTCGCCGACCCCGATCACTGGGACGGCCTGCGCCGCCGCCTGCACGACGCCGTCGAAGAGCACGCCAGGACGCACCCGACCGACCCCGGCCTTCCCGCCGAGGCCGCCCGCCGCGCGCTCGGCCTGCCCGACCGCGCCCTCGTCGAGGCGCTCGCGACCGACCTGCACCGCCGCGACGGCCGCCTCTACGGCACCGCCACCGCCCCCGAGCTGCCGCCCCATGTCCGGCGGGCCGTCGACGCCGTCCGCCGCGACCTGGCCGGCGCCCCGTTCAGCGCCCCCGACGCGGGCCGGCTCGCCGACCTCGGCCTCACCCCGAAGCTGATCGCCGCCGCCGCGGCGAGCGGCGCGCTGCTCAAGGTCGCCGACGGGATCGTCCTGCTGCCGGGCGCCGACGCCGAGGCCGCCGCGCTGCTGGCGAAGCTCGACCCGCCGTTCACCCTCAGCGAGGCGCGCCGCGCGCTCGGCACCACCCGCCGCGTCGCCGTCCCGCTGCTGGAGCACCTCGACGAGCAGGGCTACACCGTCCGCGTGGACGACCTGCGCCGCCGCTGCACCGAAAGGACCCGATGAAAGCCGACAAGCAATGACCCCCAAGCGGCTCACCCAGTACGCGCACGGCGGCGGCTGCGCCTGCAAGATCCCGCCCGGCGAGCTGGAGGACGTCGTCGCCGGGCTCACCACCGCCCCCGCCGACCCGAACGGCGACCTGCTCATCGGCCTCGACACCGGAGACGACGCCGCCGTCGTCACCCTCCCCGGCGCCCCGGGCGGCCCCGCCGTCGTCGCCACCGCCGACTTCTTCACCCCCGTCGTCGACGACCCGTACGACTGGGGCCGCATCGCCGCCGCGAACGCGCTGTCCGACGTGTACGCCGTCGGCGGCCGGCCGCTCGTCGCGGTGAACCTGCTCGCCTGGCCCCGCGGCGTCCTCCCGTTCGACCTGGCCCGCGAGGTGCTGCGCGGCGGCCTCGACGTCGCCGCGCGGGCCGGCTGCCACGTCGGCGGCGGCCACAGCGTCGACGACCCCGAACCCAAGTACGGCATGGCCGTCACCGGCGTCGCCGACCCCGCCCGCCTGCTCCGCAACGACACCGGCAAGCCCGGCGCGCCGCTCACCCTGACCAAGCCGCTCGGCACCGGCGTCCTGAACAACCGGCACAAGGCGACCGGCGAGGTGTTCCCGCACGCCGTCGCATCCATGGCCGCGCTCAACCGCGACGCCTGCGCCGCCGCGCTCGCCGCCGGCGCCGAGTGCGCGACCGACGTCACCGGCTTCGGCCTGCTCGGGCACCTCTACAAGCTGGCCCGCGCGTCCGGCGTCACCGCCGTCGTCGACGCCGCCGCCGTCCCGTACTTGGACGGCGCCCGCGACGCCGTCCGCGCCGGGTACGTCAGCGGCGGCACCCGCCGCAACCTCGACTGGGTCGCCCCCCACACCGACTTCGGCACCGCGTCCGAGGAGGACCGCCTCCTGCTCGCCGACGCGCAGACCTCCGGCGGCCTCCTCGTCGCCGCCGAACTCCCGGACCATCCCATGATCGGCGAGCTGGTCCCCGCCGCCGACCGCCCGCTCGTCGTCCGCTGACGCGCGCCCTCCGGGTCAGCGTTCGGTGCCGGTCCGGTCCGTGATCCCGGCGCGCTCGCGGTAGGAGCGGACGAGGGCGAGGGCGGCCTCGCCGCGCGGCCGGCGGCCCGGGCGGATGTCGCAGGCGAGCGCCTTCGCCTCCTGGATGTGCGTGTTCGGGTCCAGGGACAGGTGCAGCAGCTCGTTGGCGGCGTCGCCGCGGCTGTAGCCGTTGGAACCCCAGTGGTAGGGCAGGCCGATCTGGTGCAGCGTGCGGCCGTCCATCGTCAGCGGCGACATCCGCTCGGTCACCATGACGCGCGCCTCGATGACGCCGCGGGCGCTGACGATGGTGGCCCAGCCGGCGTGCTCGAGGCCGCGCTCGGCCGCGAGCTCCGGCGACACCTCGCAGAAGAACTCCGGCTGGAGCTCGGCCAGGTACGGCTGCCAGCGGGACATGCCGCCCGCCGTGTGGTGCTCGGTGAGCCGGTACGTGGTGGTGACGTACGGGAACACCCCCGCGCCCGGCTCGTCGCCGCTGGGCTCGTAGAGGTTCGCCGGATGCGGGTCGATGAGCTGCCGGACGGGGTTGCGCTGCTGCTTGTACAGCGGGTTCGAGAACGGTGATTCCTGCGGCTCGTAGTGCGTCGGCAGCGGGCCGTCCATGAGCCCGGCGGGGACGTACAGCCAGGCCTTCCCGTCGGCCTGCATGATGAACGGGTCGTTGCCGGCGAGCGCGTCGGCGCCGGTGGAGCCGCGCGACGGCTTGTAGTCCGGCGCCTTGTCGGCGACGAAGTCGGGCACGTCATGGCCCGTCCACTTGCCCTGCTCGGCGTCCCACCAGACGAGCGCCTTCCGGTCGCTCCACGGGTTGCCGTCCGGGTCGGCGGACGCCCGGTTGTACAGGATGCGGCGGTTCATCGGCCACGCCCAGCCCCACTCGGGCGCCACCCAGCTCTGGTCCTTGCCGGGCTTGCGGCGGGCGGGCTGGTTGACGCCGTCGGCGTAGCAGCCCGCGTAGATCCAGCAGCCGCAGCTGGTGGAGCCGTCCGGCTTCAGCTCGGTGTAGGACGAGAGCGGGTTCCCGCCGGCGTCACGGCCGTTGATCTCGGCCAGCACCGCCTCGGCGACGGGGTCGTCGGTGCCGCCCTCCACCGGGTAGTCCCAGGCGAGGTCCAGCACCGGGCGGTCCATCTCGTCCGACGACCCGGCGAGCTTCTCCCGGATGATCCGGCCGAGGTGGTACATGAACCACAGCTCGCTGCGCGCGTCCCCGGGCGGTTCGACGGCCTTGTGGTGCCACTGCAGCATGCGCTGGGTGTTGGTGAAGCTGCCGTCCTTCTCGGTGTGCGCGGCGGCGGGCATGAAGAACACCTCGGTGCCGATGTCCTCGGTGCGCATCTCGCCGGTCTCGATCTCGGGGCCGTCCTTCCACCACGTCGCCGACTCGATGAGGGAGAAGTCGCGGACGACGAGCCAGTCGAGGTTCGCCATGCCGAGCCGCTGCATCTTCGCGTTCGCCGACCCGACGGCCGGGTTCTCGCCGAGCAGGAAGTAGCCCTTGCAGGTGCCCTTGATCTGCGCCATCACCGTCTCGTAGGTGCTGTGCGAGCCGGTGAGGCGCGGCAGGTAGTCGAAGCAGAAGTCGTTGGCGTCGGTCGCCGCGTCGCCGAAGTACGCCTTCATCAGGCTGACGAAGTAGGAGCGCATCTCGCCCCAGAAGCCCTTCTTGGCGGCCTCGGCCGCGATGAACGCGTCCAGGTTCTCGTTGGCGTGGGCGTGCGGCATCGGGATGTAGCCCGGCAGCAGGTTGAACAGCGTCGGGATGTCGGTCGACCCCTGGATGGAGGCGTGGCCGCGCAGCGCGAGGATGCCGCCGCCGGGCCGCCCGATGTTGCCGAGCAGCGTCTGCAGGATCGCCGCGGTCCGGATGTACTGGACGCCGACGGTGTGCTGCGTCCAGCCGACCGCGTACGCGAACGCGGTGGTGCGGTCGCGTCCGGAGTTCTCCGTGACCAGGTCGCAGACCTGCAGGAACTGGTCCCGCGGGACGCCGCAGACCCGCTCCACCATCTCCGGCGTGTACCGGGAGAAGTGCCGCTTGAGCACCTGGAACACGCACCTCGGGTGCTCCAGCGACGGGTCGCGGTTCGGGTCGCCCTCGCCGAGCGCCGAGCCGCCGGAGCCGGTCGCCTCGCCGTGGCCCGACGTCGCCGCCTCGATGCGCTCGTCGTACTCCATGTCGCGCTCGCCGGCGGCCGCCTGCAGATCCAGGCCCTCGTAGCGCCAGGTGTCCGGGGAGTAGCAGCGCCCCTCCGGGTCCAGGCCGGAGAAGACCCCGTCGAGGTCCTCGGTGTCGCGGAAGCCCTCGTCCAGGATCACCGACGCGTTCGTGTACTCCAGCACGTACTCGCGGAAGTACTTCCCGTTCGCCAGGACGTGGTTGATGATCCCGCCGAGGAACGCGATGTCACTGCCGGCGCGCAGCGGGACGTGCACGTCCGCGAGCGCGCTGGTGCGGGTGAACCGCGGGTCGACGTGGACCAGCTTGGCCCCGCGCGCCTTGGCCTCCATCACCCACTGGAACCCGACCGGATGGCACTCGGCCATGTTCGAGCCCTGGACGACGATGCAGTCGGCGTTCTGCAGGTCCTGCTGGAAGGTGGTCGCGCCGCCGCGTCCGAACGAGGTTCCCAGACTGGGAACGGTGGAGGAGTGTCAAACGCGCGCCTGGTTCTCGATCTGCACGGCGCCGAGCGCGGTGAACAGCTTCTTGATGAGGTAGTTCTCCTCGTTGTCGAGCGTGGCGCCGCCGAGGCTGGCGAATCCGAGGGTGCGCCGCGTCCGGTTGCCGTCCTGCTCCCACTGCCAGCCGTGCCGCCGCGCCGCGATGACGCGGTCGGCGATCATGTCCATGGCGGTGCCGAGGTCGAGGCGCTCCCATTCGGTGCCGTGCGGGCGCCGGTAGAGGACGTGGTGCTCGCGCGCGGAGCCGGTCGTCAGCTGGAGGCTCGCGGACCCCTTCGGGCAGAGCCGGCCGCGGCTGACGGGGGAGTCGGGGTCGCCCTCGATCTGGACGACCTTCTCGTCCTTGACGTACACGTTCTGGCCGCAGCCGACCGCGCAGTACGGGCAGACGGACTTGACGACCTGGTCGGCGGTGCTCACCCGCGGCCTCAGGCGCTCGCTGGCGCCGCTCTTGGCGGCGGCCCCGCGGCCCAGCGGATCGTCCCCGGTCACCTGCCGGTACACCGGCCACGATCCGATCCACTGGCGGACGCCCATCCCGACCCCCTCACCTCATCGGGCGGCCTCGTACCCGCGCCCCGCACCCCGAAACACGGGGATGCGGGGCGCGGGCGGGCGTCACTTCGCGGCGAAGGCGGCCAGGTTCGTCGAGACGATCTCGGGCTCGCCGTCGTTCTGCTTCGCGGACGCGGTGAGCACGTCGATGTGCTGGTAGCCGGGGGCGACGACGTCGCCGGGCTGCGGGCTGGAGCCGCCGAGCCCGTCGCCGGCCTCCAGGTTGATGATCGGGTTCGCGGTCGGGCCGCCGGTGTGGACGGCGTCGTCGGCGATCCCGGGGGCGGCCGCGAGCGCGATGTCGGTGACCATCTTGGTGGGGAAGTAGTGCTCGGTGAAGTCGAGCGGCTGCTCGGCGAGGCTGCGGGCCAGTTCGCCGATGTCGGTGACCTCCTTGGCGGACGACGTGAAGGGCGTGCCGTCCTTGGAGGCGGGCACCCCGGCGCCGACCTGGTCGTAGTTCCGCCAGGTGTAGAGCGGGCCGTTCGGCTCGTCGGGGATGGCCTTCTTGTCCGGGCCGAGCAGCTGCTTCAGCCCGCCGAGGCCGATCGCGTCCAGGTCGTTCGGCGCCGGGAACTCCTTGTCGACGATCTTCCCGCCGTCCCAGAAGCCGACGCTGGCCTGCATGAACGCCAGCGGTTCGGAGTTGTCGTCGAGGAGCCCGCCGAGCGCCGCCGCGTTGGTGAAGCGGAAGTCCTTCACCGTCGGGGAGCCCTTCACGAACGTCGGGTAGTCCTTGGAGAACAGCAGCCGGTACGTCGTGTCGGTGTTGAACGAGGACGGCACGTAGGTCGCGAGGTCGGACACGCCGCCGGGGGCGAGGTCGGCGGCGAGGCCCGCGATCGACAGCAGGTTCATCGTCTCGGTGTTGATCAGCGCGGGGGCCGACAGCGAGCGCGGGACGACGCCGCTCTCCAGCCCCGCCTGGACGGCGCCCGCGCCGAACTTCAGCAGCGGGATCAGGTCGGTGGGGAGCGGGCCGCCCGCTCCGGGCAGGCTCGTGCTGATGCGGGTGTCGAGCGCGAAATAGCCGGAGCACTGCTCGTAGCCGGCGTCGCCGGTGGTGGAATGGTTCCCGTCGAAGTCCCATTCGGCGAAGAACGCGGTGAGGACCCCGCCGAGGGAATGGCCGCCGCACAGCATCTTCTGCTTGCGGGCCTGCTGGTCCGGCAGCTCGTGGACCATCAGGTCGTACTGGTCGCGGACGGTCTGCTCCAGCCCGACGTTCTGCAGCCAGGCCACCTGGTCGTTGGTCTGGTAGCCGGCGAACTTCCGGCCGTCGACCTCTTTCTGCCGGTAGTAGTAATCGACGGCGAGGTGGACGTCCTTCGCGGCGAGGCCGGCCTGGACGCCGGTGTGGTCCTCCAGGCAGTTGGACCGGCGGTCCAGCGCCCAGAACTCGATGTGCTTGCCGTCCTTCGCGGCGGCCGCGACCGTGTTGCGGGCGACGCTGTCGAAGGCGCCGGCGCCTTCGAGGATCCCGGGCTGCGCGACGAGGATCCGGTCGGCCTGCGCGGACGCCGCGGGACCCGCGGAGTCCCGGAACCGCAGGTAGGACAGCCAGTCGCAGGCCTCCGGGTGCGGGCCCGCCGACGCCGGCAGCGGGACGCGCACCCGCACCATCGACTCGGTGACGCCGGTGACGGGCGAGCCCGTGGCGACCGGCGTCTCGACCCGGTCGGCGCCCGGGCCGGCGGCGGGGGCGGCGAGGGCGTGGACGGGGAGCGCCGCCGCAGCGGCGACGAGCACCGACGCGCCCAGCACGGCGAGCCCGCCGAGCCGGCGCGGCGGGCGGCGAACGAGGGGGTGGGGTGGTCGCCCCATCACGTTCTCCTTCCGGACGCGGACGGATACGGGGCAACAATGGACGCCGTTCTCCCGCCGCGACAGTCGCCCGCCGACACAATCGCCGAACCGTTCTTGTGCCCCGGACGACAAAAAGGCGCGTCAGCCGAGCGCCGCGGCTCCGACCGCGCGGACGAGCTCCGCGAACTCGGCGCGCTCGGCGGGCGACAGCGCCCGCTCGTACACGGCGGCGGCGAGCCGGTCGGTGGTCTCCTCCGCCTCCGCGCGGCGGCCCTTGAGCGCGGAGCAGTCCGGGAGGTCGCCGCGCCAGCCGAGGAAGCGGGCCCGGTCCTCGTTCGAGCCGGCGAGCACGGCCTCCAGCGGCGCGAGCCCCGCCGCCGTCGTCGCCACCAGGTGCAGCGCGCCGCGCCACTCCCGCAGCACGTGCACCAGCTGCGCGGTGCGGCCCGGGACGTCGTCGGCCAGCGGCTCGGCGCGCCATCCGCAGAACAGCGGCAGCCCGGAGCCCTCCGCCGCGTCGACGACGCGTCCGGCCAGCTCGCACAGCCGCTCGCCGCCGGCGTCGCCGATGTGGTCGCGGCCCCACTCCACGCACGTCGCCGCGTACCGGCGGGCGGCCTCGCGCGCTCCCGCGACCGCGACGCCCTCGTCCCAGAAGAGCCGGACGACCGGCGCCGGGAACCAGCCCATCGCGGCGGACACCACGCCGGCGTCGACGTCGCCGAGGACCCCGCCGCGTCCCGCGAAGTAGAAGGCGAACGGGTTGTCGTAGCCGGCCCGCTTGCCGCGTTCCGGGGTCGCCGGGTCCAGCATCCACGCCGCGCCCACGTCGTGGATGATCCCGTCGGCCGCCCGCACGGTCTCCATCGCGTCCAGCCCGTCCATCGCGCCTCCTCCGCTCGGCTCGGTAAGCGGGAGGTTACCCCGGTGCGGCGGCGGGCGGCGCGCCGGGGCCGCGCCAGTCCAGGCACACCACCACGGCGTCGTCGGCGAGGTCGGCGCCCTCGTGGTGCTCGATCAGCTCGTTCACGATGGTCAGCGGCACCTCCGCCGCGTCCTGCAGGCGGCTGCGGCGGGTCGCCTGCTCCAGCGCCTGCGCGCCGAACTCGCCGCGCGCCGACCGCGCGGAGAACACCCCGTCGCTGACGATGACGAGGCGGTCGCCGGGCTCCAGCCGGAACCGCTGCGGCTTGTACTCGGTGTCGGGGAACATCCCGAGCGGGAGCTGCTGCTCCAGCGGGATCCGCGCCACCTCGGCGCCGCGCATCCGCAGGATCCGCGGCGAGCCCGCGTCGATGACGTGCACGGTCCCGTCGGCGAGGTCGATCCGCATCACCAGCGTCTCGGTGAACTCGCGCCCGCCGTAGCGGACGTGGACCATGTCGTTGGCGAGGCTCGCCTGCTCGCCGATGTCGGCGCCGGACCGGCGCGCGTTGCGCAGCGCCCCGACCGTCAGCGACGTCAGCAGCGCCGCCTGGATGCCGGTGCCCGACCCGTTGGTGACGGTCAGCGCGAGGTGGTCGTGCTCGGCGGACCAGTCGAAGTTGTCGCCGCCGATCGAGTAGGCGGGCTCCAGGTGCCCGGCGAGGCTGTAGCCGTCCCCGGCGCAGGCGTGCCCGGGCAGCAGCTGCCACTGCAGCTCGGCGGCCAGCGTGAGCCGCTGGCTGCGCCGGGCCCGCTCGTACCGGTCGGTGTGGTGCCAGGCGACCCGCAGCGCCGACCCGAACACCGCGCCGACCTCCGCCAGCTCGGCCAGCGCGGCGTCGTCCCAGTCGCCGCCCGACGACGCGAGCTCCAGCACGCCGAGCCGCTCGCCGCGCGCGGTGACGGGGACGAACACCGTCGTCCCAGCGCCGTCCGGCCGCCCGGCGTCGTCCGGGGCGGGCTCGACGGCGGGCCGGCGGGAGACGAACGCGCGCCCCGCCGCGGAGCCCCGGATCCTGAGCGGCGCGGCCGGCTCCCCTCCGGCCGGCCGCGCCGGTGCGGAGGGGAAGGGCTCGACCGGGAGCAGGACGCGCGAGTGGTAGTCGTTCACCAGCAGGCGCGCGCTCCGGACGCGGGGCAGCTCGCGCCCGAGGAGGGCGGCCAGCGTCTCCGGGAGCGCATGCGCCGGGGCGGTGCGCAGCGCCCGTTCGACGTCGGCCGCGCGGCCGTGCGTGCTCATTGCGACCCCATCTCGTTGTCCGGGCCGTCCACCTCCCGGGGGCATGGTCCTCCGCGGGCCGTCCGGACCGGGACGGGGAACCGCAGGGGAAGACTGTCAAAAAGCTTGCCACATGGCAAATACTTGATGTCGAGGAGCACCGGAATTCCTTCCGGAATCCCTGCGGACGCGGTCGGGGCGCGGACGCGGGCGGGTGCGGGTGCGGGCGCGGCCGGCGGGCTCAGGCCGTCCGGGAGCCGACCGCCTCGGACGAGCCCGCGTCCTGCCGCTCGCGGGCCAGGTCGAACTCGGTGAGCGCGTCGATGAGCCGCCCCCGGGACGCGGGCGACAGCTGCGCGAGCACCTCGCGCACCGCCGCGCGGCGGCGCCCGGTCAGCTCCGAGTACAGCCGCTCGCCCTGCTTGCTCAGCCGGACGATGATCTCCCGCCGGTCCGCGACCGCGTTCTCCCGCACCACCAGGCCGGCCGCCTCCAGCCGGTCGCACAGCCGGCTCGCCGACGACGGGATCGCGCCGAGCTCCTCGGCGAGCCGGCCGAGGTTCGGCCGGCCGAACCGGGCGATCGCCTCCACGGCGCGCAGCTGGATCGGCGACACCGCCGGCTCCAGGCCCTGGTCGGCGCGGCTCCACAGCAGCGCCGCCGCGCTCAGCACCCGCTCGACGGCGGCGGTGACGTCGTCCGGCACCTCGCCCGCGCCGCCGCCCGCCGGATCCTCGCCCGCCGGGTCGTCGGCCGAGAGCCGCGGTCGTCGCTGCGTCACGCCCCCGCCTTTCTCATGGAGTTCCCTGGCCTCGCCACCCACGGCACCGGCTCGCGCGTCCCGCCGCGGTGGGGCGGGAACGGGGCGCGTCGCGGACGGAAGACCACGATAAACGACGACGCCCGTCAGGGGGCGGCGGCCGGCGGGCCCGGGCCCGCGCGCAGCCGCGCGACCAGGTCGCCGAGCGCGTCCTCGGTGCCGGGGTCGTCCCACGTCCAGAACGGGACGCCGCGCAGGTGCCGGCCCTGCGGGTCGAGCAGCTGACCGGCGAGCTTCACCTGCCACAGCGCCACCGCCCGGTCGACGATCTCCAGCTGCGGGAAGCGCCGCCGCAGCGCGGTCTCGAACGACTGGACGCGCTCCACCGACCGCAGCCACACGGCGAACAGGACGTTGTGCGCGCCGGTCAGCGACGCGCACATCCGGGTCTCGCGGAGCCCGGCGAGCAGGCCCGCGAGCCGCGTCACCTCGTCAGGCGGCGCGGAGCCCCACAGGTACACCGTCACCGGCCAGCCGGACAGGAACCGGGCGACCTCGCAGCGGTACATGAGGGCGCCGCCGCGGTCCATCCGGGCCAGCCGGCGGCGCACCGTCGTCGGGCTGAGTCCGCTGCGCTCGGCGAGGCGCGCGACGGGCAGCCGGCAGTCCTCGGCGAGCAGCCGCGCGAGCCGCTCGTCCTCGGCCCGCAGCACCCAATCGGCCCGGTCGCGGGGGCGGTCGCGCAGCAGCAGGTCGCGCTGCCGCTGGTCGAGCCGGTCGAGCCGCCACCGGCTGCCCTCGGAGTGCAGGGTGGTGGCGAGCTGCGTCCGGGTCGCGGCGACGCCGTCCAGCCGGCCGAGCCGGAAGCCGACGTAGCGGGCGAGCTCGGCGTTGTCGCGCAGCACCACGGTCATCAGCAGGTCCCGGCCGCCGGTGACGTGCTCCAGGTTGAACACGTGCGGGTCCTCGGCGATCTCCGCCGCGACCTCGTGCAGCCGCCCCGGCACGCAGTCGATCTCGATGAACGCGACGACCGGGGTGAGCCAGTCGACCGCGACCGGGAAGCACGACAGCCAGGCCAGCCCGGCCCCGGTCAGCCGCGCCCAGCGGCGCGCGGCGGTGGAGGCGTCCACGCCGAGCGCCGCGCCGATCCGGCGCCAGTCGGCGCGGGGCGCGGTCTGCAGGGCGGTGACGAGCAGGTGGTCCAGCTCGTCGAGGGTGGTCGATGTCGGCATGCGTGCGGTCTCTCGCGGTGGATACCGGCAGAAGCCGGGCGGAAAGGGTCCGACTCCGCACCATACCTGCATGTCTGTCTGTGACGATGCCGCTGACCTGCGGGAAGAACTGACCGAGCTGCGCCGCGCCCTGCACCGCGAGCCGGAGCTCGGCCTCGACCTGCCGCGCACCCAGGAGAAGGTCCTCGCCGCGCTGGACGGGCTGCCACTGGAGATCACCACCGGCAAGGGCCTCAGCTCGGTCACCGCCGTGCTGCGCGGCGGCGCGGCCCGCACGGACGGGCGCCGCCCGGCCGTGCTGCTGCGCGGCGACATGGACGCGCTGCCCGTCCAGGAGGACACCGGCCTCGACTACGCCTCGGCGATCCCCGGGCGGATGCACGCCTGCGGCCACGACCTGCACGTCGCCGGGCTCGTCGGCGCCGCCAGGCTGCTGGCCGCGCGCCGCGACGAGCTGGCCGGCGACGTGGTGCTGATGTTCCAGCCCGGCGAGGAGGGCATGGGCGGCGCCAAGATCATGATCGACGAGGGGGTGCTGGACGCGGCGGGGGAGCGCGCCGTCGCCGCCTACGCCCTGCACGTGTTCTCCACCGGGCTGCCGCAGGGCACCGTCGTCAGCCGCGGCGGGACGGCGATGGCCGCGTCCGACGCCGTCACCGTGGTCGTCCGGGGGAAGGGCGGGCACGGCTCGTCGCCGCACGGCGCCAAGGACCCGGTGCCCGCGCTCGCCGCGATGGTCGGCGCGCTCCAGACGATGGTCACCCGCGAGCTGGACATCTTCGACCCCGCCGTCGTGACCGTCGGCTCCGTCCACGCCGGGACGGCCGGGAACGTCATCCCCGAGACCGCGTCGATGGACATCACCGTCCGCTCGTTCTCCGAGGAGGCGCACCGCAAGGTGCGCGCGGGCGTCGAGCGGACCGTGCGCGGGATCGCCGCCGCGCACGGCGTCGAGGCCGACATCGACTACGTCGAGCAGTACCCCGTCACCGTCAACGCCGCCGACGAGGCCGCGTTCGCGCTCGGCACCGCCCGCGACCTGTTCGGCGACGCGCGCGTCGTCGACGTCCCGCGCCCGATGGCCGGCTCCGAGGACTTCTCGTTCGTCCTCCAGCAGGTCCCCGGCGCGTTCATCGGGCTCGGCGCCTGCCCCGCCGGCCGCGAGCCGGCGACCGCGCCGATGAACCACTCCCCGCAGGCCGCCTACGACGACGCCGTCCTGCCCGACGCCGCCGCGCTGCTGGCCGAGCTCGCGACGCGCCGCCTGGGGGACGCGTGACGGCCGCCACCGGCGCCGCCACGGGAGAAGGGACGGCGCCGCCGGTGCGGCCGGTCACCGCCGTGGTCGGCCTGCTCGTCCTGTTCGAGCTGGTCAGCGGGTTCCTGCAGGCCGGGATCGCGCCGATCCTGCCGAGCATCGGCGACACCTTCGGCGTCTCGGACTCCGCCGTCGCGCTCGTCGTCTCCGTCCAGCTGCTGTCGGCGGCCGTGTGCGCGCCCGCGATGGGCCGGCTCGGCGACCTGTACGGGCACCGCCGGATGCTGCGGATCGCGCTGGCCTGCGTCGCCGCCGGGTCGGTGCTGTGCGCGGTCGCGCCCGCCTTCCCCGTGCTGCTGGCGGGACGGCTGCTGCAGGGCCCGCTGGTCGCGCTGATGCCGCTGGAGATCGCGCTGGTCCGCGACCGGCTCCCGGTCGACCTGGCCCGCCGCGCCATCGCCCGGCTGGTCGGCGCGCTGACCCTCGGCGGGCTGCTCGGCGGCCTCGGCATGGGCGTGGCCGGCAAGGTCTTCGGCGACGTCCGGCTCGCCCTCGCGGTCCCCGCCGTCCTCGCCGTGGCCTGCGTCGCCGTGTCGATGGTCGCGATCCCCGAGTCGCTGACCCGCGCCGCCGGACGGGTCGACTGGCCCGGCGTCGCGCTGCTCGGCCTCGCCGTCCTCGGGCTGCTCGCCGGCGTGTCGTCGGCCGGCGACCACGGCTGGGGGAGCGGGCGCGTGCTCGTCCCCGCCCTCGCGGGCCTCGCGCTGCTCGCGGTGTGGGCGTTCGTCGAGCTGCGCACCGCCGAGCCGCTCGTGGACCTGCGCGCCATGGCCGGACGGCACGTCGCGCCGTTCTACTTCGCCTCGTTCGCGTTCGGGGTGATCTACTTCGGCGGCCAGTCCCCGAACGCGACCTTCTTCGCCACCGACCCGGACGAGGCCGGCTACGGCTTCGGGCTGTCCTCGCTGTCGATCGCGCTGGCCATGCTGCCCGCGATGGTCGCGAGCATCGCCGGCTCGGCGTGCACCGCGCGGATCGCCGCGAAGCTCGGCTACCGCGGCGCGCTGATCGGCTCGTTCCTGCTGGTCGGGACCGGGTTCGTCGCGTTCGCGGCGGCGCACGGCGCGCTTTGGCAGGTGGTCGCCGAGCTGACCCTGATGGGCCTCGGCATGGGCACCGCCCTCGGCGCGATGCCCACGGTGATCGCCGAGGCGTCCGACCCGTCCCGGACGGGCGTCGCCACCGCCGTCTACAACAACGTCAAGACGGTCGGCGGCGCGGTCGCGGGCGGCCTGTTCGGCACGCTGCTCGCCGCGCCCGCCGGGCACGACGACCCGCGCGAGGGCGGCTACGTCGCGGTCTGGCTGATCGGCGCGGCGTTCGCCCTGCTGGCGGCGCTGCTCGCGGTGGCCGCCCGCAGGCGGGAGGGCTGACGCGCCGGATCTCGAAGGCCGCGGCATCTCCTCGCCATATCCGGGCAAAACCGGGCGCCGCCCAGGGTTCGTGCCGCCCCAGCCGGTAAGGGACGTCCGGAACGGCCGCACGCGCGCACCGAGGAGAAGCCATGAACCAGCCGCCCGCAGGCGGCGCGCCCGGCGAGGACCCCGACGTCCTGCTGGACGTCCCGGTCGTCAAGGTCGACGAGGTCGAGATCGAGGTCGAGGAGCTGCGCGCCGACGTGTCGCTGCACGCCGCCGTGCTCGACGTGCTCTCCCTCGGCGTCGGCGCGGACGTCGACCTCGGCCGGGTCAACCTCACCCTCCGGGGCGTGGAGGCGCAGGCGACGCTCAAGGTGCGGCTCGACAACGTCGCGCGGATCATCGATCGGGTGCTGGAGACGGTCGACGCGAACCCCGGCCTCCTCGCCGGGACGGCGCGCGGCGCCGGCG
>NZ_WBMR01000237.1 GCF_008923365.1 Actinomadura montaniterrae
GAGGCGGCGGGCGCCCGGGCGGGGACGCCGGCGAGGGCGGGCGGCGCGGTCAGCGCGCCGGCCAGCAGCGCGGTGCCGAGCAGGACTCCGGACGTGCGGGGGGTGCGCATGGCGATCCTCATCGGGCGGCGGGGGAGAGGGGGACGCCCGTCATGATGCAGGCCCGCCCGGCGGCGAAGAACTGGTGAGCCCTCAAAACTTCCCGGCGATCATTGTGCGGGGCGACAACGGGCGGCGCCGGCGCCGTCCCTAAGCTGGAGGCATGGCCCCTTCCATCGCCACCGCGAACCGCGTCGAACGCTCCGAACTGCTGGAATTCCTGCGGCCCCGGCACCGCGCGCTGATCGCCACGGCCCGCTCCGACGGCCGCCCGCAGCTGTCGCCGGTGACCTGCGGCGTCGACGGAGAGGGACGCGTCGTGGTGTCGACCTACCCCGAGCGCGCCAAGGCCCGCAACGCCCGCCGCGACGCGCGGGTGTCGCTGTGCGTGCTGTCCGACGACTGGAACGGTCCCTACGTGCAGGTCGACGGCACCGCCGAGGTCCTCGACATGCCCGAGGCCGCCGACGCCCTCGTCGACTACTACCGGTGCATCGCCGGCGAGCACCCCGACTGGGACGAGTACCGAGAGGCGATGCGCCGCCAGGACAAGTCGCTGATCCGCGTCACCATCGACCGCTGGGGCCCGATCTCGACCGGCGGCTTCCCCGCCCGCCTCGCCCCCGGCGACTGACCACCGCCCGGACAGGGTTCGAACCGCTTTCCTGACGAACTTGACGGCCGGTGTCGGGGTGATCCGGTATAAGGGGATCACCCCGCGCCGAATCCCGTCGATCGTCCGGAAACGGTGGCATGCCCGAACCCGCGGTCCGCCCAGAGCACCCGTCCCCGACGCCGCCCCCGCCACGCGGACCCCTGAACCGGCTCCGCGGCCGGCGGAGCCGCGGCCTGCCCGAATCGGTGCGCCGGCTGCCCGCCCGCGACCGGGCGGCCGTCGTGCGGGCCGTCCGCAGATGCGTCCCGCCCGCCGACCCGGCCCTGCACGAGCCGACGCTCGCGCTGGCCGAACGGACACGTGAGCAGGCGCGCCGGTACGGGTGGCTGTACCGGTGGCCGCCCGTCGTGCTGGTCGCCATCGCGGCCGCCACGCTGGTCGCGTCGCATGACGAGCTGCCGGTGGGCACCGCGGTCATCCTCGTCGGCGTGGCGATCGTCATCCCGTCGTCGGCGGTGCGGCGCAACGCCCGCCTGCAGCGGCTCGCGGCGACGATCCGAGCCGAGGGCGGGGACGCGCCGACCGGACCCGCCTCCACGCGCCGGGTCCGCGCGCCCTCGCCCGCCACTGCCGCCATGGCCGCCGGGATCGTGGTGATCGCGTCCGGGCTGTGGCTGCAGTGGGACGCCCGGCACCACCGGCGGGACTGGACGATCGACGGGCCTCACGGCGCCTTCCCGGCGGCGATCGCCGCGCAGCCCCCGCGAGACCCGGGGAAGATGATCGCCACCTACCCGTTCGACGCTCTGACGTATCGCGGTCTCGCGATCGAGGCCACCTGGAACTCCGCCTCGGTGACGGCCCACCGCGTCCGCCCCGCCGCCACCTACTGGCGGCTCACCCGCCGCGACCACCGGCTCGTCGACGCGGACCTCGATCCCGCCACCGGACGGCTCCTGCTGGTCTGGGCCCATCTGGACTCCGACACCGGCGACATCGAGGCGCCGGTGGAGGCCATGGCGGTCGACGTGCGGACGGGCAGGGTCCGCTGGACCCGGACGATCTCCACCGATTGGGGCACCGTGGACCGGGGGTCGACCGTCATCGGGCGAGCAGCGCTGATCCCGGCCGGGAACCTCACCGTGCTGGACCCCGCGACCGGGCGGCGGCGGTGGCGGCTGCACGACCGCTGCGGTCAGGCCCCGGCGGGCACCATCGGCCGCACGGTGATCCTCCGCCGCGAATGCCCGCAGACCGGGCTGCTGCTGGAGGGCTACGACGCCGCCACCGGACGCCGCCTGTGGAGCAAGAACTTCGCGAGCTGGTGGCCCGGCAGGGAGCACGCCCCCGTGCTCCCCGTGAAGGTCGGCGCCCTCGACCGCAACAGGATCGTGGTCTGGACGCTGGAACGCGAAGCCGTCTACGACGCCACGACCGGCGCGCGGATCGGCGAGCACCAGCAGCCGGTCGCCGCCGACGGCAAGGTCCTCGGCGCCGGCGAGAACACGGTCTTCGACGGCGAAACCGGCTACGGCCCGTGCTGGATCCACCCGCCCCGCGACCTCCGCAAGGGAATCTGCGCCACCGACCCGGTCTCCGGTCGCCGGCTGTGGAGCTTCCGCTTCCCCGGCGCCGACGAGACCACCCAGCTCAGGTCCCCGATGGCCGTCGCCGGCGGACGCGTCTACACCCTCACCAGCGACCACGGCGGAGAGATCGTCGACCACGTCAACATCAACGACGCCCGGACCGGGGCGCTTCTGGCCCGCGTCACCCCGGCGCTACCCGAACGTCCCCGCCTGTACGGCATCCATACGGTGGACGGCGGTGCCCTCGTCCTCGCCGACGACCTCGTCCCCAGTTCGGCCGCCTACAAGACCGTGCTGCTCGGGGACGGGTGACGGTCCGTGCGCGAGACGGGGCGCGGGCGGTCGCGGCGTGTCAGCTCGCGACCGCTCCGTCCGCGGGGGCGCCCAGGGACCGGCGCAGGAAGTCGGCGGTGACCGAACCCGTCGCGTCCGCCAGCGCGGCGGGGGTGCCCTCGAACACCACGCGGCCGCCGCGCCGCCCGCCGCCCGGCCCGAGGTCCACGACCCAGTCGGCGTGCTTGACCACCGCGAGGTCGTGCTCGACGACGATGACGGTGTTGCCGGCGTCCACGAGCCGGTCCAGCAGCGCCAGCAGCGCGGCGACGTCGTCGGTGTGCAGGCCGGTCGTCGGCTCGTCCAGCAGGTAGAGCTGGCCGGTGCGGTGCAGCCGCGCCGCCAGCTTCACCCGCTGCCGTTCCCCGCCCGACAGCGACGACAGCGGGCGGCCGAGCGCCATGTGGCCGAGGCCGACGTCGACCAGGGCCCGCAGCCGCGCGGCGATCGCCTTCTCGGCCGCGTCGTCGCCGGTGAAGAACGCCAGGGCCTGCTCGGCGGGCGTCTCCAGCACGTCGGCGATGGAGCGTCCCCGCAGGCTGAGGGCCAGGACGCCGGGGCGGTAGCGGCGCCCGCCGCACGCCTCGCACCGCACGGTGACCGGGTCCATGAACGCGAGGTCGGTGCGGATGACCCCGGCGCCGTCGCACTGCGGGCAGGCGCCCTTGGAGTTGTGGCTGAACAGCGCGGCGTCCACCCCGTTGGCGCGGGCGAACAGGCGTCGCAGCGGGTCCATCGCGCCGAGGAACGTGGCGGGGCTGGAGCGCCGCGACGCGGTGATCGGCGACTGGTCCACCACCACGGCGTGCTCGTGGCGGGCCGCGAACTCGCCCATCACCAGGGTGCTCTTGCCCGACCCCGCGACGCCCGTCACCGCCGTCAGCACCCCGGTGGGGAACCGCACGGTGACGTCGTCGAGGTTGTGGGCGTTCGCGCCGGTCACCGCCAGCCACCCGGCCGGTTCCCGGAACGCGCGCTTGACGGGGGCGGCGCGGCGCAGCGCCCGCCCGGTCGCGGTGCCCGCGTTCCGGAGGGCTGCGGCGGGACCGGTGAACACCACCTCGCCGCCGTGCGCGCCCGCGCCGGGGCCCATGTCGACGACGTGGTCGGCGGCGCCGACGATCGCGGGATCGTGCTCCACCACCAGCACCGTGTTGCCCTTGTCGCGCAGCCGGCGCAGCAGCGCGATCAGCCGGTCCACGTCGCGCGGGTGCAGCCCGGCGCTCGGCTCGTCGAACACGTACGTCATCCCCGTCAGGCTCGACCCGAGGTGCCGGACGACCTTGAGCCGCTGCGCCTCGCCGCCCGACAGCGTGCGGGTCTCGCGGTCCAGGCTGAGGTAGCCGAGGCCGATCTCCTCCAGCCGCCGCAGCCGCGCGACCGCCGCCCCCGCGACGGTGCCGGCGACCGGGCCGGTCACCTCGTCCAGCACCGCGATCAGGTCGCCGATCTCCAGCGCGCACATCTCGGGGAGCGTCCGCCCGGTGACGCGGGACGCGCGCGCCGCCGCGTTCAGCCGGGCGCCGCCGCACTCGGGGCAGGCGTCCTCGCGGACGACCCGCCGCGCCGCGTCCCGCGCCGTCCCCTTCAGGGAGTCGATGTCCCGCTTGATGTAGAGGCGGTCGAACCGCTCGACGAGGCCCTCGTAGGCGTTGCTGCCGAGCGACCCGGTCCGGTTGAGCCGCTTGACGCGGAAGCCCTTGCCGTGCAGGAGCAGGTCCCACTCCCCGTCGGTGAAGTCGCGCAACGGCTTGTCCGGGTCGAACAGGCCCGACTCGGCGTACAGCTGCCACACGAACGTGCCGACGCCGAACGGCGGGAAGTTCACCGCGCCCTCGTTCAACGTCTTGGAGGTGTCGAGGAAGCGGTCCAGGTCGACGCGGGTGACGCGGCCGAGCCCGTCGCATCGCGGGCACATGCCGCGCGGGTCGTTGAACGAGTACGCCGACGCCTCGCCCGCGCTCTGGGTGCCGTGCCGGGAGAACAGCACCCGCAGCACCGGGTTGATGTCCGACGCCGTCCCGACGGTGGAGCGGGCGCCGCCGCCGATGGGCCGCTGGTCCACGACCACGGCCGGTGCGAGGTTCTCGATCGAGTCGGCGTCGGGCCGCTCGTGCTTGGGCATCCGGTCGCGGGCGAACCAGCCGAACGTCTCGGCCAGCTGCCGCCGCGCCTCCACCGCGACCGTCCCGAACACCAGCGACGACTTGCCCGACCCCGACACCCCCGTGAACACCACCAGGCGCCCCTTGGGGATGCGCAGCGAGACGTCCTTGAGGTTGTTCTCCCGTGCCCTGCTGATGATGATGTCGTCCCCGTGCATGCCGGCCACGCTAGGCGGCAAAGAGGTCGGGAACGGTCCTCATTGGCGGGCATACTGGCGGCATGTCCTCGGCTCGCCTGCTGCAGCTGCTGTCCCTCCTGCAGACCCGCCGCGAATGGACGGGCCCGGAGCTGAGCGAGCGGCTCGGCGTGACGGTCCGCACCGTCCGCCGCGACGTCGAGCGGCTGCGCGACCTCGGCTACCCGGTGCACGCCACGCTCGGCAAGGTCGGCGGGTACCGGCTGGAGGCGGGCACCGCGCTGCCGCCGCTGCTGCTGGACGACGAGGAGGCCGTCGCGATCGCGGTCGGGCTGCGGGGCGCCGCCGGGGGAGCGGTCGAGGGCATCGGCGAGGCGTCGGTGCGGGCGCTGGCCAAGCTGGAGCAGATCCTGCCCGCCCGGCTGCGCCGCCGCGTCAACGCCCTGCACACCGCCACCACCCCGCTGACCGGGCCGCCCGCCGGGCCCGCCGTGGACCCCGAGACCCTCACCGTGCTCGCCGCCGCGTCCCGCGACCGCGAGCGGATCCGGTTCGCCTACCGCGACACCGGCGGCGCCGAGACCTCCCGCCTCGCCGACCCGCACGGCCTGGTGACGGCCGGGCGCCGCTGGTACCTGGTCGCCTACGACACCGGACGCGACGGCTGGCGGACGTTCCGCGTCGACCGGGTCACCCGCCCGCACCCGACCGGCGTCCGCTGCCCGCCCCGCGACCTGCCCGCCGCCGACCCCGCGGCGTTCGTCACCCGGTCACTGGCCCGCTCGCGGCCCCTGCGGCGCGCGGTGCTGCGGGTGCACGCCTCCGCCGAGGAGCTCGCCGACCGGTTCCGCGTCACCGGCGCCGAGGTCGAACCGGTCGACGAGCGCACCTGCGTGCTGCGCACCGCGCCCGACTCGCTGGAATGGACGGCGCTGCGCATCGCCTACCTCGACCTGGAGTTCGAGGTCGTCGAGCCGCCCGAGCTGGCCGAGCGGCTCGCCGCCGTCGGCGCCCGCCTCACCCGCGCCACCGCCGGCGCTCAGCCCGCCGCGTCCCCGCGCCGGGCGCGCTGACGCTCCACGATCTCCCGGTACATCCGCTTGAACGCGGCGTAGGCGTCGGCGCCGACGGCCTCGGCGTGCCCGCGCTCGATCGCCTCCAGGATCGCGTCGGACCGGGCCATCTGGTCCAGCCCCCGCGCGGTCGGCACGACGAGCTTGGCGCGCCGGTCGCTCGGGTCGGGGCGCCGCTCGACGTACCCGAGCGCCTCCAGCTCGTCCAGGACCTTCCCGACGACCTGCTTGTGCTGCCCGGACCGGCGCGCCAGCTCCGTCGCGCGGCTGCCCTCGGCGTCCAGGTAGGCCAGCACCGCGCCGTGCTGCGGCCGCAGGTCCGGGTGCCCCTGCCGGGCGAGGGCGGCGAACAGCTCGCCCTGCACCGCGAACATCAGCCGCGCGGTGAGCACGCCGATGTCGGGATCGACCGCCTTGCGCTCGCTGCGCCGCACGTCCCGCCTCCTTGGTCCACTGAGGTGATAATCACCTTTGTTGACTATCTGTGGAGGTGACCATATCGTCTCCACCGCAACGCGATCAAGGAGGCGGAGATGGCTGCGACCGTGGAACTGACCCGGTTCAAGGTGGACCCCGACAAGACCGAGGCGATGCTGGCGGCCCGTCCGGGGATGCTGGCGGACTTCCGCGCCGACCGCGACGGCTTCCTGGACGCGCGGCTGATCCGGCTGCCCGGCGGCGAGTGGCTGGACGTGGTGGAGTGGCGCTCGCCCGAGGACTTCGCCGCGTCCCGCGCCAAGGGCGCCAACCTCCCCGGCATCGCCGCCTTCTTCGCCACCCTCGGCGAACTCGTCAGCGACGAGCAGGGCACCCTCGCCGCGCCCGGGAGCACCCGATGACCACCCCGGCCGGGCAGCGCCCCCACTGGCGCCCCGGCACCGCCTACGGCTACCACGCGTTCGTCATCGGCGCGCTCACCGGCGAAGTCGTCCGCCGACCCCCGCAGCGGTGTCGCCTACGCCTACACCCGGCGCCGCTTCTCCTACGGCGGCGGAGGCGGCGCCCCGGAGAACCACGCCCTGGCCGCCGTCGTGGTCCGCGCGGCGGCGCGGCAGGACGCCGGACGATCTTCTTCGGGTACCTGACAGAAGGTGTCAGTCTCTCCTGGAAGACTGTGACCCATCGACCTTGAACGACCAGGGAGTACATACATGACCGGTATCGCCGAGTTCATCGCCATCAACATCGACTGCCCGGAACCGCCGAAGCTCGCGGCGTTCTACGCGGCGCTCACCGGCGGCGAGATCACCTTCGACACCCCCGAGGCGGCGGCCGTCGCCCTGCCGGGCGGGCAGAACGTCTACTTCCAGGGCGTCCCCGACCACAAGGCGCCGACGTGGCCGACCGGCGAGCGCCCCCAGCAGTACCACCTCGACTTCTACGTCGACGACCTCGACAAGGCCGAGGCGCAGGTCGCCGAGCTCGGCGGCGCCACGCCCGGCTTCCAGCCGGGCGGCGACCGGTGGCGGGTGCTGACCGACCCCGCCGGGCACCCCTTCTGCGTCTGCCTGCGCAGCCAGTAGCGGCCGCGGGAGACGCGGGCGGCGGCCGCCCGGCGCGCGTCAGGCGGGCAGGACGCGCACCGGCAGGCCGCCGCGCGGCCGCATCGCGGTGACGCTGGTCGGCGTCACCGCCGGGGACACCAGCCGCAGCCGGGGGCCGCGCAGCAGGCACGCGAGCATCGTCTTGATCTCCACGGTCGCCAGCGTCGACCCGATACAGCGGTGCGGGCCGCCGCCGAACGGCAGGTACGTCGACGGGGTCGTCGGGCGGTGCAGCTCCGAGCCCGGGATCCAGCGCTCGGGCCGGAACCGCCCCGCCTGCGGCCACACCTCCGGCATCCGGTGCGTGACGTAGGGGGAGTACAGCACCATCGCGCCCGCCGGGATCCGGTGCCCGGCGTAGGCGAAGTCCTCGACGGGGACGCGGGCGCTCAGCACCGCCGGCGGGAACAGCCGCAGCGTCTCCTGCACCACCCCGTCCAGGTAGGTGAGCTTCGGCAGGTCGGCGGCCTCCGGCGGCCGGTCCCCGAGCACCTCGGCGACCTCCCGGCGGGCCCGCTCGGCCGCGTCCGGATGCACCAGCAGCGCGTACACCGCCCACGCCATCGCCGCGCTGGTGGTGTCGTACCCGGCCGAGATCAGGCTGATGACCTGGTCCTGCAGCTCCTGGCGGGTCAGGCCCGCGCCGTCGTCGTCGCGGGCCGCCATCAGCATGCCGAGCACGTCGTCGTGCTCGCCGCCCTCGCGGCGCCGCCGCTCGATCTCCTCGTCCACCCGCCGCGCGACCGCCGCGCGGGACGCGGTGACGCGCCGCCAGTACGGGTTGGGCAGCGCCCGCAGCATCATCTGCGCCACGAAGTTGCGGTCGATGCCGGCCAGCGCGACCTGCAGGCCGTGCCCGATGACCTCGGCGTCGGCGGCGAGCCGGTCGCCGAACAGCACCTCCACGGTGCTGCGGCGGATGACGCCGCGCAGCTCGGCGTAGGCGTCCAGCGTCCGGCCGGGCGTCCAGGACGCCAGCGCGGCGCCGGTGTTGGCGGCGATCCGGGCGACGTACCCGTCGACGCGGCGGTGGTGGAACGCCGGCTGGACCAGGCGGCGGCGCCGCTTGTGGTCGGCGCCGTCGCTGACGATCAGCGCGGTCTCCCCGTTCACCGGCACCAGCAGGTCGAACGCCTCCCGCCAGCGGAACAGCCCGGAATTGGCGAACACGAACGCGTTGGCGTCGGGGCCGAACAGGTGCACGAACGGCCTGCGGCGCGTCCCGACCGCCACGACCGGGCCGTGCTCGGCGTACAGCCGCAGCAGGCTCGCGCACGGGTTCATCGCGAACCCGACGCCGTGGCGCGCGGTCACCCTCGGGGAGGGGGTCATGGTCGTGGCGGGGGTCATCGTCGCGGATCCCACGCGCCCACTATGGCACGGTCCGGCGCATGGCCGTTCGGGCGGGCGCGCCCCCGGTCGGCGCCGCCGCCGGCCCGGTGCGAGGATGGGACGCGTGACGGACGAGACCGAAACGCGGGGAACGGCGGCCTGGCACGGGAGGATCGAGCACGTCCGGGGGTCGCAGGTGCGTTCCGACACCGCCCAGACCTCCGGGATGCGGCGGTTCGAGGCGATCTCCGGCACGACGGTGGGGTCGGAGCGGCTGTGGATGGGCCGCACCCACGTCCCGCCGGCGACCAGCTCCGGCGACCACCACCACGGCGAGGCCGAGACGGCGATCTACGTGGTGTCGGGGCATCCGGTGTTCGTGTTCGCCGAGGGGGACCGGGAGGTCCGGGTGGAGACCGGGCCCGGCGACTACGTGTTCGTCCCGCCCTACGTCCCG
The DNA here is from genome assembly GCF_008923365.1 of Actinomadura montaniterrae. Taxonomy (GTDB): domain Bacteria; phylum Actinomycetota; class Actinomycetes; order Streptosporangiales; family Streptosporangiaceae; genus Spirillospora; species Spirillospora montaniterrae. Next base: position 9,346 of record NZ_WBMR01000237.1, read on the forward strand.
CACCGCGAGGAGAACCCGTCCGGCGACGAGGAGGCGGTCGTGGTGATCGCCCGCAGCACGCAGGAGGGCATCGTGGTCAACCTGCCGAGCCTGTGGGCCCCGCGGCCGCAGGACGGGTGAGCGCGGTGCCCGCCGGACCGCCGGGACCGGGCGGCCACCGCCCGAAACCGGGCACGCAGACCGTGGACCGGTCGGTGGCGGTGCTGCGCACCTTCGAGGACGCCGACCGGCAGACCCCCACCGAGATCGCGCACCGGCTGGGGCTGTCGGTGAGCACCGCGCACCGCATCGTGCACGCGCTGCACGCCACCGGCATGCTCGGCCGCGACGCGCAGACCGAGCGGTACTTCCTCGGCCCCACCGCCGCGATCCTCGGCCGGCTGGCGCTGGAGCGGATGGGCACCACGCTGCTGCAGCCGGAGCTGACCGCGCTGCGCGACGGGACCGGCGAGGCCGTCAGCCTCGGCGTCCGCGCCGGCGACGAGGTCGCGGTGCTGCTGCACCTGCCCTCCACGCACCCGCTGCGCTACGACCAGCCGCCCGGCGACCGCAACCCCATCCACACCTGCGCGATGGGCAAGGCGCTGCTGGCGTTCGACGACGACCAGGTCGCGATGGACGAGCCGTACCGGCGGTTCACCCCGTCCACGCTCACCACCCGCGCGGAGCTGCAGGCCGAGCTGGCGCGGATCCGCGAGCGCGGCTACTCGGTGAACGACGAGGAGCGGCTCGCCGGCGTCCGCGCGGTGGCGGCGCCCGTCCGCGACGGCGCGGGCCGCACGTTCGCGGCGGTGGCGCTGCAGGGCCCGTCGGTGCGGTTCGGCGACGACCGGATGCCGGAGCTGACCGAGGCGGTGCTGAAGGCGGCGACGCGCCTCACCGACCTGCACCGCCACCTGGCCTGACCTCATCGCCCTCAGTCACAGCGTCGCCCGCCGTGCCGGACGGTGCGGCGGCGGCGAGCTCGTCCAGCAGCGCGGCGACCGCGGGCGGGCGGGTCCCGGCGGGCACGAGCGCGGCGATGCGGCGCTTGCCGAGGTCGGGCGCCGGCGGGATCGTCACTCCCGGTTCGGAGTGCAGGCCGAGCGCCAGGCCGGGCAGCGCGGTGACGGCGAGGCCGTGCGCGACGAGCCGCTGGACGGCGACGTGGTCGTCGCTGGCGAACGCGATCCGCGGGACGAACCCGGCGCGCCCGCACGCCCAGTTCAGGTGGTCGCGGCAGCGCGCGCAGCCCGACGCCCACGTCTCCTCAGCCAGGTCCTCCAGCCGGACGGGGCCTGCGGCCAGCGGGTGCGCGGCGGGCAGCACGATCCGGATCGGGTCGTGGCACAGCTCGACCTCGCGGAACCGGGCGTCGGTGTCGGGCGGCAGGTACTCGTGGTTGAACACCACCGCGACGTCGGCGTCGCCCGCGCGCAGCGCCGCGAGGGCCTGCGGCGGTTCGGCGTCCACCAGGGTGACGGTGACGCCGGGCGCGCGGGCCCGCAGCCCGGCGAGGGCGGGCGGCAGCAGCGACGCCGCCGCGGTGGGGAACACCGCGATCCGCACCCGCCCGGCGCGCAGCCCGGCGATCGCGGCGATCTGCTCCTCGGCGTCGTCCATGCGGGCCAGGACGTCCTCGACGTGCTCGACGAGGATCCGGCCGGCCTCGGTGAGGCGGACGCCGCGGCCGTGCCGCACTACCAGCGGCGTGCCGACCTCGGCCTCCAGCCGGGCGATGTGGTGCGACACCGCCGGCTGGGTGTAGGCGAGGGAGCGCGCGGCGGCGGTCATCGAGCCGAGGCGGGCGACCTCCCGCAGGATCCGCCCGCGGTGCAGGTCCAGCATCCCCGCAAGATATCAACCGCGCTTATGGGTCATCCAGAGAACCGTACTTTGTGCTATGGCCGGGTGGTGCACGACCATCGGAGCATGACCCTTTCCGTCCACGACGCCCTTTCCGTGCACGAGCCCCTTTCCGTCCGGGACGCGCAGCGGGAGTTCACCGCTGGCGTCGCGTTCCTCAACACCGCCACCTACGGGCTGCCGCCGCGCGCCGCGCACGAGGCGATGATGGCCTCCGAACGGGACCGCGCCGCGGGGCTGCTGGTCCCGGCCGACCTCGACGGGGCCGTCGCGCGGTCCCGGCAGGCGTTCGCGCGGCTGCTCGGGCTGCCCGCGAGCCGCGTCGCCGCCGGCTCGCAGGCGTCCTACTTCGCCGGGCTCGTCGCGGCGTCCCTGCCCGCGGGCGCGCGCGTCCTGGTCGCCGAGGGCGACTTCACCTCGCTGCTGTTCCCGTTCCTCGCCCGCGCCGACCTGGCCGTCCGCGAGGTCCCGCTGGAACGCGTCGCCGAGGAGACCGGGCCGGACGTCGACGTGGTCGCGGTGTCGGCGGTGCAGTCGGCCGACGGCCGCATCGCCCCCATGGACGACCTGGTCGCCGCCGCCCGCGCGCACGGCGCCCGGATCCTGCTGGACGCCACGCAGGCCGCCGGATGGCTGCCGCTGCCCGCCGGAGACGTCGACTGGCTGGTGTGCTCGGGCTACAAGTGGTTGCTCGGCCCGCGCGGCACCTGCTTTCTCGCCGGGACCGAGGAGGCCCTCGCCGCGCTGCCGCCGGTCGGCGCGGGCTGGTACGCCGGCGCCGACGTGTGGGACTCCATCTACGGCACGCCGCTGCGGCTGGCGCCGGACGCGCGCCGCCTGGACCTGTCGCCGGCCTGGCAGTGCTGGGCCGGGCACGCGCCCGCCCTGGAGCTGATCGAGCGGGTCGGCGTCGCCGCGATCCACGACCACGACGTGGCGCTGGCGCGGCGCTTCCAGACCGCGCTCGGGCTCGAGCCCGGCGACTCGGCGATCGTGTCGGTGCCCGTCACCGACGGCACCGCCGAGCTGCTGCGCGCCAACGGCGTCGTCGCCTCCGTGCGGGCCGGGCGGCTGCGCTGCGCGTTCCACCTGTCCACCACCGAGGCCGACGCGGACAAGGCCGTCGGGCTGCTCGCCGACCGCATCGCCGCCTGACCGCCGGCGCCCGGCGCCCGGGCGTCGGCATGGAAACCCGCAGATCTTACAAGTCTCGAACAAGGTGCCTTGACGGGCGCCTTCACGCCGGATCCGGCGGCCGCGGCGGCCTACCGTTCGACGGCATGGACGTACTGCTCACCGGGTCGGCCGGTTTCATCGGTTCGCACGTCGCCGAGGCGCTCACCGCCGCGGGCCACCGGGTCCGCGGCCTGGACCTGCGGCCCGACGGCCTGGATCCCGCGGGCGGCGCGGCGGGCACCGCCGACGTCCGCGACGCGGCCGCCGTCGCGCGGCGGCTGCGCGGCGCGGACGCCGTCTGCCACCAGGCCGCCAAGGTCGGCCTCGGCGTGGACGTGTCCGACCTGCCCGACTACGCGTCGGTGAACGTGCACGGCACCGCGGTGCTGCTGGCGGAGATGGCCCGCGCCGGGGTCGGCACGCTGGTGCTGGCGTCGTCGATGGTCGTCTACGGGGAGGGCGCCTACAGCTGCGCGGCGCACGGCCCGGTGCGTCCGGCGCCGCGCCCGGAGGAGGCGCTGCGCGCCGGACGGTTCGAACCGGACTGCCCCGAGTGCGGGCGGCCGCTCGCGCCCGGCACCGTCGCCGAGGACGCGGCCCTGGACCCCCGCAACGTCTACGCCGACACCAAGCTCGCGCAGGAGCACCTGGCGGCGTCGTGGGCGCGGACCACCGGCGGCACCGTCGCGGCGCTGCGGTACCACAACGTGTACGGGCCGCGGATGCCGCGCGACACCCCCTACGCGGGCGTCGCGGCGATCTTCCGGTCGCGGCTGATGAACGGCGAGGCGCCGCTGGTGTTCGAGGACGGCGCGCAGCGCCGCGACTTCGTGCACGTCCGCGACGTCGCCCGCGCCAACGTGCTCGCCCTGGAGCGGGCCGCCGCGGGCGCACCCGCGGCGGGCGGGATGCGCGCCTACAACATCGCCAGCGGCGAGCCCCGCACCATCGGCGACATGGCGCGCGCGCTCGCCGGCGCGTTCGGCGGCCCGCGGCCCCGCGTCACGGGCGGTCACCGGCTCGGGGACGTCCGCCACATCGTCGCCCGCCCCGACCGCGCGCGCCGCGAGCTCGGGTTCGCCGCGTCCGTGCCGTTCGACGTGGGCATGGCCGAGTTCGCCCGGGACACCGCGGCCCCCGCCGGGCCCGCCCCGCCAGCCCGTCACCAGTTCGTAAGGGTCGCCGGCCCGTCACCGAAAGTAGCGTCAGAGCCGTGATCGACGTGATTCTCCCGTGCCTCAACGAGGCGGAGGCCCTGCCGTGGGTGCTGTCGCGGATGCCCGCGGGCTTCCGCCCCCTGGTGGTCGACAACGCCTCCACCGACGGGTCCGCGCGCGTTGCCGCGGACCACGGCGCCGACGTGGTGCCCGCCGCGGCCCGCGGGTTCGGCGCCGCCTGCCACGCCGGGCTGCTGGCCGCGACCGCCGAGGTGGTGTGCGTCATGGACGCCGACGCCTCGCTGGACCCCGCCGAGCTGCCGCGCCTGGTCGCCGAGTTCGACCGGCTCTCGGCCGGCGGCGCGCCGGCGCTGGTGCTGGGGCGGCGCCGCCCGTCCGGGCGCGGCGCGTGGCC
>NZ_WBMR01000238.1:0-9707 GCF_008923365.1 Actinomadura montaniterrae
CTGCCGCCGGAGCGGCCGCGGCGCCGTTCGGGCGCGGGCGCGTCCCACGGGTCGGCGGACGCGGCGAGCGCCGCGGGCGCCGCCGTCTCCTCGACCACGGCCGTGTCACGGCCGCGTCCTACGGCCGACCTGCGAGCCATCCTGCCTCCGCTCGCGCCTCGCCCCCGGTCGGCGCGGTCTGTTGCCTGGGTCCTGTCGCGGTGGTCCTTTCTGAACCCCACCCCGGGCCCAGCGTAACCACGAGCGTCAATTGTTCCAGCGCATCGCGGCGAAGCACACCCCCGGCACGCGGTTGCGGATAATGCAATCCAGCTCAACAGGAACGGGGAAGATTGCCAAACGGTGACGATCCCCTATCCAAGGCTCCGAACGGTGCGCCTGACCAGGTTTCCGGCAAGCGGCGCGACTCGGCAGTTGGTTGGTTACCGGGTGACCGTTCCGACCGCAATCTGTTCCCGAAGGAATCCGGCAAAGTGTCGACTATGCGACATATCGGCACAGAGCACGCCGGGGGCGTCGGGCGTGGCCCCACATGCAACACCTGTATCGCAAATCACACAAGCCCCCGACGCACGGCAGGCCCCACCCGGCGGGTGGGGCCTGGCATCGCGGGCGCACGGCACGGGGCGGCGCGGCGCGGCGCGACGGCGCGGCGCCGCGCGGCTCGGGGCCGTTCAGACGTTGAAGCGGAACTCGACGACGTCGCCGTCCTGCATCACGTAGTCCTTGCCCTCCATGCGCACCTTGCCGGCGGTGCGGGCGGCGGCCATCGAGCCGGCCTCGGTGAGGTCGTCGAAGGAGACGATCTCGGCCTTGATGAAGCCGCGCTGGAAGTCGGTGTGGATGACGCCCGCCGCCTCGGGCGCGGTGGCGCCCTTGCGGATCGTCCAGGCCCGCGACTCCTTCGGGCCGGCGGTCAGGTACGTCTGCAGGCCGAGGGTCGCGAAGCCGATCCGGACGAGCTGCGACAGGCCCGACTCCTCCTGGCCCATCCCCTGCAGCAGCTCCAGGGCCTCGTCGTCGGGCAGCTCGATCAGCTCCGCCTCGATCTTGGCGTCCAGGAAGATCGCCTCGGCGGGCGCGACCATGTCGCGGAGCCGGCCGCGCACCCCCTCGTCGGTCAGCTCGCCCTCGTCCAGGTTGAAGACGTAGAGGAACGGCTTGGCGGTGAGCAGGTGCAGCTCGCGCAGCAGCGCCAGGTCGATGCCGGCCTTCTCGGCGCCCGCGAACAGCGTGATCCCGTCGTCGAGGAGCTTCTGCGCGGCGTTGACGGCGTCGACGACGGCGAGCTTCTCCTTGTCCTTCTTCGTCCGGGCCTCCTTGTCGAGGCGCGGCAGCGCCTTCTCGATCGTCTGGAGGTCGGCGAGGATCAGCTCGGTGTTGATCGTCTCGATGTCGCGGGACGGCGCGACGTCGCCGTCCACGTGCGTGACGTCGGGGTCCTCGAACACGCGGATGACCTGGCAGATCGCGTTGGTCTCGCGGATGTTGGCGAGGAACTTGTTGCCGAGGCCCTGCCCCTCGGACGCGCCCTTGACGATGCCCGCGATGTCGACGAACTCCATCGTCGCCGGGATGGTCTTCTGGGAGCCGAACAGCTCGGCCAGCACGCCGAGCCGGGGGTCGGGCACCCCGACGACGCCGACGTTGGGCTCGATGGTCGCGAACGGGTAGTTGGCGGCGAGCGCGTCGTTCTTGGTCAGCGCGTTGAAGAGGGTGGACTTGCCGACGTTGGGCAGCCCGACGATTCCGATGGAGAGGCTCACGGCCGTCAAGTTTACGGACCCCGGGGACCCGCCGGGCTGCCCGGACGGCGGCCGCGCCGCGGCCCGTTGGCGAACAGTGAGTCGATTGTCCGTTCCGGCGGGCATTCCGGCGCGTCGCGGTCGCGCTTCGCGAGTCCGCTGTCACGATGAAGTAATGGACCTCGCGCTGTTCGCCGGACTGCTCGTCGGCGCCGTCTTCGGCGTCGTCGCCGGGTACGCGCTGGCGACGAGCCGGCAGGGCGCGCTGATCGCGCGGGCGCGGGCCGCGGAGGAGAAGCTCGCCTACGCCGAGGAGCGGATGGCCGAGCACTTCGAGAACCTGTCGGCGAAGGCGCTCGACGCCAGCAACCAGCGGTTCCTGGAGCTCGCGGACGCCCGGCTGAAGGCGGCGGGCGTCGAGGCGGCGGGCGAGCTGCAGCGCCGCCAGCAGGCCGTCGAGCACCTGGTCGCACCGCTGAAGGAGACCCTCTCCAAGGTGGAGGAGCAGCTCCGCGAGGTCGAGACGGGCCGCCGCGAGTCGCACGCGATGCTCGCCAAGCAGGTCGACTTCGTCCGGCAGAGCTCCGACCAGCTGCGGCGGGAGACGCAGGGGCTCGTCCGGGCGCTGCAGCGGCCGGAGGCGCGCGGGCGATGGGGCGAGCTGCAGCTGCGGCGGGTCGTGGAGCTGGCCGGGATGACGCACCACTGCGACTTCGACGAGCAGGCGAGCTCGGCCACGGTGAACGGCACGGTCCGTCCGGACATGGTCGTGCGGCTGGCCGGCGGCAAGAACATCATCGTCGACTCCAAGGTGTCGCTCGCCGCGTACCTGCAGGCCGCCGAGACCGGCGACCCCGTCCGGCTGGACGCGCACGCCCGGCACCTGCGCGACCACGTCGACCGGCTCGCCGCCAAGGCGTACTGGCAGGCGTTCAGCCCGGCGCCGGAGTTCGTCGTGCTGTTCATCCCCGGCGAGGCGTTCCTCGCGCCCGCGCTTGACCGCGACCCCGGGCTGCTGGAGTACGCGATGCGCCGCCGCGTCCACATCGCGACGCCCACCACGCTGATCACCATGCTGCGGACGGCGTCGTACGCGTGGCAGCAGGCCGCGCTCTCGCGCAACGCCCGGGCCGTGTTCGAGCTGGGCAAGGAGCTGTACGAGCGTCTGGGCACCATGGGTCAGCACGTGGACGAGCTGGGCCGCGCCCTTACCGGCGCCATCAAGTCCTACAACCGGACGGTGGGCTCCCTGGAGACGCGGGTGCTGGTCAGTGCCCGCAAGCTGAACGAGCTGGGCGTCATAGACGAGTCCTTGGACGGCCCTCAGCCGGTGGAGGAGAGCCCGCGCGCTCTCTCCGCGGCCGAACTGACGGCGCACGAGGACCGTCCTAACGACCGGGGGCTCTCCGGTCGCGGCGCCTCCGACGACGACGAGCGGCCTCGGCCTGGCGCCGCCTCGGAACCGGTAGGTTTCGGCGGACGGGCCATCCCTGATCAGGATGATCGGCGAGAGAGGTGGCCATGAGCTCATCGACGGCACGCGACGCGCCGGGCGGCGCCTCGCCGGCCTCAGGGGGTCCAGTGGGACGTCAGCGCGCCGCTTCCTCGCCGCGTTCGCACGCCGCCGGGTCGGGCGCCGTCACCCTGACCGGACGCGGCGGCGTCGTGCTCATGTTCGGCGCGGCGCTGGTGTGCGCGCTGCTGTCGCGCTGGCTCGGCGTCGGGCTGCTGGCCGGGGCGGGCTTCGCGATCGCCTGCGCGCTCGCCGCGTTCGCCACCCGCCCCGCCGACCTGCTGACGATCGCGGTGAGCCCGCCGCTGGTGTTCTTCCTCGCGACCGTCCTCGCGGAGATCGCGGACGCGCTCGGCGACGGCTCGCTGCTGCGCGCCCTCACGGTCGGGCTGCTGACGTCGCTGGCGTCGACGGCGCCGTGGCTGTTCTTCGGCACGCTGCTGGTGCTGGTGATCACGATGGTGCGCGGGCTGCCGGCGAACGTGCGGGAGCTGCGCGGCAAGCTCGTCGGGGTCCGGTTGTTCGAGAAGGAGGACAACGAGAACCCCGTCCGGTGGGACGAGTCCCCCACCACGACCGCCGAGCGCCACCTGCACCACGGCGACGTCGACTGAGCGCCGCCCGGAGCGCAGCGGAGGGCGGCGCTCAGTCGACCTCCGAGGGGGGGGGGGGACCGCCCCCCCATGACTCGACTAGACGGGGGTGACGCGGAGGTCCTTGCGGAGTTCCTTCGGCAGGGAGAAGCGCATCTTCTCCTGCACGGACTCGATCTCCTCCGCCTCGCCGTAGCCGCGCTCGGCCAGCCAGGCCAGGACGCCCTGGACGAGCTCGTCCGGGACGGACGCGCCGCTGGTGACGCCGACGACGTCGACGCCCTCCAGCCAGGCGGGGTCGATCTGCTCGGCGTAGTCGACGAGGTGGGCGTCGTCGGCGCCGTGCTCCTTGGCGACCTCGACGAGCCGGACGGAGTTGGAGGAGTTCGTGGAGCCGACCACGATGACGAGCTGGGACTGCGCGGCCATCTCCTTGACGGCGGTCTGCCGGTTCTGGGTGGCGTAGCAGATGTCGTCGGACGGCGGGTCCGTCAGCTTGGGGAACCGCTCGCGGAGCTTCTCGACGGTGGCGATCGTCTCGTCCACCGACAGGGTGGTCTGCGACAGCCACGCGACCTTCTCCGGGTCGCGGACGGTGATGTTGGCGACGTCGTCGGGGCCGTCGACGAGGTGGATGTGGTCGGGCGCCTCGCCGGTGGTGCCGATGACCTCCTCGTGGCCCTCGTGGCCGATCAGAAGGATGTCGTAGTCCTGCGCGGCGAACCGGACGGCTTCCTTGTGGACCTTGGTGACCAGCGGGCACGTGGCGTCGATGGTGCGCAGGTCCAGGCTCCTGGCCTCGTCGTGGACGACGGGGGCGACGCCGTGCGCGGAGAACACCACGATCGCGCCCTCGGGGACCTCCTCGGTCTCGTCCACGAAGATCGCGCCGCGCTCCTCCAGCGTCCTGACGACGTGGACGTTGTGCACGATCTGCTTGCGGACGTAGATCGGCGCCCCGTACTTCTCCAGGGCGATCTCGACCGTCTGGACGGCGCGGTCGACGCCCGCGCAGTAACCACGCGGCTTGGCGAGCAGGACACGGCGCTGGCTGTTGGCGGTCATGCCCCCATCGTACGAGCCGCCCCGCGTCACCGGCGCCGCCCACCCGCCGCGTCTTGTCAGAGGCATCGACTACGTTTCGTATCGTGATGGTTACACATGCGTACCGGTTCGCGCTGGACCCGACCCCTCGGCAGGCGCGGGCGCTGCGGTCGCATGCCGGGGCGGCACGGTTCGCCTGGAACTGGGGCTTGGCCGCGTGCCGTGACCGCTACAGCGGCGAGGGCAAGTGGTGGTCGGGTGCGGAGCTGCACCGGCTCTGGAACACCGTGAAGAAGACCGACCCTGCTTTGGCGTGGTGGGGTGAGAACTCCAAGTGCGTGTATCAGGAGGCGTTCCGAGATCTGGAGCGGGCACTGCGCGAGTTCGTCCGGTTCCGCAAGGGTCTCCGTAAAGGGGGTCGCCTGGGGTTTCCCCGGTTCAAGAAGCGAGGCAGGTGCCGGGATTCGTTCCGATTCGGTTCGGGGGTCATGCGGTGCGCGGGCCGAACGGTGACCCTGCCGCGGCTGGGGACGATCGCCACACACGAGTCCACCCGCAAACTGGCCCGCCGCCTGGAGAACGGGACGGCGCGGATCCTGTCGGCCACAGTGTCGCGAACCGCGCACCGCTGGTTCGTGTCGTTCACGGTGCAGGTCGACCGGCACGTTCCGGAGCGGCACGTCCGGCCAGGCAGCGCCGTGGGCGTCGACCTGGGCGTCGCGACGCTGCTGACCGCCGTCGACGACCGCGGCGGCGTGACAGAGATCGCCGGCCCGAAAGCGCTGCGGGCGGGGCTGCGGAAACTCCAGCGGCTGAGCAAAGCCCACTCACGCACGCAGCACGGGTCGGCCAACCGCGCCAAGGCCGTCAGACGGCTCGCCCGCCACCACGCCCGCGTCGCCGACATCCGGTCGGACGCGCTCCACAAGGCCACCACACACCTGGCCGCCCGCTATGAGACCGTCGTGGTCGAAGACCTCAACGTCACCGGCATGCTCGCCAACCGCCGGCTCGCCCGCGCGGTCTCCGACCAGGGCTTCGGCGCGGCGCGGCGCATGCTGGAGTACAAGACCAGGTGGAACGGCGGACGGCTGGTCGTAGCCGATCGCTGGTTCCCGTCCTCGAAGACCTGCTCGGGCTGTGGTGGGCGAAAGCCAAGCCTGTTCCTGTCCGAGCGGACCTATCGGTGTGAGGCATGCGGCCTGGTATTGGGCCGGGACGTCAACGCCGCGATCAACCTGCGCGACCTCGCCGCCAGTGGGGCGGAGAGCCAAAACGCCTGCGGAGGCGATGTCAGACCCGGCCCAGCCGGGCGACCGCCCGCGAAACAGGAACCCGGCACCGCGCCCCGCGTGGATCAGACCGGGACCGCCGCCGCGCAAGCGACGGCCGTCCCGTGTGGCAGATGCTCGCATCCTCCACACGCGGATGACGGTAAAGCTCTGGTGAAGCCCGCTGTGTGACCCACTCCACGCGGCTTTTGGACAGAATTCCATTAACCCGGGGTGACCCTGCTCGCACCCATGGGGCAGAGTGAGACACGAGAAGACTATTGCCGCATGTGCGTGATCAGGACGGCAGGAAGAGGATGACCATGACGAGATCGCCGCGCCGCCTCAAGCAGCAGGTCCAGGACGCGGTGGGCGAGCAGGTCCGCGATCTCCCGCTGCACGCCGTCCGGCTGGCCATGTTCGGTGTGGGCCGGGCGCTGCTGCTCGGCGACCGGGTGAGCCGCGACTACAAGGAGATCACCGAGGGCGACGGCGTCGGCCCGGTGATCGGCCGGCTGCGGAACGACGTCCGGCACACCGCGGAGAAGGTCGTCGGGAAGGTCGTGGAGACGGTCCGCGGCGGGGACGAGGAGCCCGAGCCGGAGCCGCGGCCGCGGACCCGCACCCGGCCGGCCAGGCCGGCGGCGGAGCGCGGGACGGTCCGGACGGCGCAGCGCCGCGCCGCCGACGGGGAGATCTCCGTCGGCAAGCCGGCCGCGAAGCCCGCTCCGAAGCCCGCCCAGGACGACGCCCCGGTCGCGAAGCCCGCGCCGGAGCCGAAGCCCGCCGAGCCGCGTCCGGAGCCGGAGGCGCAGGCCGAGCCTGCTCCGAACCCCGTCCCGGAGGCGGACCCGACGCCCGCGTCCCGCGCGGGCAAGGCCGCGGACGAGGGGCCGTTCGACCCGAAGCCCGAGCTGAGGCCGGCCGCGCCGGCGGAGGCCGAGCGGGCGGCGGAGGGCCTGCCGGTGCCGAACTACGACGAGGCCACGCTGCCGCAGCTGCGCGCGCGGCTGCGCGGGCTGTCGGCGGACCAGGTGAAGCTGCTGCGCGAGTACGAGCGCAAGCACGCCGCCCGCCCCGAAGTGATCAAGATGTACGAGAACCGGATCGCCAAGCTCAACGGGCTCAACTGATCCGGTAGCGCGAGTGTCGAGGCCCGTCCGGCCGGGTGCCGGGCGGGCCTCGGCGCGTCTAGCGGACGAGGCTGTCGCCTAGGGGGCTGCGCATGTAGAGGACGGACCGCCCGGCGCGGGTGCGGTTCAGGAGGCCTCCGGCGTGCAGGGCGGTCAGGTGGTGGCTGATCGCGCCGGGCGTGACGCCGAGCCGCCGGGCGAGGTCGGTGGTGGACGCGGGGGCGGCCAGCATGACCAGCAGTTCCGCGCGGCGGGCCCCGACGATCCCGGCGAGCGCGGCGGGCCCGGCCGGGGCGGCGTGCTCCCAGATCGCGCCGCGGCCGCGCGCGGGGTAGCAGATCAGGGGTGGCGGGCCCTTTTCGTCGATCATGGTGATCGCGCCGCGCAGGAACAGGCACGGGACGAGGACGAGCCCGCGGCCGGCGACGTCCACGGCGCGTTCGGGCGCGAGCCCGGAGGGGACGGCGAGCCGGACGAGCCCCGGCGTCCAGGTGATCCGGTCGTCCAGTTCGGCGAACAGGGCGGCGGCTCCGCCGAAGGTCAGCCGCCGCGCCCGGTGGACGAGGTCGGCCTCCAGGACGGCCCGCATCCGCGTCCAGTACGGCTCGACGCAGGCGTCCCAGTACGCCTCGAAGGCGGTGCAGATCCGGTCGAGGAGGGCGGACGGGTCGCCGCTCAGCACCGGCGGGACGGGGACGTGCCGGTACGCGGCGGTGATGTCGTGCCGGACGATGCCGGGCGGCGTCTCCCGCAGGACGGCGAGGTCGTCGGCGATCTCGTTGCCGATGCCGGACGGGCGCGGGGTGAGGAAGTCGGGGATCCAGCCGTGCGGGGCGTGCAGGACGTCCAGCAGGTCGGTGTCGAGCCGGGCGTACGCGGCGGCGGTCTCCCGGACCCAGGGCAGGTGCTCGGGGTGCTTGCCCGGGAACACGCGCGGACGCAGGCTGAACACCAGCTCGAACAGCGGCGACATCCCGAACGACGTCTCGGCGAGGTCCTGGACGCCGAGTCTGAACTCGTACATTGAGCAATAGCGTAAATCCATTCCGGCCGGCGGGCCGCGCGGTTGGGATGGGCGCATGACGACGACCTCCTCCCGGTCCCCGAGCGTCGCGGGCCTGGCGCGGCATCCGGTGATCCGGGTGCTGTCCGCGGCGATGCTGGTCAACACGCTCGGCAACGGCCTGTTCATGACCACCAGCGCGCTGCTGTTCACCCGGGCGGTCGGCATGTCGCCGTCCCAGGTCGGCGTCGCGCTGGCGCTGGGCGGGGTGTTCGGCATCGCGGCGGGGGTGCCGATGGGCCGGGTCGCCGACCGGTTCGGGGCGCGTCCGACGGTGGTGGCGCTGCTGGGCGCGGAGGGGGTGCTGATCCTCGGCTACACGCAGGTGCGCTCGTTCTGGGCGGCGGTACCGCTGATCTGCGGCGTCACGTTCCTGGACCGGGGTGCGAGCGCCGTCCGCAACGCGCTGGTCGCGCACGCGCTGCCCGCCGGGCTGCGGATGCCAGGGCGGGCGTTCCTGCGGATGATGACCAACACCGGCGTCGGTGTGGGGGCGGCGCTGGCGTCGGTGGCGCTGGTCGTGGACACCCCGGCCGCCTACCGGACGGTCGTGGTGCTCGACGCGGTGACGTTCGCGGGGGCGGCGCTCCTACTGACGCGGGTCCCGGCGGGGCGCGCGGTGCGGGACGCGGCGTCGGGCCGTGCCGGGTTCGGCGCGCTGACCGACGTCCCGTACCTGGTCATCACCGTGCTGGGCGGGGTGCTGGTGCTGCAGCAGGGGATCCTGGAGGTCGGCGTCCCGCTGTGGGTGACGCGGGACACGCACGCGCCGCGGCTGCTCGTCTCGGCGTGCCTGGTGCTGAACACGGCCATGGTCATCGCGTTGCAGGTGCGGATGAGCCGAGGCGTCGAGGACCCGCGGGTCGCGGCCCGGGCGTGCCTGCGCGCGGGGACGCTGATGGCGGTCGGCTGCCTGCTGTTCGGGCTGGCCAAGGGCCCGGACCCGTGGACGGCGTCGCTGCTGGTCCTGGCGGCGCTGGCGGTCCAGACGGTCGGCGAGGTGCTGTGCGCGGCGGGCACGTGGGCGCTCAGCTACGAGCTGGCGGACGAGCGCGCACACGGCGTCTACCAGGGCGTCTTCAACAGCGGTTTCGCGGCCGGGGTGCTGCTTGGCCCGCTCGTCGTCACGCAGACGGCGCTGCGCCACGGCATGGCCGGCTGGGTCGTCTTCGGAGCGGTCTTCCTGGTGACGGCGGTCGCGTTCCTCCCGGCGGTCCGCTGGGCGGCGGCGCACCGTCCGTTCGCGGTGCCGGAACCAGGGCGCTGACACCGGCGCGGGGGGGGGGGGGGGGGGGGGGGGCCCCCCGGGGGGGGGGGCGCCGCCGGGCACGGGGGGGGGGGGGGC
>NZ_WBMR01000238.1:9717-13873 GCF_008923365.1 Actinomadura montaniterrae
GGCGCACCGGCCGTTCGCGGTGCCGGAACCTGGGCGCTGACCCCGGGGCGGCGGCGCTCCCGGAGGAGCGCCGCCGCGAGGTCATCGGAGCCCGTCCGTCACGTGTGGGCGGGAAGCGGCTCGTCCTGGAAGGTGTGGTCGATGTCGACGCGCTCCAGCGGCGCCAGGTGGCGGCGCCGGGTCACGAGGACGCCGATCGCGACGACGCAGCAGGCGGCGCCGACCACGTAGGGCAGGTGCGGGTTGACCTCTTCGGCGAGCTTGGTCGCGAAGTAGGGGGCGAGGGCCCCGCCCATCCAGCGGACGAAGTTGTACCCGGCGGACGCGACGGGCCGCGGGTTGTCGGAGACCTCCATCGCGGCCTCGGTGAACGCGGTGTTGTTCAGCCCGATCGGGATGCCGGACAGGATCGTGCAGACGATGATCCCGTCGTGTCCGAGGAAGGCGAGGCCGAGCTGGAACAGCACCAGCAGCGCCAGCCCGAGGTACATGACCCGGACCGTTCCGATCCGCCGCTGCAGCGCCGGCGCGCCGAACACCGAGGCCAGCGCGACCATCACACCCCAGCCGAAGAACACCAGGCCGATGCCGTGCGCGCTCATCCCGAGCACGAACGGGGTGAAGGCGAGGACGGTGAAGAACGCGTAGTTGTAGAACAGCGCGGTGAACGCGGTGGTGGACAGCCCGCCGTGCGCGAGCGCCCGGATCGGCGCGCTCAGCCGGGTCTTCCCGGCGGGCTTCGGCGGCGCCTTGAGCAGCGTGCTGATCAGCAGGAAGCCGACGGCCATCAGGACCGCGGTGCCGAAGAACGGGAACCGCCAGTTCATGTCGCCGAGCAGGGCGCCGACGAGCGGGCCGAGCGAGATGCCGAGGCCGAGCGCGGCCTCGTACAGGACGATGGCCTTCTCGGCGCCGCCGGACGCGGCGCCGACGATGACGGCGAGCGCGGTGGCGACGAACAGCGCGTTGCCGAGGCCCCAGCCGGCGCGGAACCCGACGAGCTGCCCGACGGTGTCGGACGTCCCGGCGAGCGCGGCGAACACCACGACGAGGGTGAGCCCGATCATCAGCGTCTTCTTGCCGCCGATCCGGCTGGACACCCAGCCGGTGATCAGCATGGCCACCGCGGTGATCAGGAAGTAGCTGGTGAACAGCAGCGAGACCTGGCTCGGCGTCGCCTTCAGGTTCGTGGCGATCGCGGGCAGGATCGGGTCGACGAGCCCGATGCCCATGAAGGCGACGACGGCGGCGAAGGCGGTGGCCCACACCGACATCGGCTGCCTGAGGATGCCGCCGCGCCTCGTGGTCGACGAGGGCTGAGCGTGCATGGAGACCCCCCTTTGAGAGATCAAGGAGCGGTGAAGAGCTTGTCGAGGGCGGGCAGCGCCGCGGCGACCGCCGCGCGCTCCTCGTCCGTCAGCGCCGCGAACCGTTCGGCCAGGAAGCCGATGCGCTGCGCGCGCCCCGCGGCCAGCCGCTCGCGGCCGGCCGCGGTGAGCGCGGCGGTGACGACGCGGGCGTCCGAGCCGTCCCGGCCGCGCTCGACCAGGCCGTCCCGTTCCAGCCGGTTGATCTGCGCGGTCATGGTGGGGAGCCGGACGCCGTGCTCGGCGGCCAGTTCGGTCATGCGGCGCGGGCCGTGCTCGAGCGAGCCGAGCACCGACAGTTGCTGGCTGGTGATCGGCTGGTCGGCACTGACCCGGCGCAGCGTCAGCACGATGTGCCGGAGGCTGCGGTTGAGCTGCTCGGCCAGCGCGCTCTCGGGAACGGTCACGGTTGCTCTCCTCGGAAATTACTTAGTCAGTCTAAGTTAGTGTGGCTAAGCATCGAAGCGGTCCGGCCTGTCTCGTCCGTCACACGCCGCCCGCCTTCCGGCGCCCGTAGGCTTCGGGGCATGGCGATGGAGACCACGGCCGAGTCCCCCGTGCCGGTGCGGACCGTCCTGCAGGCGGTCGGCGGCTGGATCGGCCGCCTCGGCCGGATCTGGGTCGAGGGCCAGATCACCGACCTGAACGCGCGCGGCGGCACCGTCTACGTGACGCTGCGCGACCCCGTCGCGAACATGTCCGTGCGGGTCGTCGGGCCGCGCGGGGTGTTCGAGGCCGCCGGGCCCGCCGTCACCGACGGCGCCCGCGTCGTCGTGCACGCCAAGCCCGACTTCTGGATCAACCGCGGGACGTTCTCGCTCAGCGCCATCGAGGTCCGCCCGGTCGGCGTCGGCGAGCTGCTCGCCCGGCTGGAGCGGCTCAAGCAGGTGCTCGCGTCCGAGGGCCTGTTCCGCCCCGAGCGCAAGCGGCCGCTGCCGTTCCTGCCCGGCAAGATCGGCCTCATCTGCGGCCGCGACTCCGACGCCGAGCACGACGTCCTGCAGAACGCGCGCCGCCGCTGGCCCGCCGTCGCTTTCCGCGTCGAGAACACCGCCGTCCAGGGCTCCTACGCGGTCGGCGAGGTCATGGAGGCGCTCCGGAAGCTGGACGCCGACCCCGAGATCGAGGTCATCGTCATCGCGCGCGGCGGCGGCGCCATGGAGGATCTGCTGCCGTTCTCCGACGAGGCGCTCGTCCGCGCGGTCGCCGCCGCCCGCACCCCCGTCGTCAGCGCCATCGGGCACGAGCAGGACAGCCCGATCCTCGACCTCGTCGCCGACGTCCGCGCCTCCACCCCGACCGACGCGGCGAAGAAGACCGTCCCGGACGTGCGCGAGCAGCTCCAGCTCGTCCGGCAGCTCCGCGACCGCGGCCGGCGCTGCCTCGCCGGCGCGGTGGAGCGGGAGCTGCACTGGCTGCGCAACGTCCGGTCGCGGCCCGCCCTCGCCGACCCGGTCCGGGAGATCGAACGGCAGTCCGAGCAGGTCCTGGCGCTGCGCGACCGGACCCGCCGGTGCGTGGCGTCCGCCCTGGACCGGGCCGGGGACGAGCTGTCGCACACCCGCGCCCGCCTGCTCGCCCTCTCCCCCGCCGCGACGCTCGACCGCGGCTACGCGATCGTCCAGCGCGAGGACGAGTCGGTCGTGCGGGAGCCCGCGGACGTCAAGGACGGCGAGCGCCTCCACGTCCGCCTGTCCGGCGGCCGCCTCACCGCCACCGTCTCGGGCCGCGAGGAGCCCTAGACTGACGAGAGTGGCAGAAGAGAACGCGACCGAGCGCAAGCCCTCGTACGAGCAGGCCCGCGACGAGCTGACCGACGTCGTGAAGCGCCTGGAGGCCGGCGGGCTGACGCTGGAGGAGTCCCTCGCCCTGTGGGAGCGCGGCGAGAAGCTCGCCGCCGTCTGCGAGGAATGGCTCGAGGGGGCGCGCGCCAGGCTCGCCGCCGCCATGAAGGGACCGGAGGACGGCGAGGCCCCGGCCCCGTTCTGACCGTAGGGCACCACGGATCCGGGGCGGGCCCGCGAGCCCGGGTCAGGACCCCTGGGTGGCCGGGGCCGACGCCGACGGCGCCGGGCCCGCACCCTGCTTCGCCTGCGGCTTCAGCGAGGCGGCGAGCACCGCCAGCTCCTCGTAGGACGCGGTCCCCGTCACCACGATGCTCGTCCCGCCGGGCCCCGGCCTCGCCAGCGAGTTCGCCTTCTTGTCGTTGCGGTGGTACTTCGCCCACGATGCGCCGGCGACCTGCATCGTGCCGATCGGCTTGCTGCTGTTGGTCATCCGCGGGACGTACGCTTCCGCCTTCTCGTTGCTCTGCTCCAGCGCCGCGTACTCGCCCTTCGGCGTCACGAACCCCAGGTGCCAGGCCACCGGCTGCTTTCCGCCGGACTCCAGCCCGCTGATGCGCGAGCTCGTCGGCCGCCAGCGCGGCGACAGGCCCTCCGGCGCCCAGACCGTGTACGGCGCGTCGCCGCGCATGGCCCACAGCTGCGAGGCGTAGTCGACGGTCGGCAGCACTTCCTTGTTGTCGCGCGGCGTGATCACGAAGATCGCCAGCACGAGCAGCAGGCACGCGCCCATCGCCATCGTGAACCCGCCGAGCCCGGTCGTCAGCCGCTTGTACACGGCCGGGCTGACCTTGACCACGGGACGTCCCGCGCCCTGCGCCGCCGCGGCGGCCTCGCCTTCGCCGGAGGCACCCTCGCCGGACGCGCCATCCCCGGACGCGGTGCCCTCGGCCGCGGACGCCGCGGACGCCGCGGGCGGCTCCCCGGCGGGCGGCCGCTCGCCGG
>NZ_WBMR01000239.1 GCF_008923365.1 Actinomadura montaniterrae
GGTGCTCGGCGTCCCGACCGGGGTGAAGATGCACTCGGCCGTGTTCGCCGTCCATCCGCGCGCCGCCGGAGAGGTCGCCGCGCTGTTCGCCGCCGGGGCGGCCGGGACGCGCCCCGCCGAGGTCATGGACCTGGACGAGGACGCCGTGCGCGACGGCCGCGTCTCGGCCCGCCTCTACGGCCACCTGATGGTGCCGGACGTCCCCGTCCGCGTGCAGCAGCGGAAGATGGGTAGCTCGATCACGTCCCCGTCGTCGGTCGCCGGGATCGCCGCCGAGCTGGCGGACCGGGCCGGGCCGTCCGGGCTGCTCGTCCTCGGGCCGGGCGGCACCATGCGGGCGGTCGCCGCCGCGCTCGGCGCCGACGTCCCCGTCATGGGCGTCAACGTGCTGCGCGACCGGCGGCCCGTCGCGCTGGACGTCGCGTCCGGGCCGCTGGAGAAGCTGGCCGGGTCGGCGCCCGCGTGGCTGGCGGTGACGCCGATCGGCGGGCAGGGGTTCCTGCTCGGCCGCGGCAACCAGCAGATCTCCCCCGGGGTCGTGCGCGCCGTCGGGCGCGGCCGGCTGGCCGTCGTCGCGACGGAGGCGAAGCTCGCGGGGCTCGGCGGCCGCCCGCTGCTCGTCGACACCGGCGACGAGGACCTCGACGATGAGCTGCGCGGGCACGTGCCCGTGCTGACGGGACGCGGCCGCGTCGCCATGTACCCCGTCCACTGAACGCACGAATCCCACGGACCATCCACGGAAGGACGAGCGGTTGATCACTCTGGAGGGCAAGCGCGCGGTCGTGACCGGCGCCGCGTCCGGCATCGGGCGGGCGACCGCCGAGCTGATGGCGGAGCTCGGCGCCGCCGTCGTCGTCGCCGACGTCGACGAGGCGGGCGCCGAGGTCGCGGCGGGCATCGGGAAGGCGGGCGGGCGCGCCGCGTTCGTCCGCGCGGACGTGTCCCGCGCGGACGACTGCGCCCGCGCCGTCGCCACCGCGAGGGACCGGTTCGGCGGCCTCGACGTCCTGTTCAACAACGCCGGGATCATCCGCCGGTCCACCGTCACGGAGATCACCGAGGACGACTGGGACCTCGTGATGGCGGTCAACGTCCGGTCGGTGATGCTGATGAGCCGGTACGCCGTTCCGCTGCTGGAGGCGGCGGGCGGCGGCAGTATCATCAACACCGGCTCGGGCTGGGGCATCCAGGGCGGCGCGCGGGCGGTGTCGTACTGCGCGTCCAAGGGCGCGGTGGTGAACATGACCCGGGCGATGGCGATCGACCACGGCGCGAGCGGGATCAGGGTCAACTGCGTGTGTCCGGGGGACACGGCCACCGGCATGCTCGCCGAGGAGGCCCGCCAGCTCGGGGAGCCGGCCGAGGCGTTCTACGCCGACGCGGCCGACCGGCCGCTCGGCCGGATCGGGCAGCCGGCCGACATCGCGCGGACGGTGGCGTTCCTGGCCAGCGACGCGGCCGCGTTCGTGAGCGGTGCGGTGATCCCGGTCGACGGCGCCGGGACGGCGTGACGACGATGCGGCCGCCGGCCGTCTGGAGAGGGTGACGCGAGCATGGCGATCGAACGGCGCCCGCTGCGCGAGCAGATCAAGGACGAGATCCTGGAGCGGCTCGGCCGCGGCGAGTTCGCGCCCGACCAGCCGATCAACGAGATGTCGCTCGCCGCGGAGCTCGGGGTGAGCCGCACCCCGCTGCGCGAGGCGCTGATCGGGCTGGAACGCGAGGGGATCATCGTCAGCGAGCGGGGCAAGGGGTTCCGGTTCGCGCCGATGAGCCCCGGCGAGTTCCACGACCTGACCACGATCGTCGCGGCGCTGGAGTCGCTGGCGCTGGAGCTGACCGATCCCGGCCATCTGCGGTCCGTGGCGCCGCGCTTACTGGAGGAGGCGCGGGCGTTCTCGGTGCCGGAGGCGGAGTACGAGGTGATAGAGCGCTACGACGACGCCTGGCACGACCTGATGCTGTCGGGCTGCCCGAACGAGCGGCTCATGGATCTCATCACCTCGCTGAAGCTGACGATGCACCGGTACGAGCGGGTCGTCGTGGGCGACCGCGAGGTCCTCGAGCGGTCCGCGCAGGAGCACGAGCGGATCGCCGAGCGGCTGGTCGCGGGCGACGTGCCCGGGGCCGTGGTGGCGCTGAAGGCGAACTGGATGAGCGGCAAGGACCGGATCATCAAGCGCCTGGAGGCGTGAGGGCGCGCCGGTCCGGGCCGGGCGGCCCGGGTCGGTCGTCCGCGAGCCAGTGCAGGGCCTCGGCCTGGAACGGGACCTCGGCTTCGAGCTGGCAGAGGACGCCGATCCCGACGCCGAGCGCGCGCTGCGCGTGGACGGCGCCGGGCGGGAACGCCACGCTGAGCCCGACCGGCATCGACGCGGTGATGCCGTCCAGCGCGTCGCGCAGGTAGGCGCCGTCGAACCGGAACGTCTCGGTGAACGCGGGCGCCCCGGACCTCAGGAACAGCTCCCGCAGCCGCGCCTCGTCGGCCCGGACGTCCGGGCGCAGGAAGCCCGCGCGGCGCAGCGCGTCGGCCATGCCGGCGTCCGGGTCGAGGGCGGCGAGGTGGACGTCCGTCCACCGCTCCAGCGGCGTCGGCGTGCCGGGCTCGTGCCGGTACACGGCGCCGAAGTCGAGGACGCCGAGGCGCCCGCCGTCGAGGAGCCGGAAGTTCCCCGGGTGCGGGTCGCCGTGCATCATCCCGCAGCGGGCGGTCGCGGAGAGCATCAGCCGGGTCAGCAGGAGCCCGGCGCGGTCGCGTTCGTGCTGGTCACCGGCCTCGATGACGCGGGCGAGGGGCGTCCCGCCGACCCATTCGGACACCAGCACCCGGCCGCGCTGCAGCAGGACGTCCGGGACCAGGAAGTCGGGATCGTCCGCGTAAGCGGCGCGGAAGGCCCGCTGCGCCTCCGCCTCGCGCGCGTAGTCGAGCTCCTCGGCGAGCCGGTCCATCAGCTCGGCCGCGAGGGCTTTGCCGTCCAGTTGCGGGGCCATGAGCGAGGTGAACATGCGCATCGCGAGGATCACGGCGTCGCGGTCGCCGAGCAGCTCGTCGCGGGCGTCCGGGTACTGGATCTTCACCGCGACGTCCCGGCCGTCCGCGGCCCATCGCGCCCGGTGCACCTGGCCCAGCGACGCGGCGGCGGCCACGCCGGTGTCGAACGCGGCGAACAGGTCGCGCCAGTCCGGGCCGACGTCGTCCCCCATCACCCGTTCCACCGTCTCGGCGGGCTCCGGCCGGACGGCCTCCTGCAGCGCCGCGAGCCGGCCCCGGTACACCGCCGACACCTTCGGCGGCATCACCGCCTCGTACACCGACAGCACCTGGCCGAACTTCAGCACCCCGCCGCGCAGCCCGCCGAGCACCTCCACGAGCTGGTCGGCGGTGCGTTCGTGCAGGCCGAGCGCGGACTCGTCGGTCAGCCGGCCGAAGGCCCGCAGCCCGCCCGCCCAGGCGAGCCGGCGGGCCGCGCCGAGCGGAACCGCCGACAGCCGCGCCATCCGGGAAAGCGATCGCATCCTCATGGCGCCAGCGTCGCCGCGCGGCGCCCGCCGCCGCATCGCCCCGCGGTCGCCGATGCGGCTATGACCGCGGTCGTGGCGGCACTGCGACCACGGGCCGATGACGGGCCGCGCCGCGCTCTTTAGGATCGGCGCCATGCGACCGGTCAGGGCGTTCTTCCTCCGGAACCCGCCTCCGTGGCCCGTACTCCGCTTCTTCTGCTGCGTGGGCGTCGCGTGGGCGGCTCTCGCGATCGCGCTGTCGCCGTCCCTGGGAGCCCGGACGGTCCTGGTCGCCGTCTACATCGGGTTGTGGAGCTGGCAGGCGGCGCGCCCGTGGCGGGTCCCGCCCGCGCTCGTGCCGTGGGCGGTCCTGGTAGTTCTGGTGGTGCTCGCCGCGGCGCCGTCCGCCGGTGGCCCCGGCGGGTTCCGGCCGTTCCCGTTCGCCGAGGGCTCCTACGCCGACGGTGCCCTCGCCGTCGCGACCGCCCCCGCCTGGGCGCACCTGGCGATCCTCGCGCGGACCCGCGATCTCGCCTGGTCCGCCCCGGCCGCGCTGGCGGTCGGGCCCGTCCGGCATTTCGCCGCCGGCGGCCTGCCCCTCTGGCCCACCTGGCTCGTCTGGGGCGCCGGCTTCCTGCTGCTCGGGCTGGCGTTCCGGCTGCACGCCGCGCTGTACGAGGCGCGGCTGCGGCTCGACCGGGAGGCCGTCGCGGAGGAGCGCCGCAAGATCGCCCGCGAGGTGCACGACCTGGTCGGGCACGGGCTCGGCGTCATGCTGCTGAACATCGGCGCGGCCCGGCGCGCCGGCGCGCGCGGCGACGGGCCCGCCGTCATCGCCGCGCTGGAGGAGGCCGAACGGGTCGGCCGGCGCGGTGTCCGGGACGTCCACCAGGGCCTCGTGCTGCTGCGCGACCCCGTGCCAGCGGCGCCGCCGATCGCGCCCGCGCCGCCCACCGCCGACGACATCGGCGCGCTCGTCGAGGAGCTGCGCGCGGGCGGGCTGCGGGTGGACCTCAGCACGTCCGGCGACCTCGCGTCCGTCGACCCGGCGGTCGGGCTGGCGCTGTACCGGGTCGTGCAGGAGGCGCTGTCGAACGCGGCCCGGCACGCGCCCGGCTCCCGCGCCACCGTCGCCGTCGGCGTGGACGGCCCGCTCGCGCTCGTCACCGTCGCCGACCGCGGCTCCCTTCACGGTGCCGGACGCCCGGCGGGCGGCGGGCTCGGGCTCGTCGGGATGCGCGAGCGCGTCACCGCCCTGGGCGGCACCCTGCACGCCGGGCCGGACGGCACCGGCTGGCGGGTCGAGGCCGCGATCCCGGCGGGCGGCGCCCGGTGACCCGGCTGCTGCTGGTGGACGACCAGCCCCTCGTCCGCGCCGGGCTCGTCCGGATCTTCGAGGGCGAACCCGGCCTGGAGGTCGCCGGGGAGTGCTCGGACGGCGACGAGGTGGCGGGGGCGCTCGCCCGCGCGCGCGTCGACGTCGTGCTGATGGACGTCCGGATGAAGCGGACGGACGGTGCCGAGGCCACCCGGCGGCTGCGCGAGGTGCCGGGCGCGCCGCCCGTGCTGGTGCTCACCATGTTCGACGATCCGCAGGTCGTCGCCGCCGCGCTCGCCGCGGGCGCGGCCGGGTTCGTGCTGAAGGACGCGCCCTGCGAGGAGATCATCCAGGCGACGAGGGCGGTCGCGGCGGGCCGGGGCTGGCTGGACCCGGCGATCGCGCCGCAGGTCCTCGCCGTCTACCGGTCGCGGCTCGGCCGCACGCCGCCGCCCGCCGCGCTGGACGGCTTGTCGCCGCGCGAGCGCGAGGTCCTCGCGCTGATCGGCGAGGGCGCCACCAACCCGGAGATCGCGCGGCGGCTCCGGATCGCGGAGGGCACCGTCAAGACCCATGTCGGCAGCGTGTTCGCCAAGCTCGGGCTCCGCGACCGCGCCGCCGCCGTGATCTTCGCCCTCCGCCACGGGCTCGCCTGATCTTCGCCCTCCGGCACGGGCTCGCCTGACCGGCGCTTTGACCTGCGGTTCCTAGGATCGGATCATGGTGGTCCGGGGCGGGGTGCATCAGATCGGCGGCACCGGGAACGGTTCCCGGTCGTGAGCGACGCCATCCTGGAGTACCTGCGGGGCCTGATGTCGTCGCCGTGGATCTACGCGGCGCTGTTCGGCCTGTCGATGGTCGACGCGTTCATCCCGATCTTCCCCAGCGAGTCGCTGGTGGTGACCGCGGGCGTCTTCGCCCACCACGGGAGGCCCCTGCTGCCGCTGGTGATCGTGACCGCGTGGGCCGGCGCGTTCTGCGGCGACCACGTCTCCTATTTCATCGGCCGCTACGCGGGCGACTGGCTGGAGAAGGTCTGGCTGCGGCCCGGCAGCCGCCGGCGCAAGGCCTACGACCAGGCCGGGCGGCTCCTCGACAAGCGCGGCGGGCTCGTCCTGCTCATCGCCCGCTACATCCCCGGCGGGCGGACGGCCGCGACGCTCGTGATGGGCGCCGTCGACTACCCGCTGCACTCGTTCTCGCTGTTCGACGCGCTCGCCACCGGCCTGTGGGCCACGTACTCCACGATGATCGGCTACCTGGGCGGCGCCGCGTTCCAGAACGACCCGTTCAAGGGCCTGCTGCTCGGTCTCGGGATCGCGATCGGGGTGTCGATCCTCGTGGAGGCGGGCCGCTGGCTGTGGCAGCGGTTCCGGCCGTCCGGCCGCGATCGGGAGCCTCGGCGGGACGCGGACGAGGCAGCCGGACGCCGGAGCCGGTGACGCCCACCCGGCTGTCGCGCGCGGCCCTGCCCTCCCGCGCCGCTCGGCCGATGCGGGCGGCCCGCCGTCCGGCGGCGGCCGCCGCGATCCCGGCGCCGACCAGCACGGCCGCGCGCACCGCGTCGCCCGTCCCGGTGACCGCCAACTCGCCGGCCTTGCCGACGTCGAAGGCGGTCACGAACGCCCAGCCCGCCGCGCCCGCGATGGCACCGGCCGTCAGGGGCGCCAGCGCGGACCAGACGATCACCGCCGCCGTGACGAACCCGAACCCGACCTGCCAGCCGGCGTCCTTGCAGACCACGGCCAGCACGAACGCGCAGAGCACGCCGCCGGCGAGCGGCCAGGCGGCGGATTCCAGCCGGTCCATCGGGTGCCTCCCCGGATCGCGTCCCGCCCCTGCGGGCTTCGCTGTTCCGGCGGGGTTCCGGAGCGTCCGTCCGGGCGCCTGCCCGGAATCCCGCCGGCAAGGCCCACGCTAGGTCGGGGGACGGGGAACGGCGGGTTCCTCTACGCGATGTTGACGCCGGGGCGGCGGATCCTAACGCGTTCCTGACGGCCCGCCTGTCCGGCGCGCCGCGCCGGGGCGTCAGCGGGCCCTCAGCGGGCGGGGCGCGCCGGGGCGTCAGCGGACCCTCAGCGGGCGGGGCGCGACCCCCGCCGGCGGCCCATCCGGACGCCGCTCAGCACCAGATCGACCAGGAACACGACCACACCGATGATCAGCAGGTAGAACAGGCCCTTGACGACGACGCCGACGATCCCGAGCGCGATCGCGACGATGAGAATGAACAGGAACAAGGCCATGGCGCTCCCCTCCCCGACCCGTGCGGCCCCCCGGGGCGCACGCGGTCAGCGGCGGCCCAGCCGGCGCTCGTTCGGGGCCGCCCCGTACGGCATGTCGTAGTAGTCGAAGACGGCCTGCTCCTCGGTCGCGGGAAGCTCGCCGTCGGTGCCGATCGAGGGGGCGCCCTTCACCTGCTTCTTGTCATGGGCGAGCCGCAGGTGGTCCGGACCCACGGCGGCGCCGGCGAGCGGCGCGAACACCAGCCGCTGCCGGGTCGGCAGCCCCACCTTGACGGTGGCGAAGGAGGGCTGGTCGGTGGCGGTGTCGACGTAGACCGCCTCCAGTTCCCCGATCCTGCTCCCCGAGGGGTCGACCACGTCGTACCCCCGCCATTCCCGAATGTCCTCTATGGCGAACATGTCACACACCCAGCCATCAGGTCGTTCTTCCCCTTACTCCACGTCTACCCAATTCACGGCGGATATGTCGGTCTCCGGGTCCGGCGGGGTCAGGACCGGGCGGGGAGCGGGAACTCGGCGCCGTCCAGGCGCACCGCCCAGGAGGCCGTCGTCTCGGCGAGGCCGCCGGTCGTGTCGTCGGCGCTCATCACCGCCATCACGACCTGGTCGTGCGCCGGCGCCGCCGACGCCTGCGACTCCAGGTGGACGGTCGCCTGCCGGTGCGCCGGGATCTCCATGACCTTGTCCGCGACGTCCTCGAACGACCGGCAGTTGGCGTCGGTCACGATGAACGGGTCGGTGGGCGGGGCGCCCGGGTCCGGCTTCCCGTCGGCGCGGCCCAGGCCGAGCGCGAGGTCCGGCGTCGTCCGGCGGTCCGTGCCGTACTGCCAGCCGGTCGGGTCGTCGTTGCGGACGGTCAGCGTGATCGGGTACACGGTCGCGGTGCCCAGCCGGCCGCATTCGCGATGCTTCGCCGGCTTGCCGATGGTCATCGTCACGCGGGCGTGCACCGGGTCCTTCTCGCCCTCGGCGGGCAGCGCGAACGCGTGGGTCCGCGTGGTCGCGCCGTCGCCGCCGGAGGACGCCATCGCGACCGCGCCGAGCCCGGCCGCTCCCGTCACGAGCACCGCGGCCCCGGCGAGCAGGGCCAGGCGGGGCCCCCGCGTCCCGCCCCGCCCGCCGCCGCCCGCGCCCGCCTGGAGATCGATATCGCGCATGGTCACGTTGTACGGTCCGGGACGATCACCGGGCCAGGCCCGCGCTGTCCCCAGTTTCGGGGACAAGGCGCGTCAGCGCAGGTCAGCAGGGTCACGGGCGGGCTCCGGCAGCGGGACGCGCAACTCCACGCAGGTGCCCGCGCCGGGCGCCGCGTCCACCCGGACGGTGCCGCCGACGTCCGCGACGCGGCCCTCGACCGAGCGCGACAGCCCGAGCCGGCGCGGCCGGGCGGCGGGGTCGAACCCGCGGCCCTGGTCGACGACGGTCACCACGACCGCGCCGTCCTCCACGGCGGCCCCCAGCACGGCCCGGTCCGTCCCGGCGTGCTTGATCACGTTGGTCAGGGCCTCGTGGCAGGCGCCGAGCAGCGCGTCCACCACCGCGTCCGGCACGCCCGGCAGGTCGTCGTGCGGAGGCGGCGGGAACCGCACCGCGACCCGCAGCCCGTCGCGGGCGCGGTCGCGCGCGAGGGCCTGCAGGCCCGACGCCAGGTCGGGCACGTCGCCGTCCGGCACGGCGCCGCCCCGCTCCACGAGCCAG
The DNA here is from genome assembly GCF_008923365.1 of Actinomadura montaniterrae. Classification (GTDB taxonomy): domain Bacteria; phylum Actinomycetota; class Actinomycetes; order Streptosporangiales; family Streptosporangiaceae; genus Spirillospora; species Spirillospora montaniterrae. Next base: position 8,767 of record NZ_WBMR01000239.1, read on the forward strand.
CGCAGCCAGGCCGCCTCGGCCCGCACCTGGTCGCGCATCCAGGCGTCGGCCACCCACGTCCCGCGGCCGAGGGTCTCCAGCGTCTGCAGGACGCGGTCGTGCAGCATCCGCGACTGCCGCGCCCGTTCCGCCTCGACGGCCCGCCGGCGCGCCAGCTCCAGAGCCGCCGCGCGGGAGGCGTCCAGCTCGGCGGCCATCCGCCGCAGCCACCGCGCGACGACCCAGACGACGGGCGCGATGCCGAGGTAGCTGGCGGCGTTCGGCACGGCGTTCCACAGCGGCTGCCCGCTGGACAGGTGGTCGGCGGCCCCGTAGACCAGCGCCAGCGTCGCCGCGCCCACGGCGACCTGCCGCCCGCGCGGGAACAGCAGGCCGAGCGCGCACGACCCGACGAGCGTGTACGGGTAGGCGAAGAACCCCCAGGTGTGGACGTCGGCGCCGGCGACCAGCGCCGCGTCGGCCGCGAGCGCGGCGCAGCCCGCCGCGAGGTCCGCCCACCCCGCCCACGGGCCGGGCCTGCCGCGCCGCAGCGCCCACCCGGCCAGCAGCGCCGACTCCGCGAGCATCGCGGACGCCAGGAGGACGGCCAGGCCGAACAGCTGCCCGCCGCCCGCTCCGGTGCCGAGCGCCACCGCGACGTTGAGCAGCGCCGCCGCCCGGGTGGCGAGCAGCGACCACGCCTCCATCCGCACCACCCGCGCCGCCGCCTCACCCGGAAACGCCGCCTCACCCGGAAACGCCGCGCCGCCCGGAAGCGCCGCTCCTCCGGGAAGCGCCGCGCCGCCGGGGCGCGCGGGCGGCGGGTCAGCCGGGCGGGCCGCCGCGTCCACTGGCGTCCCCTTCCGCGAGGTTGCGCGCGAACCAGGCCAGCTCCGCCTTGTTGCCCAGCCGGAGCCTGGCCCGGATCCGCTTCACGTACGTGTCGACCGTCGACGGCGCGACGCCCATCCGCCGCGCGGCCTGCGCGTGCGTCATGCCGCGCGCGATCCAGTCGAGCGCCTCCCGCTCGCGGGCCGTCAGCGCCGTCCCGCCGCCGCTGCCCGGCCTGCTCCGCTCCGCCGCCCCGACGATCGCGGCGAGCTGCGGCGACAGGTGGAACCCGCCGGCCGCCACCTCGCGGACCGCCGCCCGCAGCGCGTCCTCCTCCATGTCCTTGGTGGCGTAGCCGGCCGCGCCCGCCGCCATGCAGGCCAGCACGTCCGCCGGGCGGCTCGCCGCCGACACCACCAGCACCCGCGTGACAAGGCTCAGCTCCCGCACCGCTCCGACCGACGGGCGGTCCCCGTCCAGGTACAGGTCGCACAGCACCACGTCGCAGCCGCCGGGGTCGGGCAGCGCGCCGGGCTCCGCGACCGAGGCGGCGACCTCCATGTCCGCGTCCTCGGCGAGGATCGCCGCGAGGCCCCGCCGGGCCACCGGATGGTCGTCGACGATCGCCAGCCGCAGCACGCCCCCCATTGTCGCGGCGACGATCACCCGGCGGAAGCCGTCCGCCGGGGCTCTGCAGCGGTCCCGCCGCCGGACCGGCATCAGGGGCGTCGAGGCGGGCATGGGGAGCCTGAGGGCTGGAGGTCTCATGCGCGTGCTGGCGGTACGGACCGCTCTTCCGGAACATCGCTATGACCAGCGGCAGATCACCGACGCCGTCGCCGCGTCGGTGGGGACCGACCGGCGGCTCGTCGAGCGGCTGCACTCCGCGACGCAGGTGAGCGGCCGGAACCTCGCGCTGCCGATCGAGGACTACGCCGGGCTCGCCGACTTCACCGCCGCCAACGACACCTACATCGCCACCGCGCTGGACCTGGCGGAACGCGCCGTCCGGGAGGCCCTGGACGGCGCCGCCGTCGAGCCCGGGGAGGTCGACCACCTGGTGTTCTGCTCATCGACCGGGGTGGCCACCCCGTCGCTGGACGCCGCGCTGGCGCAGCGGGCCGGGCTGCGCGAGGACATCAGGCGGCTGCCGGTGTTCGGGCTCGGATGCGCCGCCGGCGCGGCCGGGCTGTCGCGCGTCCACGACTACCTGCGCGCCTGGCCCGGGCAGATCGCGGTGCTCGTCTGCGTCGAGCTGTGCTCGCTGACCGCCCAGCGCGACGACGCGTCGATGGCGAACCTGGTGGGCAGCGGCCTGTTCGGCGACGGGGCCGCCGCCGTGGTCGCGGCGGGCGACCGGCGGAGCGTCCGGGTGCGGCGCCCCGGCGGCCCGGGCCGGGGCCCGCGCGTCGTCGCGACCGCCAGCCGCCTCTACCCGGACACGGCCCGGCTGATGGGCTGGAACGTCGGCGAGCACGGCTTCCGCATCGTGCTGGCCGCCGACCTCGTCGACCATGTGAAGGCGACCCTGGCGGACGACGCCGCCGCGTTCCTCCACCGGCACGGCCTGTCCCCCGGCGAGATCGCCTCGTGGGTCTGCCACCCCGGCGGCCCCAAGGTGATCGAGACGATCGGCGAGGCGTTCGGCCTCGACCACGGCGAGCTGGACCTGACGTGGGAGTCGCTCCGCAAGGCGGGGAACCTGTCGTCGGTGTCGGTGCTCAACGTGCTGGAGGAGACGATCGCGCGGCGACCGCGGCCGCCCGGCGCGCCCGGCCTGCTCATGGCCCTCGGCCCGGGCTTCTCCGCCGAGATGGTGCTGCTGCGGTGGTGACCTCCTGATCGCCTACACGCTGCTGATCCTGCTCGTCGCCGCCGAGCGGGTCGCCGAGCTGGTCCTGTCGCGGCGCCATCTGGCGTGGGCGCGGCGGCGCGGCGGCGTCGAGCACGGGCGGCGGCACTACCCGGGGTTCATCGTCGTCCAGTTCGTCCTGCTGGCGGGCGCGCCGCTGGAGGTCTGGCTGCTGGGCCGGCCGTTCGTCCCGGCGCTCGGATGGCCGATGCTGACCGTCGCCGTCCTCGCCCAAGCGCTGCGCTGGTGGTGCATCGCGTCGCTGCGCGAGCGGTGGAACACCCGGGTCGTCACCGTCCCGGGGCTGCCGCTCGTCGACCGCGGCCCGTACCGCTTCCTGCACCATCCGAACTACGTCGCCGTGGTCGCGGAGGGCGTCGCGCTGCCGCTCGTCCACACCGCGTGGCTCACGGCGTCGGTCTTCACCGTCGCGAATCTCGGGATGCTGGCCGTACGCCTCCGCGTGGAGAACGCGGCACTCCGGCAGGCGTCCCCCGCGGGCGCCGCGCCCGGCCCGGGCTGACGGCTCCGCTGCGTTCACCGCCTGTTTACGCACCGCGGTCGCGGGTACCCGGCGATCGTCGGTGGCAGGTCGATCTCCGCGGGGCGGGAGGGGCGGGCGGTGGCGTTTCCGGGAGCGTCCCTGGCCAGGGCCGTGCTGAGCGTGCCGGCCGCCGCGGCGGACGCGGCGTCGAGCCTCGCCGCCAAAGGCGCGGAGCTGGGCGCGCAGGCCACCGCCACCGGCGTCCGGACAGGGGCGCGCCACACGTCCCACGCCCTTGGAGCCTTCGCGTCCCTGGCGTCCGGCGGACGCAGGCGGCGCGTCTGGGCGCACGGCGGCCGGGCCCACATCCAGGCCAACGGGCTGGCGGGCAGCGGCGAGCACCACCGCCGCTACGTGCAGGCGCTGACCGAGTCGCTGCGCCGCCTCGAAGGCGTGAACTGGGCGGAGGTCAACGCGGTCACCGGCCGCGTCATGGTCACCTACGCGGAGGGCTCGGTGGACCCGGGCGACCTCGTCGCGGCCATCGAGGACGTCGAAGAAGCCCACAACGCGGACAAGTTCGACCACAGCGCCCACGCGATGCCGCCCGACGACGACGCGGCCTGGGCCGCCGCCACGTCCGCCCTCGTCGCCGACTGCGCCGGCGCGGTCGGCGCCGTGGCCGGAAGGCTGCTCAACCTCCCGCCGATGCCGAGCCCCGTGCGGGCGGCCGTGTCCGTGGCGGACGCGCTGCCGCACATCCGGTCCGTGCTGGAGGGGCGGCTCGGCAGGCTCCGCGCCGACGCCCTCCTCGGGACCGCGAACGCGGTCGTCCAGGGGGCCGGGCAGGGCCTCGCTCCGCTGGCCGCCGACGCCGCGCACCGCGCCTTCCAGCTGTACGAGATCGGGGCGCGCCGCGACGCGTGGCGGCGCCGCGAACCGGACCTCGCGGTCCCCGGGGAGCAGCCGCAGACCAGCGCCGCCCGCGCCGAGCGGCCGTGCCCGCTGCCGGACGGCCCGGTCGAGAAGGCCGGGAACCGGACCGCGCTCGGGCACCTGCTCGGCGGGGCCGGGGTCCTCGCGGGCACCCGCGACCCGTCGGCCGCCGCCGACCTGCTGCTGGCGACCGTCCCGAAGGCGGCGCGGCACGGCCGGGAGGCGTTCGCCGCGGTGCTGGCGCACGACCTGGCGGTCCGCGGCACGGTCGTCCTCGACCCCGTCGCGCTGCGCCGCCTCGACCGGGTCGGCGCCGTCGTCATCGACTCGGGCGTGCTGTGCAACGGCGAGCTGCGGCTGCTGTCCGCCGTCGCCCTCACCGGCGACATGGACGACGCGGACGTCTGGCGCGCCGCCGGCACCGTGCTGGCCGGCTGCGACACCGGCGACCTCGCGGGCCCCGGCCCCTGGCCCGCGGACGGCCACGCTGGCGCGTGGCGGCTGGCGCGGGCGCCGGACGCCCCGTACGGCGCCCCCGCCGACCCGCAGGGCGTCACCCTCGACCTGCTCGACGAGGGCGACCGGCGCTGCGGCCGGGTACGGGTCGGCTCCTCGCTCGACCCCCTGGCGGAGGCGCTGCTGGCGGCGGCGCACGAGGCCGCCGACGTGGTCGTCCTGACCGAGCACGCCAGCATCCAGGAGCTGGTCGCCTGGGGCGACGACTCCCCCGTGGACGTCGGCGGGCTGGCCGAGTCCGTGCGGTCGCTGCAGCGCGACGGCCACGTCGTGCTGGCGATCTCCAGCGGCCGGGACGAGGCGCTCGACGCCGCCGACGTCGGCGTGAGCGTGCTGCGCGGCCGCGGCCTCACCGACTGGCGCGCCGACCTCGTCACCGGGCCCGGACTCGCCGGCGCATGGCGGCTGCTGACCGCCGTCCGGCCCGCGCGGCGCGCCAGCGACCG
>NZ_WBMR01000024.1 GCF_008923365.1 Actinomadura montaniterrae
GGCACGGCGGCGTCCGGCGCGCCGGACGCGGAACCGCCGGACGCGGAACCGCCGCGCGCGGAGCCGGGGTCGGCTGGGGCGGGGCCGCGGACCTCCAGGCCGGTGACGGCGCGGCCGTCGTCGAGGACGCCGCGCAGCGCCGGTTCGAGGACCGCCGCGAACTCGCCGTCCAGCACCTCGGTGAGCCGCCGCCCGACGGGGTTGACGCCGTTGCGGCCGCCGGCGCCGCCGCCGCGCAGCAGCGCGCGCAGGGCCGCGTTGGCCCGGCGCAGGCGCAGCCGGCTGTCGAGGAACGCGACGCCGAACGGCACCTCGGTGACCAGGGCGCCGAACAGCGCCGCGTCGGCCAGGGCCGTGTCGGTGCGAGCCGTGTCGCGGGCATCCGGGACCATCGCCTCATCCCCCGGTGTCGATCCGGCCACCAGTCTAGACGCGCCCGCCGCCGGGAGGCGGAGGACGCGGGAGCCGGGCCCGGCGCCCGGAATGCGGCCCGCCGGACCCGCATCATCTGTCGGACATAAGCCGTCGATTGGGAGAAGTCGCACGTCAGCGGCGGTCCGGTTCCGCGGATTCCGCTGCGGGACGCGGCGCGGGTCCCGAACATGAGGACATGACGTTCCCGTTGATGCCGGGGTACGACCACATCAACCTGGTCGCCTCCCTCGATCCCGTCACGGCCGTGCGGGACCGCGAGATCGGCGACGCGATCCTCGCTTTCCCGAAGCTCCTCCCCGCCGGGTCGCCCGACTTCGGGTACGCGGTGCAGGCCGGCGCCGAGTGGCGGATCGGCTGCCTGGGCTCGACCGACCCGTCCGCCGCCCGCTACGGCCTGGCCGCGGACCTGCGCCGGGACGCGGCGGACGGCGATCACCCGCCGGGCATGGCGCGGGCGATGCTCGCGGCGGCGGGCCGGCTCGATCCCGAGGAGGGCGCCCAGCTCCCCAAGGACGAGTGGGAGATCGGCGACCGGCGCTACCGGATCATCCGGGTGGAGAAGTACACGCTGCTCGGCGACCGGGTGATGGAGCCGCCCCGGCCGACCGACACGCCCGGCGCCTGCGGCGACGGGATGCTCCGCGGCCACCTGCTGGAGCCCGCGGCGCCGGCGGGGCGGTGGGAGGCGCAGCTGCGGCTGAACCTGGTCGGCTTCATGCCGGTGCCGGGCTCCGTCCCGGACGTGGTGCTGGCGGAGGCGCGGCACGCGGTGCAGGCGTACCCGGGCGTGGTGCTGCTGCCGCCGACGTTCGTCGCGGTCGAGGTCAAGGAGAACGGCTGGGCGCCGCTGACCGGCGGCGACGATCCGGACGAGACGCGCCGCCGGCTGGCCCGCTACTTCGCCGACCTGCTGCCGCGGCTGCGCGAGTTCCAGGGCGACCCGCCCGATCCGGCCGAGCTGGCGGAGTGGGAGCGGGCCGCCGAGCAGATCGAGGCGGCGACCGGGCACGCGTTCACGGCGGCGGGGCGCCGGTTCCGCACCGTGCGGATCTCGCGGATGCTGCGGCTCGGCCGGGACGGCCCGGAGGGCCCGCGCCCCTCCGACGAGGAGCGCTACGGCCTGTCCGGAGCCGTCCACGGAGACGAGTACGAGGAGTACGACGAGGAGGAAGAGGAAGAGGAGGAGACCTCATGACGGCCGGGCGGCGGCCGCCCGGCCGGTGACGAGGAACACGACGGCCGCGACGAGGCACAGCGCGCCGGCCGCGCCGAGGCTCGCGACGTCGAAGCCGTGCACGGCCGCGCGCGCCGCCCCGCCCGGGTGGTCCCGCAGGTAGTGCGCGGCGGCCGTCCCGGCGACGGTGCTGAGCAGGGCGGTGCCGAGGGACGCGCCGATCTGCTGCGACGTCATGACGCCCGCGCCGGCCACGGCGGTGTCGGGTCCCGCGCCGAGCGTGACCGTGCTGTTGGCGGTGACGAGGACCCAGCCGGTGCCGAGCCCGACGAGCAGGAACACCGGCAGCACGTGCGTCCAGTAGCCGCTGTCGACCCGGACGGTCCCGAGCAGCGCGAGCCCGGCGGCGATCACCAGCAGGCCCGGGACGAGCAGCGCCCGCACCGGCGCCCGGACGAGCAGCCGGCTCACCCCCCGCACGCCGATCATCAGCCCGGCCGTGAGCGGCAGGAACGCGACGCCCGCCCGCACGGGCGAGTACCCGAGGACGTTCTGCAGGTAGAAGGTGAGGAAGAAAAGCGCGGCGAACATCCCGACGGCCAGGCCGAGGACGGCCAGGTAGGAGCCGCCGCGGCGGCGGTCGAGGACGACCCGCGGCGGCAGCAGCGGCCCGGCCACCCGGGTCTGCGTCCACGCGAAGGCCGCGAGCAGCGCGACGCCGGCGGCGAGCGGCACGACGGTCGTCGCGGCGCCCCAGCCGTCCGGCTCCGCGCGGGCGAAGCCGAGGACGAGGCCCATCAGGCCCGCGGTGGCGAGCAGCGCCCCGACGACGTCGATCTTCACGCCGGGCGTGCGCGGCACCGGGCGGACGGCATAGAGCACCCCGGCCCCGGCGGCGGCCGCGATCGGCACGTTGACGAACATGCACCAGCGCCAGTCGAGGTAGTCGGTGAGGACGCCGCCGAGGACGACGCCGAGCCCGGACGAGCTGCCCATGACGGTCCCGTAGATCCCGAACGCCCGGCCGCGCTCGGCCGGGGCGGGGAAGGCGGCGGCCATCGTCGCCAGCACGGACGGGGTGAGCAGCGCACCGAAGACGCCCTGGGCGGCCCGCGCGGTGAGCAGCAGGGCGGGGCCGGGGGCCGCGCCGCCGAGCGCGGACGCCAGGGCGAACCCGGTCAGGCCGATCAGCAGCGCGCGGCGGCGGCCGATCAGGTCCGACAGCCGGCCGCCGAGGAGCAGCAGGCCGCCGTAGCCGAGCGCGTAGACGGTGATCACCCACTGCCGGCCCGGGTCGGACAGGTGCAGGGAGCGCTGCAGCGACGGCAGCGCGATGTTCATGATCGTCATGTCGATGCCGATCATGAGCTGGGCGGTGGCGACGGCGGCCAGCGCCCACCATCGCCGCGGGTCGGGCTCGGAGCGCGCCGCGCCCTCGCGCTCTCCGGGAACCGTTTCGGTGGTCATGGTGGCCTCTCGTTGAGTGAACAGCTGTAGCGCTACGACTGTAGCGCAATGGCCGTCGCATTAGAATGCCCGCATGGGAACGGCATCGCCGTCGCGCGGGCGGAACCGGCGCGGCCAGGGCGAACGGCTGCGCGAGGAGATCGTGGCGACCGCGCTGCGGCTCCTGGACGAGCTGGGCGACGACGAGGCGCTGTCGCTGCGCGCGGTGGCCCGGGAGATCGGCATCGCGGCGACGTCGGTGTACCTGCACTTCGCCGACCGGGACGCGCTGGTCCTCGCGGCGATGGAGCGCAGCCACGCCGACCTGGTCCGGGCCGCCGACGAGGCCGAGGCCGCCGCAGGCGACCCGGTGGGCGGGCTGCGCGCGCGCGTGCAGGTCATGGGCACCTGGTCGCACGAGCACCGGGGTCTCTACAAAGTGCTGCACGAGAGCGCGGTCAACCAGCGGTGCGACACCTCGTTCAAGATGGAGCTCGGCAAGCGCACCACGGCGGCCGTCCAGCGGTGCATGGACGAGGGCCTGGCGCCCGCCGACGACGCGGCGGCCGTCTCGCTCGACCTGCGCGCGGCCGTCCACGGCGCGGTCTCGATGCGCGTCAACGAGCCGAACCTGCCGTGGGAGCCGCTGGAGCAGCAGGTCGACCGGCTCCTCACCAAGCTCGTCGGCGTCCGCCTCCCCTAGCGGCGGCGTCTGCGGAGCCGCCTACAGGTACGCGCGGGCCTGGAGCTCGAACAGCTCGGCGTAGAGCCCGCCTTCGGCGAGGAGCGCGGCGTGGTCCCCGGCCTGGACGACCCGCCCGCCGTCCATGACGACGATGAGGTCGGCCATCCGGACGGTCGAGAAGCGGTGCGACACCACGATCGTGATCGCGCCGGTGCCGGCGGCGGTGCGGCGCGCGGCGTCCAGGTAGCGGCGGAACAGGGCGTCCTCGGTGGGCGCGTCCAGGCTCGCGGTCGGCTCGTCCAGGACGAGCAGCAGCGGGTGGTCGCGCATCATCGCGCGGCCGAGGGCGAGCTTCTGCCACTGCCCGCCGGACAGGTCGGCGCCGCCCTGGAACGACTTCCCGAGCGGGGTGTCGAGACCGTCCGGCAGCTCGTCTATGACGCTCGTCCCGGCGGCCCGGTCGAGGGCGGTGCGCAGCGCGTCCTCGTCGTCGAGGCGGGGCAGGTCGCCGATGCCGACGGCCTCGCCCGCGCGCAGGTTCCACTTCACGAAGTCCTGGAAGGCGGCGGACGTGCGGGCGCGCCACGCGGCGCGGTCGATGGCCGCGAGGTCGGTGCCGTCCAGCAGGATCCGCCCGCTCGTCGGCGCGTACATGCCGGTCAGCAGCTTGACCAGGGTGGTCTTGCCCGCGCCGTTCTCGCCGATCAGCGCGACGGTGCCGCCGGCGGGCAGGGTGAGGTCCACCCCGCGCAGGACGGGCGCGTCGGTGCCCGGGTAGGCGAACGCGACGTCCTCCAGCGTGATGCCGTGGTCGAGGCGGCCGGGGGCGGGCGCGCCGCCGGAGCGCTGCGCGGCCGCGTGGTCCTCCAGCCACAGCAGGCTCTGCGCGGCGGACGCCGTGGTGACGATCTGCCCGATCGCGTTGGACGCCTGCGAGACGGTGAGCTGGGCGCGGCGCAGCAGGCTGACCGCGAGGACGACCTGGCCCGCCGACGCGTCGCCGCGCGCGGCCCGGACGGCGATGAGCGCGATCGCGCCGGAGAACGCGGCGGCGTACAGGAACCAGCCGAGCGCGCTCCACAGGGCGCCGGCGGACGCGGCGCGGACGGTGGCGCGGCGGGCGGCGGCACTGAGCCGGTCGTGCCGGGCGCGCAGCTCGGGCCCGAGGCCGTAGGTCCGCAGTTCCTTGGCGGGCCCGGCGGTCGCGGCCAGCTCGAACAGCTCCCCGGCGAGGCGCCGCTGGTCCGCGACGGCGGCGTCCGCGCGCTCGCGCAGCGCGACGGACCGCTTGTCGGCGAGGTACGGGGGCAGCCCGGCGAGGGGCAGCAGCGCGAGCGGCCAGTACACGGTCGCGAGCAGGAACGCGATCCCGACCGTCCGGACGACGACGGACGCGAGCGTGAGCGCCTGCCGGGGCCCGGACGCGAGCATCGGGCGGCGCTGTTCGAGCCGTTCCAGCTCGGCGAGGTAGCCGGGCCGCTCGAAGTGCTCCAGGCCGGGGACGGCGTTGACGAGCGCGGCGATCCGCGCGGACAGCCACACCGACACCTCGTCGGTCAGCGCGGTCAGCCGTCCGGCGGACACGATCATCAGGGTCCAGGACAGGGTGAACAGGACGGCGACGGTGACGGTCCCGGCGATCTCCGCGGCGGCGTCGTGCCGCGCCAGGGCGTCGACCATCGTGCGGATGCCGACCGGGTAGGCGATCTGGGTGAGCGCGGTCGCGAGCGTGGTCAGCGCGGCGACGGTCATCGGGCGCGGCGCGGCCCGGAACCCGTCGGCGACCAGGACGCGGAACGTGCGGCGGACCGTCGTCATGCCTCGCTCTCCTTCTCGTCGCGGAAGCGGGCGGCCTGGAGGCGGAACATCTCCGCGTAGGTCCCGCCGAGCGCCATCAGCTCGTCGTGGGTGCCCTGCTCGGCGAGGCGTCCGCCGTCCAGCACGCAGATCCGGTCGGCGCGGCGCACGGTCGAGAAGCGGTGCGAGATGACGATGGATGTGAGGCCGCGCGTGAGGTCGAGGAACCGGTCGTAGAAGGCGGCCTCGGCGCGGACGTCCAGCCACGCGGTCGGCTCGTCGAGGACGAGCACCGCCGCGCCGTGCTCGACGGCGAACAGCGCCCGGGCGAGGGCGACGCGCTGCCACTGCCCGCCGGACAGGTCGGTCCCGCCCGCGTACTGGCGGGACAGGACGGTGTCCCAGCCGACCTCCGCGGCGAGGTCGAGTGCGCCGGCGCGGGCGGCGGCGCGGGCGCGGCCGTCTACGTCCCCTGCGTGCTCGACGGCGCCGAGCGCGACGTTCTCGCCGAGCGGCAGCGGGTAGCGGTTGAAGTCCTGGAACACGGCGGCGAACCGGCGCTGCCAGCGCGCCGCGTCGAGGTCGCGGAGCGGCACGCCGTCCACGGTGATGGTCCCGCCGGTCGGGTCGTGCATGCGGGCGAGCAGCTTGACCAGCGTGGTCTTCCCGGCGCCGTTCACGCCGACGATCGCGGTGGAGCGTCCCGCCGGGATCTCCAGGTCGAGGCCGTCGAGGACGGGTTCGCCGCCGGGGTAGGCGAAGCGGACGCCGTCCAGCCGGATGCCGTGCTCGGGGAGCCCGGCCGGGTCCCGGCCGCCGCTCAGGTCCTCGCGGGCGGCGCGCAGGCGCGCCTCCAGCGCGGCCTGGTCGGGCAGGGCCGAGACCATCCACTCGGCGGAGATGTCGCCGGTGGTGACGGTGCCCGCGTACATGGTGGCGGGCAGCAGCGGCAGCATGACCGACAGCTCCCGCAGGCCGATCCGGTGGTGCAGCGCCGCGTACGCGAGCGTGCCGCCCGCGACGAGGTACGCGGCGAGGACGGCGCCGGCGAGCAGGTAGGCGCGGCGGCTGAGCCGGGCGTAGGTCTCCCGGTTCGTGGCCATGCCCGTCGCCCAGTGCTCGCGGTACCGGTCGATCGTCCAGTCGCCGAGGCCGAAGACGCGCAGCTCCTTCGCGGCGGCCGGGCGGATCGCCAGGTAGAGGAAGTACCAGGCGCGCCGGAGCACCTCGGCCTTCGTCCGGAACCCGACGATCTGGGCGAGGATGATCTTCCGCAGCGGGCGGTGGATCAGCAGCCACACGGCGAGCAGCGCGAGCCCGAGCCACCACCGGAACGTGGCGAGGACGGCGCAGGCCGTGATCCCGGCGAGCCGGGACCCGGCGGCGGAGGCGAGCGCGACGGGCGCGTCCGCGGGGATGTGGCCCGTCAGCCTGCCCCTGGCCAGTTCCAGCCGGTCCTGGGTCTCCGGGGCCTCCAGGTGCGCGACGCCCGCCGGGCCGCTGACGGCGGCCATGAGCCGGCTCTGCAGGTCGTCCACCAGGCGCGCCTTCACGCACGCGCTCAGCCATTCCTGGTACGGGCCGGTGAGGAGGGTCGCCGCGTAGAGCAGGCCCGCGACCAGCAGCGCGACGGCGAGGGCGCGCCCGGCGGCACCGTGCAGGTGCGCGGCGGCTGCCGCCGGGATGCGCCCGACCGCGTACCCGAGCGCGATCAGGCTCGCGTTCGGCAGCAGCGCGTTCGCCAGCACCAGCAGGGCGACCGCGGCCGACCAGCCCTTGCCCGCGCCCCAGAGCATCCGCAGCGCGCGCACCCGGCCGGACCCGGCGAGCCGTTCCGGCAGCCCTGCGATGACCACGTCGGCCTCCAAAAGTTGATGCGCATCAACTTTGGCAGAATAGAACCGTCCGGCCCGCCGCACCAGAGGGTTCCCCATGCCGACCGCCCGCCGTCCCCGCCAGGCCCGCGCCATCGAGACGCGCCGCCGCGTCTACGAGGCGGCGGTCGCCGAGTTCGAGCGGTCCGGCGTCGAGGCCGCCCGGATCGAGGACATCGTCACCGCGGCCGGCGTCAGCTGGGGGACGTTCTTCACCTACTTCCCGAGCAAGGACGACGTGGTGCTGGAGGCCGCGATCGTCACCTGCGCCGCGTTCGCGGACGCGTGCCGCAAGGGCCTCGCTGCCGGCTCCGGCACCGGGGTCATCGTCGGCAACGCCTTCGCGGCGCTGCGCCGCGCCGCGCCCGCGCCCGGCCCGTTCCGCGACGCGATCATGCGCGGGATCGCGAACCAGCCCGAACGCCTGTCGGACCACCTCGGCGAGGACGTCCCGAACCCGGTGCTCGCGCTGGCGGAGGTGCTGGAGGCCGGGCAGCGGCGCGGCGACGTCGCCGCCGGGGAGCCGCCCGAGTCGCTCGCGGCCGTCCTGGTCCACGCGACGATCGCCGCGGGCCGGCGGGAGGCGGCGATGGAGCGGGCGGCGGGCGCGACGCAGCGCTCCGGCCTGCCGCTCACCGTCCTCACCATCAAGCTGCTGCTGCGCGGGATGCGCCCCGACCCGGAGCCCGGCGATCCTCGGGAAGTCGCGCTGGAGCGCGCGGCGGCGGCGCTCCGCGACGCGGCCGAACCGGACGGGCCCCGGATCCCCTAGAGGTCCCCGCCTGCGGTGATGAGGGGCCAGAGCCCTCCGGTGCCCGCGTCGACGGCGCGCGCGCCGAGGGCCTCGCCCCATTCCGCCTCGTTGCCGCACTCGTCGCGCCACGCCCACAGCCGGGTGGTGGCGTGCCGGAGCCCGTGCTCGTCGGTGAACCCGATCGCGCCGTGTACCTGGTGGGCGAGGCGGCACACCGTCCCGGCGGCCTCGCTCGCCGCCGCCTTCGCCGCCGCGATCGCGAAGCCGGTGCCCTCGGCGGCCGCCGCCTGCGCCGCGACGGTCGCGAGCAGCGTCTCGCCCGCCATCTCGGCGAGGTGCTGCTGGACGGCCTGGAACCGCGCCAGCGGCCGGCCGAACTGGACGCGCTCGCCCGCATACCGCACCGCGAGGTCGGTGGCCGTCTCCATCGCCCCGGCCATCAGCGCCGCCCGGCCGAGCGCTGCGCGTTCCCGGAACTCCTGCGCCGTCGCCGACGAGGCGAGCACCTGGGCGGGAGCGGCGTCGCGCAGGTGGACGGTGTCGCGCGGTTCGCCCGCGAGGTTCGCGCCCTCGCCGACCTCGTAGCCGCCGCGCGGGACGAAGGCGGTGCGGCCGTCGACCAGGACCGCAACGCCCTCCGCGTGCCGGGCCCACGGGACACGCGGCAGCGTGCCCGTCAGCGTCCACCCGCCGCCGGCGTTCTGCCGGAGCGCGACGTCCGGTCCGGCCAGGGCGGCGGTCAGCGGCCCGGACGGGACGTCCGCGCCGGCCTCCGCGAGCAGCCACCCGGCCAGCAGCGCGGTCTCCGCCAGCGGGACGGCCGCCGCGTGCCGGCCCAGCACCCGCAGCACCTCGGCGGTGGTGGCGAGGTCGGCCCCGGCGCCGCCGCGCTCCTCGGGGACGGGCAGCAGCGTCACGCCGACCCGTTCCAGCTCGTCCCAGAGGCGCGGGTTCCAGCCCTCGCCGGGGTCGGCGTGCCGGGCGCAGACCGCGTCCACGGTGCCGGCCAGGTCCTGGACGATGTCGTTCACCGGGCGTCCCCTCTCGGCAGCAGCGACTTGGCGACGACGCCGCGCAGGATCTCGTTGGTCCCGCCCCGCAGGGTGAACCCGGGGCTGTGCAGCACGGACTGCGCCAGCAGGTGCGCGAGCGGATCGGACGACGCGAGGTCGGGCTCGACCCGGGCGAGCAGCCGGACCGTCTCGATCAGCGCGCCCTCGAACCGGGTGCCGAGGTCCTTGACGGCGGCGGCCTCGACGGCGGGCGCGTCCCCGGCGGCGAGCCGCGCCGCGACCGCGAGGGACATCCGCCGCAGCGCCCACAGCCGCGCGGCGACCATCCCGATCCGGGCCCGGTCGGCGGCGTCCGCGCCGCGCTCGGCGAGCCGCCCCGCGACGGCCGCGAGCAGCGGGAACGTGCTGAGGATCCGCTCGGGGCCGCTGCGCTCGAACGCCAGCTCGCCGGTCACCTGCCGCCAGCCGTCGCCGACCGTGCCGAGGACGCGGCCGTCCGGCACGAACACGTCGGTGAGGACGACCTCGTTGAAGTGGTGCTCGCCGGTCAGCAGCCGGATCGGGCGGATCTCCAGGCCGGGCGCGCGCAGGTCGACGATCAGCTGGGTGAGGCCCTCGTGCCGGCTCTCCCCGGGCGGCCCGGTCCGGACCAGCGCGATCATGGCGTCCGCGACGTGCGCGCCGCTCGTCCACATCTTGGCGCCGTTGACCAGCCAGCCGCCGTCCGCGCGCTCGGCCTTCGTCCGGACGGACGCGAGGTCGGAGCCGGAGTCGGGTTCGGACATGCCGATCGCGAAGCTCGTCTCGCCGCGCGCGATGCCGGGCAGGTAGGCGCGGCGCTGCTCCTCGGTGCCGAACTTCAGCAGCGACGGCCCGGACTGCCGGTCGGCGATCCAGTGCGCGGCGACCGGCGCGCCCGCCGCGAGCAGTTCCTCGGTGACGACGAACCGGGCGAGCGACCCGGCCCCGCTCCCGCCGTACTCGGGCGGGAACGTCATCCCGATCCAGCCGCGCTCGCCGAGCCGCCGGCTGAACGCGGGGTCCCAGCCCGCCAGCCAGTTGTCGGCGTGCGGGACGATCCGCCCGGCGGCGATCTCCCCGGCGAGGAACGCGCGGACGTCCCGGCGCAGGCCGTCCAGTTCGGGCGGCAGGGCCGCCGCGTCCAGTCTCAGTGCGGGCACGGCACCTTCTTACCGGATGCCCACAGAACGGGATTCGGCGGCATCGGACCTAGGATTCCGGCCATGTCACTGACCCTGGAACCCATCGGTCACGTCGCCGGCGGCCGGGACGAGGCGTTCGACGACGGCTGGGGCGCCGTGTCGGCCGCGATCGTGCTGGACGCGTCCCGGTTCGCGCCGGACGCCGTCGCCGGGCTGGCCGAGTTCTCCCACCTCGAGGTCGTCTATCACTTCCACCGCGTCCCGGAGGAGAAGGTGCAGGCGGGGGCGCGGCACCCGCGGAACCGGGCGGACTGGCCGCTGGTCGGGATCTTCGCGCAGCGCGGCAAGAACCGGCCGAACCGGATCGGGGTGTCGCGCTGCCGGCTGCTGGCGGTGGACGGGCTGCGGCTGGAGGTCGCCGAGCTGGACGCGATCGACGGGACGCCCGTCCTGGACGTCAAGCCGTACATGCGCGAGTTCGGGCCGCGCGGCGAGGTCCGGCAGCCCGCCTGGTCCGCGGAGCTGATGGCCGAGTACTACTGACCGCGCCCGGCGCCGCGGCCTTCCCGATCTCCGGGCGCTCCTGCGATCTTCGGGCGATCCGTCCCGTCCCGGTCGGTGGGAGGGGCGGGTCGCCCTTCTCCCTGTCCGCCCTCTACTCTACCAAACAGTTGTTAGAAAGAAGGGGCGGCGCGGCAGTGATGAGGACCCTGGAGGAGGCTTCGCATGGATCTTGAATTCGGGGCGGCGGACGAGGAGTTCCGCGCCGAGGTGCGCGGCTGGCTGCGCGCGCACGTGCCGGCCGAGCCGCTGCCGTCGCTGGAGACCGAGGAGGGCTTCGCGCTCCACCGCGACTGGGAGCGCCGGCTCGGCGAGGCGCGGCTCGGCGTGGTGTCGTGGCCGGAGGAGTACGGCGGGCGCGGCGTGTCCGTCCTGCAGTGGCTGATCTTCGAGGAGGAGTACTACGCGGCGAACGCGCCGGGCCGGGTCAGCCAGAACGGCATCAACCTGCTGGCGCCGACGCTGCTCAAGCACGGCACGCCCGAGCAGCTCGCCCGGATCCTGCCGCCGATGGCGGCCGGCGAGGTGATCTGGGCGCAGGCGTGGTCGGAGCCCGGCGCGGGCAGCGACCTCGCCGCGCTGCGCTCCACCGCGACCCGCACCGACGGCGGCTGGCTGCTCGACGGCCAGAAGACGTGGAGCTCCCGCGCCGCGTTCGCCGACCGGGGCTTCGGCCTGTTCCGCTCCGACCCGGAGTCGTCGCGGCACAAGGGCCTGACGTACCTGATGTTCCCGCTGGACGCGGAGGGCGTGACCGTCCG
Organism: Actinomadura montaniterrae; assembly: GCF_008923365.1. Taxonomy (GTDB): domain Bacteria; phylum Actinomycetota; class Actinomycetes; order Streptosporangiales; family Streptosporangiaceae; genus Spirillospora; species Spirillospora montaniterrae. The sequence continues at coordinate 11,664 of NZ_WBMR01000024.1, forward strand.
GCCGATCGGGCGCCTCGACGGCAAGCCCGCGTTCGCCGAGCTGTTCCTGGACAAGGTGTTCGTCCCGGACGAGGACGTCATCGGCGCGCCCGGCGACGGCTGGCGGGTCGCGATGAGCACCGCCGGCAACGAGCGCGGCCTCACCCTGCGCAGCCCCGGCCGGTTCACCGCCGCGACCGAGCGGCTCGTCGAGCTGTGGAAGGAGCGCGCCGACCCCGCCGACACCGCGCTGCGCGACCGGGTCGCCGACGCGTGGATCCGGTCCCGCGCGTACCGGCTGAAGGGCTTCGAGACGATCTCCCGGGACGACGACATCGGCGCCGAGTCCAGCCTCAACAAGGTCTTCTGGTCGGAGCTGGACGTGGCGCTGCACGAGACGGCCCTGGACCTGCTCGGCGCGGACGGCGAGCTCGACTCCGACTGGCTGGAGGGCTACGTGTTCTCGCTCGCCGGCCCGATCTACGCGGGCACCAACGAGATCCAGCGCAACGTGATCGCCGAGCGGCTGCTCGGCCTGCCGAGGGGGTCCCGGTGAAGTTCGTTCTCTCCGCCGAGCAGCGGATGTTCGGCGAGACGCTGCGCCGGCTGCTGGCCGGCGCGCAGACCGCGAAGGCCGTCCGCGCGTGGGCGGCGGGCGACGCGGCGCCGGGCCGGGCGCTGTGGTCGCAGGTCGCCGAGGCGGGCGTGTTCGCGCTGGCCGTTCCGGAGGAGCACGGCGGGATCGGGCCGCTGCCGGTCGAGCTGGCCGTCGCGATGGAGGAGCTCGGACGCGCCGCCGCGCCCGGCCCGTACGTCGAGACGCTCGCCGCCGCCGGGATCGTTTCCGACGGGGACGTCCTGGCGAGGATCGCCGAGGGCGAGGCGCTGGTGTCGGTCGCCGTCCCGCACGCGCTGGACGCCGACGTCGCCGACCTGGTCATCGCCGCCGACGGGACCGCCGTGCGGGCCGGCGAGCGCGTCGCGTCCCTCGACCCCGCCCGCCGCCTGTTCCGGGTGGACGGCGCGCCGTCCGGCCTCACCGACCTCGGCGTGATGCTGTGCGCCGCGCAGCAGATCGGCCTCGGCCGCGCCCTGCTGGACGTGTCGGTGGAGTACGCGAAGACGCGGCAGCAGTTCGGGCGCGCGATCGGCGAGTACCAGGCGGTCAAGCACCATCTCGCCACCGCGCTGGTGGAGCTGGAGTTCGCGCGGCCGCTCGTCTACGGTGCGGCCCTGGCCTACGGGTCGGGCGACTTCGCGCGGGACGCGTCCGCCGCGAAGGTCGCCGCGTCGGACGCCGCGTACCTCGCGGCGAAGACGGCGCTGCAGGTGCACGCCGCGATCGGCTACACCGACGAGTACGACCCGTCCCTGTGGATCCGCAAGGCCCGCGCCCTGCACTCCGCCTGGGGCACCCCCGCCCACCACCGCGCCCGCGTGGTCGCCGCCTTCTGACCGTCGGCTCGTGGCGTGCCGCCTTCGTGAGGGGGGCCCGGCCCGGCGCGGCGGGGGGGGGGGGCCGGGCGGGGGGGTGTGCGGCACGCCACGGCTCGACGAGGGTCAGGCGCCGGCCTGCTGCTTGAGCTCCACGCGGCGGACCTTGCCGGACGCGGTCTTCGGGAGGTCGTCCACGAAGACGACCTCCTTGGGGACCTTGAAGTTCGCGAGCCGCTCGCGACAGAACGCGATCAGCTCCTCGGCGGTCGCGGTGCGGCCGGGACGCAGCCGGACGTAGGCGCGGCCGACCTCGCCCATCCGGGCGTCCGGGACGCCGACGACGCCGGACTCGGCGACCGCGCCGTGCCCGGCGAGGACGTCCTCGACCTCCGCCGGGTACACGTTGAAGCCGCCGACGACGAACATCTCCTTGGTCCGGCCGGTGATGGTCAGGTTGCCGCGCTCGTCGAGGCGGCCCCGGTCGCCGGTGTCGAGCCAGCCGTCCCGGATCGTCTCCGCGGTCGCCTCCGGATCGTCGAGGTAGCCGCTCATCACGTTGTAGCCGCGGACGAGGATCTCCCCGTCGGTGCCCGCCGGGACCTCGTCGCCCTTGTCGTCGACGATCTTCACGTCGACGTCGTCGATGGCCCGGCCGCACGTCGTCGCGATCGTCTCGTCATCGTCGTCCAGCGAGCAGGCGGACACCGTGCCGGAGCACTCCGTCAGCCCGTACGCGGTGATGACCTGCGGGAACAGCTCCTCGCGGATCCGCCGGACGAGCGCGACGGGCACGTCGGCGGCGCCGGTCACCGCGAGCCGCAGCGACGACAGGTCGCGCTCGGCGCGGCCCGGCGCGTCCAGCAGCGTGGTGTAGATCGTCGGCGGGCCGGGCAGCACCGTGATCCGCTCCGCCTCGATGATCCGCAGCGTCTCCGCCACCTCGAACACCGGCTGCAGCACCATCGTGGCGCCCTTGAGCACGCACGCGATCACGCCCGCCTTGTAGCCGAACGAGTGGAACATCGGGTTCACGATCAGGTAGCGGTCGCCGGCGTGCACGCCGGTCCGCGCCGCCCACGCCTCGAACGTCCGGACGTTCTGCTCGTGCGTGCACATCACGCCCTTGGGCTTGCCCGTCGTGCCGGACGTGAACAGGATGTCGGCGACGTCGCCGGGGCGGACGGCGGCGGCGCGCGCGTCCGCCTCCGCGAGCGGGACGGCCTTGCCGGCGAACCCGGCCCACGACGTCACGCCGGGCCGCTCCTCGCCGTTGAACGTGACGACGGCCTTCAGGTCGGGCAGGCCGGGGTAGGCGCCGGTCGCGTCGACCCCGAGCATGCCGGGGTAGTCGATGCCGAGGAACCCGTCGGCGACGAACAGCATCTTCACGCGCGCGCGGGTGAGCGGCCAGCGCGCCTCGTCGCCCTTGTAGCGGGTGTTGAGCGGGACGAGCGTCGCGCCCGCGCCCATGGCGCCGAGCACGGTGACGATCCACGGCAGCCCGTTCGGCGCCCAGATCGCGATCCGGTCGCCCGGTTCGATGCCGGCGCCGGCGAACGCGGCGGTCGCCTCCCGCACGCGGTCCCGCAGCTGCGCGAACGTCACCCGGACGTCCCCGTCCACCACGGCCTCGGCGTCCGGAAACGCCTCCGCCGCCCGTGCCAACACCGCCGGAATCGTCAGTTCGCCCATGACAGCCCATGGTGGCCCCGGTCACCACGGGCCGGCTAGGCCGTCCCGCTCACCGGTACTCGGCGAGACGTTCGTGCGACCTATCAAATAAACATTTTTGTTCGTTTGGGGTTCCCGGCGGGCGCGCGGGTTGTTAGCGTCCCGCCCAAGCACCTCCGACCCCAGGAGTCGCGCCATGCGCCGCCTCGCAGCTGTGTGCTCCCTGATCCTGGTCCTGGCCGCGCTGACCGCCCCCGCCTCGGCGGCCCCCGCGCCCGCGGCGCCCTACGGCGTCACCGTGCAGCGCAACCTGACGCTGCGCCTCAAGGACGGGACGCTGCTGCGCGCCGACCTGCACATGCCCGCCGACCGCGCCACCGGGAAGCCGGCGCGCGGCCCGTTCCCGGTCATCGTCGGGTTCACCCCGTACGGCAAGACGCCGTCGGCGCAGACCGGCTCCCCCGGCACCGGCGGCCTCAACCCGTACCTCATCGAACGCGGCTACCTCGGGCTGGTCGTCGACGTCCCCGGAACCGGCGGCTCGCAGGGGAAGTTCGACCTGTTCGAGCCGTCCGAGGCGCAGGCGGGCGCGCAGATCGTGAACTGGGCGGCGCGCCTGCCGAACTCCAGCGGGAAGGTCGGCATGCTCGGCCTGTCGTACCTCGCGATCGACCAGCTGTTCACGGCCGCCGCGGTCGGCCCGCACTCCCCGCTCAAGGCGATCTTCCCGATGGCGGCGTCCGCCGACCCCTACCGCGACCTGTTCGTCAGCGGCGGCGCGCTGAACGTCGAGTCGCCGCTCGGCCTGGTGTTCGGCTACGGCGTCACGCGCGTCACCACGCCGTTCGTGGAACTGCCCAAGGACCCGGCGGCGGCGCTGCTCCTGTCCTACGAGCACCTCATGCAGGCCGGGCCGTTCGAGCTGACGATCGCGCGCGACATGCTCGCCAACGGCCCGCGCAGGTATGACAACGCCTGGTGGAAGGCGCGGGCGCCGGAAGGCGTCCTGCGCAGGATCGTCGCGAACGGCGTCGCGGTCTACCTCGTCGGCGGGCTCTACGACGTCTTCCAGCGCGGCGAACCGCTGCTGTACAGCGGGTTGCAGAACGCGGCGGCGGGACGTCCAGTGACCGCCCCGATGACGCCCGGCCAGCCCGTCTCCGCCAAGTACCAGTTGCTCTACGGACCGTGGACGCACGGCGACATGGGCAGCGGGCAGGACCTCGACGCGATCCAGCTCGCGTGGTTCGACCACTGGCTCAAGGGACGCGGCACCGTCGCCACCACCACGCCCCTCCACGTGATCGAGCCAGGCGGACGGCGCTACGACACCGCCCGCTACCCCCTCGCGCAAGCGCGCCCGACCCGGATGTTCCTGCGCTCGCAAGGACGCCTGACCTCCACCGCGCCCACGGGCGCCGAACCCGCCGACTCGATCGCGTTCACCGGCCTGTCGAACCCCTGCACCCGCTCCACCGACCAGTTCGCCGCCGGGCTCCTGTCACAGCTCTTCGCCGGCGCGGGCATCGCCTCGCCCTGCACGGGCTCGCAGCGCAAGCCCGTCAACGGGCCGGGCGAGACGACCTACACCTCACCCGCGCTGGCCAAGCCGCTCCAGCTCGCCGGGCCGATCGGCGTCACGCTGCGCGCCGCGTCCACCCGCCCGGAGACGCTGTGGGCGCTCACCATCGAGGACGTCGCGCCCGACGGGACGTCGACCGACCTCAGCGGCGGCGCGCTCATGGGCTCAATGCGCGCGGTCGACACCAAGCGCAGCTGGAAGGGCGCGTCAGGCGGCTGGGTGTACCCGTACCACCCGCTCACCCGCGCCGCGCAGACCCCGGTCACGCCGGGGAAGCTGACCCGATACGACATCCAGATCCGGCCGGCGTTCGCCACCGTGCCCGCGGGTCACCGGCTCCGCGTCCGCGTGGCGACCGCCGACTTCCCGCACCTCGTCCCGCTCGCCGACCTGCCGTCGCTGGCCGGCGGCCGGTACACGATCCACCACGACGCCGCGGCCGTGTCGGCGATCGACCTGTCCACCCTCCCCTGACCGCGCGCGCCCGGCCGGGACCGTCCCGGGGGCCGGCCCGGGCCGGACGTCACAGCACGCCGAGGTCCACGGCGGCGGCCATCGCCCGGTACCCCGCGTCGCCCGGATGCAGGTGGTCGCCCGAGTCGTGGACGGGGTCGAGCGCGTCGCCCAGCACCGCGGCGAAGTCGAGCACGGCGTCGTACTCCCCCGACCCGCGGATCCAGGCGTTGACCTCCGCTCGCGCGGCCTCGCTGCGCGCGGTGGAGAAGGCCGAGCCCCGCATGGGCCCGAGCGTCGCCCCGACCGTCCGCAGGCCCGCGGCGCGCGCCCGCCGGATCATGTCCCGGTGGCCGGCGACGACCTCCGCCGCCGGCACCACCGTGCACGGGGCGAGGATGGGGAAGGGCGGGTCGTCCGCCACCTCGCCGATCCCGACGTCGTTGATCCCGGCGAAGACGACGACGGTGCCGACGCCCGGCTGGGCCAGCACGTCCCGGTCGAACCGGGTGGTGGCGCCGTCGCCGAGCCACGGCGAGTCGACCGTCACCCGGTTGCCGCCGATCCCCTGGTTGAGGACGGCGCGCGGCCGGCCCGCCGCGACCAGCCGCCGGGCGAGCAGGTCGGGGAGCCGCTGGTCGGTGCCGGGGGTGCCGCCCGTCCCGTCGGTGAGCGAGTCGCCGATGACCACGATGCCGTCGCCCGCGACCCCGGTCCCGGCCACGTCGACGCCGGCGAGCAGGTACCAGGACTGCGACCGCTCCGTGAACGCGGCGCCGCCGCCGTCGCCGCGGCGATCGCCCGCCGCCCGGTACGTCGTCGCGAGCGCCTGGGCGTGGAACGTCACCGGCCCGGACGGCTCGTCCAGCGCCAGCGTGATCGTCACCGCGTCCAGCGGCCCGGCCGGGAACGGCACGCCGTCGGTCGCCAGGTCCGCGCCGGGCGGGACGGCGAAGGAGGGCGCGCCGCCGGCGGTCAGCTCCCGCACCGTGCCGGGCTTCACCGCGGCGCCGCCCGCGGACGCCGCGACCGTGGCCCCCGCGATCCGGAGCGGCGCGGCGCCATAGCGGTTGGACAGGCGGATCCGCAGCGCGTCGCCGCCGATGCCGAGCCGGACGGTCTGCCGGACCGTCCACCCGCCCAAGCCCTCTTCCGACCAGTTGGGGGCGAAGCCGGGGCCGGGACGCTGCGGTGCGGTGGTCCAGGCGGCGGACCAGCGGCGGTCGCCGGTCATCCGAAGAACCCGACGACGGCGCGGATGCGGTCGCCGTCGAACTCGACGACGTCGTATCCCGTCGCGGCCGTGCCGAGCCGCCAGGTGAACAGCGCACGGTCGTGGTGGGCGCCGATGACGTCGCCGAGCGCGAACCGCAGGTCGCCGAAGTTCGCCTGGGCGCGCCCGATCGCCTCCGACAGCTCGGCGTGCCCGCGCAGGCCCGCGTGGTCGGGGTCGCTGTAGAGCGAGTCGTCGGTGAGGACGGACTTCATGAGCGCCTCCCGGGCCGCGGCGTCCCGCTCGTTCCAGATGTCGAGGTAGGCGTTGATCAGGTCGGTCGTGGTCACTTGAGGGCTCCTTCGAGAGGGAGGGACTCCCGTTCCGTGCCGCCGGGACGGGAGGGCTTGAGGGCAAGGGCGGCCAGGCCGCCCGCCGCGGTGGCGGCCGCGGCGACCCAGCCGACGGCGTGCAGACCGTGCAGGAGGTCGCCCGGGCCGTTGGCGATCGCGACGAACACCGCCAGCCCGAGGGCGCCGCCGATCTCCTTGGCGCTGCTGGCCAGCCCGGACGCGACGCCCTGCTGGTCCGCCGGGACGCCCGCGCCGGAGGAGGCGAACAGCGTCACGAACGCGACGCCGCCGAACAGGCCCCAGACGACGCTGCGGGCAGCAGCGTCCAGAAGCCGCCGCCCGCCGTGGTGCCGGCGACCATCGCGGCGATGCCCGCGCCGGTCCCGGCCGTCGAGACGGCGAGGGTGGTGCGGATCCCCCAGCGTCCGAGCACCACCGGGGTGATCGTGAGCGCGGCGAGCATGCAGACGAGCGTCAGCGGCAGGAACGCCAGCCCCGCCTCCAGCGCGCTGTAGCCGAGGACGGGCTGCAGGTAGGAGGTCAGGATGTAGTAGCCGCCGCCGAGCGTGCCCTGGAAGACGGCGATCACGATCATGGTGGTGGCGAGGCCGCGGCCGCGGGCCAGCCGCAGCGGGATGAGCGGGTCGCGGGTGCGGGCCTCCACCGCGATCAGCACCGCGAGCAGGACGGCCCCGGCGGCCAGCGACCCGGCGGCGCGCGCGGACGCCCATCCGGCGTCCGGCCCGCTCGCCAGCCCGAGCACCAGCAGCGCCGACGCCGCGGTGGCCAGCGCCGCGCCGGGCACGTCGAACGAGCCGGGCGCGCGGGCGGGGTCGGCGGGCAGCAGCCGCGGCGCCGCGAGCGCGCAGGCGAGCGCCAGCGGCACGTTGACGAAGAACACCCATTCCCAGCCGAGGTAGTTGGTGAGCACGCCGCCCAGCAGGGATCCGGCGGCGAGCCCGGCGCTGCCCGCCATCCCCCAGGCGCCGAGTGCCTTGTTGCGCGCGGGCCCCTCGGCGAATCCCCGGTAGATCAGGGTGAGGGTCGCCGGGGTCAGCAGGGCGCCGCCCGCGCCCTGCACCGCGCGGGCGGCGACGAGCATCCCCGCGCCGGACGCGAGGCCGCCCGCGAGCGAGGCGGCGCCGTACAGCGCGAGGCCGGTCATGAACATCCGGCGGGCGCCGAGCCGGTCCACGGCCCGGCCGCCGAACAGCAGGAGCCCGCCGAGCCCGACCGAGTAGGCGCTGACCACCCACTGGACGGACGAAGGTCCGAAGCCGAGCGCCGTCCCGATCCCGGGCAGCGCCACGTACACGATGTTGTAGTCGAGAGCCACGATGAGCTGCGTCGATGCGAGCAGCGCGAGGCGTGCCCGATGCCGTTCCATGCCATCTCCTGCATGCCGTTGATTTACTACACACCGTTCAAAGTGAGCACGCCGTACAGTAGTCCAACGCTGTAGAGTGTCAAGCGTGAACGACCCGACCCCGAGCCGCCGCGCCCGGCTGCGCGCCCAGACCAGCGACGAGATCAAGGCGATCGCGCTCGAGCTGATGGCGAAGGGCGGCCCGGACGCGATCTCGCTGCGCGCCATCGCCCGCGAGATGGGCATGACCGCCGGCGCGATCTACAGCTACTTCGCCACCCGCGACGACCTGGTCACGACGCTGATCGGCGACGTGTACGGCGCGCTGGTCGACGCGGCGGAGGCCGCCCGCGACGCCGTCCCGGAGTCCGACCCGGGCGGCCGGATCCTGGCCTGGGCGCAGGCCGTACGGGAATGGGCGGTGGCGAACCCCGAGGGCTTCCGGCTGGTCTACGGCGACCCGGTGCCCGGCTACCAGGCGCCCGACGACGGCCCCGGCAAGGCCGCCGAGCTGCGCGCCTGTGCCGGCCTCGTCGGACTCGTCGCCGCCGCCTGGCCGTCCGCCGCCGCGCTCCAGCGGGACGGCCGCCGCTACGCCTGGGACGACTTCGACCCGGGGCTCGTCGGCCACGTCCGGGAGGACTTCCCCGGCCTGCCGCCCGAGGCGCTCGCCCTGACCCTGCGGGTGTGGGGGCGGATGCACGGGCTGATGGCCCTGGAGATCTACGGGCACCTGCGCCCGCTCGTCCACGACCCGGCGGCCGTCTACCGGGACGAGATGCGCGACCTGATCGCCGCCCTCGGGCTGACCGCGTAAACCGGGACGTGTATAGTCCCGGTTCATGCGGATGGGCGAGGGCGTCGAGTGGGGACTGCACTGCTGCGTGACGCTCGGCTGGCTGGACGACGCGGCACCGGTCTCGATCCGGCGGCTCGCCGCCCGGTTCGACCTGCCGCAGGAGTACCTCAAGAAGCGCCTCCAGCCGCTCGCCCGCGCCGGGATCCTGACCTCCGCGCCGGGCGTGCGGGGCGGCTGGTCGCTCGCCCGCCCGCCCGAGAAGATCACGGTGATGGAGGTCGTCACCGCGCTCGAAGGGCCGCTCGAGGCGTTCCGCTGCACCGAGATCCGGCAGCGCGGAGCGGGCGGGCGCGACGCCGGCCGCGAGTTCGACGGCCCCTGCGGCATCTCCGCCCTGATGCGCCGCGCCGAGCTGGCGTGGCGCCGCGAGCTGGCCGGCACCACCATCGCCGACCTGATGGAACGCGCCCCCGAGGGCGCCGCCCGCACGCGGCGCAACTACGCCCGCCTGAACGACTGACCGACCGCCCACCGCCGCCCGGCCACCGGGCCTTTTTTGGAGAGGAAACAGGGATGTTGAATACCCCGATACATCGCCAAGAGGCGGCGGCTCGACCCGGAGCGGCCGGCGCCGGCGCCCCGCGCGGGCTCGGCTCGACTCTGATCCTCGGGCTCGGCACCTTCGCCGTCGGGACGGACGCCTACGTCGTCGCCGGGTTCCTGCCCGACATGGCGTCCTCCCTGCACGTCTCCGAAGGCACCGCCGGGCTGTCCGCGACCGCGTTCGCGATCACCTACGCCGTCCTGTCCCCGGTCCTCGCGACCGTCCTCGCCCGCGTCCCCCGCCGCGCCCTGCTCGTCGGCGCCCTCGCCGTGCTCGCCGCCGCCAACCTCGGCTCCGCGCTCGCGCCGGACTTCGCGGTCCTGATGGTCTCGCGCATCGCCGCCGCGTCCGGCGCGGCGGCCTTCACCCCCAACGCCGGAGCGGTCGCCGCCTCGCTCGTCGCCCCCGCCCAGCGCGCCCGCGCCCTCGCCGTCGTCGTCGGCGGGCTCACCGTCGCGACCGCCCTCGGCGTCCCGCTCGGGAGCCTCGCCGCCCGGGCCCTCGACTGGCACGCCGCGCTCGCGCTGGTCGCGGCGCTGTGCGCGGTCGCCGCCGCCGGCGTGCTCCGCGCGATGCCCGCGCTCCCCGGCGGCCCCCGCATCCCGCTCCGCCGGCGGCTCGCCGCGCTGCGCCACCCCGGCGTCGTCGCCGTCCTGCCGCTCACCGTCCTCGGCATGGCCGCCGGGTACGGGCTGTACGCCTACGCCGTCCCGATCATGCGGGCCCTCGGCGCCGGCGAGGGCGCCGAGCCCTGGCTCCTGTTCCTCTACGGCGCCGGAGCGGTCGCCGGCAACCTGACGGCCGGGGCCCGCGTCGACCGCCACGGGCCCGTCCGCGTCCAGGCCGCCGGCTACACCGCCCTCGCCGCGACCCTCGCGCTGCTCACCTGCGCGGCCGCGGCGGGCACGTCCTGGCTCCCGGCCACCGCGCTCCTGATGATCGCCTGGGGCGCCGCCACCTGGTTCCAGACCCCGGCCCAGCAGGTCCGCCTCATCAACGCCGCCCCGCAGGAGACCGCGGTCGTCGTCGGCCTGAACGCCTCCGCCCTCTACGCCGGCATCGGCGTCGGCACCGTCCTCGGCGGCGCCCTCCTGCCCCACGGCGCCACGGCGGCCCTCGCCGCCTGCACCGCCCTGGCCGTCCTCTGCCTGGTCCACCTGTTCTTCACGCGCCGCCACTGACCCGCGCCGCCGGCACCGCTCAGGGCTGCCGGAGGGCGGAACGCCGCTCGTTGCGCTGCCGGGCCCGACCGTGCGCCGTGCGGAGCAGGTCCCGGAGCGCCGCCTCGGTCACCGGCCCCGGGTTCACCACGGCGAGCCAGCCCGCGTCCCCGTAGACGGGATGCGCTTGCAGGACGTCCGCGGCGCTCGGGTCCGCGGGCGCCGTCCACCGCGCGAAGGCGCCCTTCCCGGCGGCGATGTTCACCCGGAACGCGCCGGGCCGGTCCAGCCGCGATTCCTCGTCGCCGGGATAGTCCTTCGTCACGATCGTCGCGAACGGCTGCGTCGTCGTCGGGACGTTCCCGTCGGGCGCGTAGTAGAAGAACACGTCACCCCAGGCGATCTCCGGCGAGCCGTCGCCCGCCTGGGGCCGGAGAACCAGCACGCCCTCGAAGCCGCCCACGAAGTCGATGATCTCGTCGATGTCCATGCATTCGAGCGTTTCATTCAAGTGCTCGTGGAGACTTGGCGCGGCAGCGTCCAAGGTAGAGGCGTGGCAAGTCTCCAATCAGCTCTCCGCACGGTCGATGTCGCGCGCCGTGCGGGATGCTCCGTCCAGCAGGTGCGGAACCTCGAACGCGACGGCGTGCTCCCGCCCGCGTCGCGCACCGCCTCGGGCTACCGGCGCTACACCGAGACACACGTCCGTTCCGCCGTCGCGTACCGGGCCTTCGCCGCCGGCGCCGGCCCCGTCGAGGCCAAGCGGATCATGCGGGCCGCCCACGCCGGCCCCCGCTCCGGCCTGCTCGCCCTCCTCGACGCCGCGCACGCCCGCCTCGCCGCCGAGCGCCGGGACCTCGCCCTCGCCCGGGAGGCCGCGGCGGCGATCACGGCCGAGCCCATCGGCGACGTCCGACCGTCCGACGCGATGACCGTGTCCGAGCTGGCCTCCGCCCTCGGCGTCCGCGCCTCCACCCTGCGCCACTGGGACGCCGAGGGCCTCGTCGTCCCCGCCCGGACCGCCCCGCGCGGCGCCCGCAGGTACTCCCCCGCCGACGTCCGGGACGCGCGGATCGTCCACCAGCTCCGCCTGGCCGGCCACCGCATCGCCCCACTCCAGGCCCTCATGCCGGAGCTGCGCCGCGCACGCCGATGGGACGATCTCGCCGCCGCCCTCGCCGCCCGGGACGCAGACATCGACGCCCGCTCCAGGGCCCTCGTCCGGGCCGCCGCCGCCCTCGACCCCCTGCTCCCAGCTGAGGAAACATGAGGTGGATCACGGCGCGGGGGCCTGGGGCCAGGCGGCGAGGGCGAGTTCGGCCACCGGCCGCAGGTCCGCGGCCGTCGCGCCGTCGGCGGCCCGCTGGGAGAAGCCCTGGAGGACGGTCGCCAGGTACTGGGCGAGCGCCCGGGTGTCGGTGGAGCCGGGGAGTTCGCCCGCGCGGACGGCCTCGTCGAAGCGGCGGGTGAAGGCGTCGACGTTGGCGTTGCGGATGTCGCGCAGGAACGCCTCGATGTCGGTGTCCTTGGGGGTGACGTTGGTGGCCGAGCGCATGATCAGGCAGCCCGCCGGGTGGGACGGGTCGGTGTAGATCTCGGCGGCCTCGCGCACGATGCGCGCGAAGACGTCCCGGGCGGTGCGCTCCTCGCGGACGGCGGCGCCCGCGAAGCCCGCCGGCTCGGACGCCTGGTAGGCGGCCACGGCCTCCTTGAACAGGGCCTTCTTGTCACCGAAGGCGGCGTACAGGCTCGCGGGCCGGATGCCCATCGCCGCCGTCAGGTCGCCGACGGAGGTGGCCTCGTAGCCGCGCTCCCAGAACATCTCGACGGCCGTGGCGAGCGCCCGGTCGCGGTCGAAGGCGCGGGGACGTCCCCGGCGGCTCTCGGTCATGGCCGAATTCTAGAGCAAGCACTCAACAAACCGTGCTACGTTCTTCTTGAACGATCACTCAACAAGTGGACGGAGCATCGTCATGGAACGTCTCGCGAGCAAGGTCGCGCTGGTCACCGGCGGCAGCCGCGGCATCGGACGGGCCGTCGCGCGGCGGCTGGCGGCCGACGGGGCGACCGTCGCGCTGACCTACGGGCGCGACGCCGCCGCCGCGGACGAGACCGTCCGGACCATCGAGAAGGACGGCGGGCGCGCGGTCGCCCTACACGCCGAGCTGGGCCGGCACGGCGACGCGGCGGCGCTCTGGGAGGCGTTCGACGAGCGGACCGGCGGCGCCCGCGTCGACATCGTCGTCAACAACGCCGGCATCGGCCGCAGCGCGGACCTGGCCGGCCTCACCGAGGAGGCGTTCGACGAGGTGTTCGCGGTGAACGTCCGCGCCCCGTTCTTCATCGTCCAGCAGGCGCTGCCCCAGCTGAACGACGGCGGGCGGATCGTGAACGTCTCCAGCGGCGCGGCCCGCCTCGCGATGCCCGAAGCGATCGCCTACGGCTCGACCAAGGGCGCCCTGGACACCTTCACCCTCAACCTCGCCAAGGCGCTCGGCCCGCGCGGGATCACCGTCAACTCCGTCGCCCCCGGGATCATCGACACCGACGTCAACGCCGGCTGGCTGCGCGGGAACGCCGAGGCGTGGGAGCACGCGTCGTCCCTGTCCGCGCTCGGCCGGGTCGGCACCCCCGAGGACGTCGCGGACGTCGTGGCCTTCCTCGCCTCCGACGACGCCCGCTGGGTGACCGGACGCGTCGTCGACGCCACCGGCGGCTCCGCCCTCTGACCACCGCCCGAGGCCGGCGCCCGAGGCCGGCGCCCGAGGCCGACGCGGGCCAGGTCAGAGGGCCATGCCGACCCAGCGGCGATAGGCGTCCATGTCGACGTTGCCCCCGCACACGATCGTGGCCACGTGCCGTCCGGCGAAGCGGTCGCGGTCCTCGAGGACCGCCGCGACGCCCAGCGCCGCCGACGGCTCGACGACGAGGCCGGCGTGGTCGAGGAGCATCCGCATCCCCGCGACGATCGACGCCTCCCGGACCAGGACGGCGTCGTCGGCGACCAGAAGGAGGTCGTCCAGCACGGCCGGGATGGGCCGCCGGCCCGCGACGCCGTCGGCGATGGTGTCGGTCGAGCCGGTGGTGACGACGCTCCCGCGCCGCCACGAGAGCGTCATCGCCGGAGCGCCCAGCGGCTGGACGCAGATCACCTCGACGCCGGGCGCCAGCGCCTTGAGCACGTGCCCGACGCCGGTGGCCATCGCCCCGCCGCCGAGCGCGATCAGGACGGCGTCGAGCGGAGGCGTGGCGTTGAACGGAGGCGCGGCGGCCGCGAGCTCCAGGCCGATGGTCGCCGCGCCCTCGCAGGTCTCGATGTCCAGGCTGTCCTCGACGAGCCGGATCCCGTCCCGGGCCGCGATGGCCGCGGCCCGGTCGCGGGCCATGTCGAAGTCGCCGTCCACCAGTTCCAGCTCGGCGCCCAGGGCGCGGATGCGGTCGAGCTTGGCCGCGGGCGCGGAGCGCGACGCGACGACGGTGACGTCGATCCCCCGCCCGCGCCCCGACCAGGCGAGGGCCTGGCCGAGGTTGCCCGCGCTGGCGCACACCGCGGCCCGCGCGCCGGAGCCGGCGAGCAGGCTCGTGACCAGCTCGGTGCCGCGCGCCTTGAAGCTGCGGACCGGGTTCGCGGTCTCGAGCTTGATGCTCACCGCGCACCCGAGTTCAGGTTCGAGCGCCTCGCAGCGATAGAGCGGGGTATCGAGGAAGACCGGATCGATCACCTCGCGAGCCGCCCGGACCCGCCCGACATCGATCCTCGTCCCCGCCACGACACAGCACCCTAGCCCGCCGTGAAGGTCGCCTGGCCGGCGGAGAGGACGGTCGTGCCGTCCACCGCGGCTTCGAAGGCGGTGGCGTCGCCGGCCTTCCAGGCGTCCACGGCGAGCTCGTCGCCGGGGAAGACCGGGGAGGCGAAGCGGGCTTCGAGTTCCCGCAGGTCGGCGGGGTGGGCGCCGGCCGCGGCGGCCAGCGGCAGCGTGACGGCGGCCAGGGTGCACAGGCCGTGCATGAAGGGGCGCGGCATGCCCGCGGCCTTGGCCGCGTCCGGGTCGATGTGCATGTGGTGGCGGTCGCCCAGCAGGCGGTAGAGCGCCGCCTGGTCCGGGTCCGTCCGGACGGGCAGGGAGAGGTCGGGCGCTCCGTCGGGCCGGGGCCGCGCCGACGGGCCCCGTTCGCCGCCGAACCCGCCGGAGCCCGGCGCGAACAGCGACCAGGTCGCCTCGAAGTACTCGCTGGTGACGGTGACGTCGAAGACGGCGGCGCGGCCCTTGTCCCAGACGTCGGAGACGTGCGCCGACATCTCGACGGCGCCCGAGCGCGGCAGCGGCGCCAGGACGCGGAGCCGCTGCGTGCCGTGCACCGCCGTCCGGACGTCGAAGGCGCCGGCGGAGCCGAGCGCGTCGGGCGCCCACTGCGCGAGCGTCAGCGCGAACGTCGGCAGGACGCGCAGCCGCTCCTCGAAGACGAGGTCGAGGTCGGTGGCGTGCGCGCCGACGGCGAGCGCGTAGAGGATGGGGCGCGTCTCGTCGTAGGAGACGGTGCGGGTGCCGAGGGGGCGGCCCTTCCAGTCGCCGGCGTTCACTGGTCCGCTCCGAGGATCAGGCCGCTGGTCGGGACGCCGGTTCCGGCGGTGACCAGGACGTTGTGGACGTCGCCCGGCTGGTTCACGGACGTGCCGCGCAGCAGCCGGACGGCTTCGGCGATGCCGTTCATGCCGTGGATGTAGGCCTCGCCGAGCTGGCCGCCGTGGGTGTTGAACGGCAGGCGGCCGGTGAGGGAGAGGTTGCCGTCGGCGATGAAGTCCTTCGCCTCGCCCTTCGCGCAGAAGCCGAGCTCCTCCAGCTGCGGCAGGACGAGCGGGGTGAAGTGGTCGTAGAGGATCGCGGCCTGGATGTCGGCGGGCGTCAGGCTCGACTGGGCGTAGAGCTGGCGGCCGACGAGCCCCATCTCGGGGATGCCGGAGATCTCGGAGCGGTAGTAGCTCGTCATCATGTGCTGGTCGTTGCCCGAGCCCTGCGCGGCGCCCCAGATGAGGGCGGGCTTGTGCGGCAGGTCGCGGGCGCGCTGCGCGGAGACGATGACGAGGGCCTGGCCGCCGTCGCTCTCCTGGCAGCAGTCCAGCAGGTGGAGGGGTTCGGCGATCCAGCGGGACGCCTGGTGCTCTTCGAGGGTGATCGGGCGCTCGTAGAACCACGCTTTGGGGTTGGTGGCGGCGTGCGCGCGGTCGACGACGGCGACGCGTCCGAAGTCCTCGCTGGTCGCGCCGTACTCGTGCATGTAGCGGGTGGCGAACATGGCGACCCACTGGGCGGGGGTCGACAGCCCGAACGGGGTCATCCACGAGTAGGCGGCGCGGTCGGCGCTGACGTCCATCGGGCGGTTCGCCTGGCCGAGGCCGTAGCGCTCGCCGGACCGCTCGTTGAACGCGCGGTAGCAGACGACGACGTCGGCGACGCCGGTCGCGACGGCCATCGCGGCCTGCTGGACGGTGCCGCAGGCGGCGCCGCCGCCGTACCCGACGCGGGAGAAGAACGTCAGCTCGCCGATGCCGAGGTTGCGGGCGATGTGGATCTCGCTGCTGGTGTCGGCGGTGAAGGTGACCAGGCCGTCGACGTCGGACGGTTCCAGCCCGGCGTCGGTGATGGCGGCGAGCACGGCCTCGCAGGCGAGCTGCAGCTCGCTGCGGCCGGACTCCTTGGAGAACTCGGTGGCGCCGATGCCGGCGATCGCGGCGGCGCCCGGCAGCACGCTCATTCCCCGCCCTCCTGCTCGTGGCCGGCCGGGAGCTGGACGACGACGGTCCCGGTGACGTGCGGGCCGATCGCGTTGACGCCGCGGACGGCGATCTCGACGCGGTGGCCGTCGTCGTGCTTTCCGGAGACGGTGCCGGTGAGGACCATGGTGTCGCCCGGGTAGTTGGGGGCGCCGAGCCGGATCCTGATCGCCTTGACCCGGGCGGCGGGTCCCGCCCAGGAGGTGACGTACCGGTCGACGAGCCCGTTGGTGGTCAGGATGTTCATGAAGACGTCCTTGGAGCCGCGGTCCGCGGCGAGCGCCGGGTCGTGGTGGACGTCCTGGTAGTCGCGGCTCGCGAGGGCGGTCGCGACGATCATCGTGCGGGTCAGCGGGATCGGCAGCTCGGGGAGCTCCTCCCCGACGGCGACCTGGTCGAAGGCGCGGCTCACAGGGCGGCGCCCAGGGTCTCGAGGCCGGCGGACGCGCCGCCGAGCATCCCGGAGATCTGCTTGCCCCACAGGAAGTGCCGGTGGACGGGGTAGTCGACGTCGACGCCGATGCCGCCGTGCAGGTGCTGGACGCGGTGGACGACGTTGAGCCCGCCCTCGTCCGACCACCACTTGGCGACGAGGACGGCGGTGTCGGCGTCCTCGCCCGCGGCGATCAGCGAGGCAGCGTGCCAGACGCAGACGCGCAGCGCGTCGATCTCGATGTAGCAGTCGGCGAGCTGGTGCTGGGCGGCCTGGAAGGTGCCGAGCGGGCGGCCGAACTGCTCGCGGGTGGAGAGGTAGTCGGCGGCGAGCCGGAGCGCGCCGTCGGCCACGCCGGTCTGGACGGCGGCGAGCGCGACGCGCGCCAGCCGCAGCGCGGTGTCCAGGGACCCTGCGGGGAGCTGCTGCGCGGGCGCGCCGTCGAGGACGAGGGTTCCGGCGCCGTCGTGCGCGGTGGTGCCGATGTGCTCCCAGCTCGTCCCGTCGACGCCGGTGCCGAGCAGGAACAGGCCGGGGCCGCCCGGGGTGCCGGCGGCGACGAGCATGAAGTCGGCGCCGTCGGCGTACGGGACGCAGGCCTTGGTGCCGGTGAGCCGCCATCCGTCGCCGTCGCGGACGGCCTCGCAGCGCGGGTGCGCGGGGTCGGCGGGCGCGAACTCCTCCAGCGCGAGCGTCAGCCGGGCCGTCCCGTCGGCGACGCCGGACACCAGCAGGCCGGAGGTGTTGTGCGCGGCGAGGGTGAGCGCGGCGGCGAGCGACGGCCACAGCGGGACGGGCGCGACGGTGCGTCCCTGCTCCTCCAGCAGGACGCACATCGCCTCGACGCCGAGGCCGGCGCCGCCCGCGTCCTCGGGCAGCGCGACGCCGAGCAGGCCGGCGGACGCGAGCTCGGCCCACAGGGCCTGGTCGGTGCCGGTGCCGGACTGCTCGGCGGCGCGGATCCGCTCCTGCGTGGCGTGGTCGGTGAAGATCTGCCGGGCCAGGTCCCTGACCGCTTCCAGCTCCTCGCCCAGGGTGAAGTCCATCAGCGCTCCTCGTGTGCGGCCGGGCGGAACACCGGCAGCGAAAGGTCAGGGTCGGGGTCGATCCAGTCGAGGACGACGGGCAGGCCGACCTCGACGTCCGCCGGCTCGACGCCGGCCATGTTCGCGATCAGCCGGGTGCCCTCGGCCAGCTCGATCACCGCGACGACGAGGGGGTAGTCGAACGCGGGGTGCCGCGGGTGGTGGTTGACCGTGAAGGTGTAGACGTGGCCCCGGCCGGACGACTCGACGGTGTCCCAGGCGAACGAGCCGCACTGGGGGCAGCAGGGGCCGGGCGGGTGCCGCAGCGACTTGCAGTCGGCGCACCGCTGGATGACGAGGCGGTGCTCGCGGGCGGCCTCGAACCAGAACGCGTTGTCCGGGTTGATCGCGGGCCGCGGCCGCAGCGCCTTCGGCTTCTCCTCCGCCGGCTTCTCGGGCGCGGCCTTGTCGGGCGCGGGCTTCTCGGCGGGGCGGAAGCGGAGCGTCCGCCACCGCTGCGTCGCGACGACCTCGCCGGACGCGTCCCGGTACGTCTTCACCGTGCTGACGAACCGGCCCGCGCCGAGCCCGGTCTTCTTCTCCGGCGAGATCGACTCGA
Source organism: Actinomadura montaniterrae (assembly GCF_008923365.1). Lineage (GTDB taxonomy): Bacteria > Actinomycetota > Actinomycetes > Streptosporangiales > Streptosporangiaceae > Spirillospora > Spirillospora montaniterrae. Next base: position 30,131 of record NZ_WBMR01000024.1, read on the forward strand.
CGTGCTCCTCGACGGACACGTGGTCGCCGGGGACGAGCTCCCGCTCGAACTCCAACTCGGAGTCCGTCGCGACGACGGAGGTGTAGCCGCCCTCGGCGAGCAGCGCCACCAGCTCGTCGAACCCGCTGCGCTCGGCGGGCGGGCGGACGGTCGCGGCGTACCCCCGCATCGTCCACGCCTGGATCATCGACGCGGGCGCCACGACGCCGTCGCGCCCGGTGGCCTTCGCGGCGTCCTCGTCCAGGTAGACGGGGTTGGCGTCCTCCATCGCCTCGACCCAGTGCCGGATCATCGGGACGTTCACCGGGTCCTGGCCGGGGCGCCGCGCGACCAGCTCGCGCCCGACCCACGCCTGGAGGCGCTCCTCGTAGTCGTCGCTCACGCCGGCGCCGCTCATGCCCGCTTCACCCTCGGCAGCCCGAGCCCCTGGACGGCGACCATGTCGCGCAGCACCTCGTTGACGCCGCCGCCGAAGGTGTTGACGATGCCCTGCCGGGACAGCTGCTCGATCTGCCCGTACAGCACCGCGCCCGGCGACTCGGGGCGGATCCGGCCCGCCGCGCCGAGGATCCCGGTCAGCGTCCGCTGCACGAAGATGTGCGTCTCGGTGCCGTAGGACTTCGCCGCGCCCGCCTGCGCGCCGGTCAGCTCCCCGGCCTCGACCGCCATCGTCATCTTCCAGTTCATCAGCCGCATCGCCTCCAGCCGGGCGTAGGTGCGGGCGAGGTCGGCGCGGACCCACGGCAGGTCGATGACGCCGTTCTCGCGGGCCCAGTCCCGGACGTCCTCCCACAGCCGGATCATCCGGCCGCCGAGCGCGGCGAGCCCGATCCGCTCATGGTTGAGCTGGGTGGTGATGAGCCGCCAGCCGCCGTCGACCTCCCCGACGACCTCGGTCGCCGGGACGCGGATGCCGTTGTAGTAGGTGGCGGTCACGACCATCCCGCCGACCGTCTGGATCGGGCTCCAGGAGAACCCGTCCGCGCTGGTCGGGACGATGATGATCGAGATGCCCCTGTGCTTCGGCACGTCCGGGTTCGTGCGCGCGGCGAGCCACACGTAGTCGGCGGTGTTGGCGCCGCTGGTGAACACCTTGTTGCCGTCGACCACGTAGTGGTCGCCGTCCAGGACGGCCTTGGTGCGCAGCGACGCGAGGTCGGTGCCGGCGTCGGGCTCGGAGTAGCCGATCGCGAAGACGATGTCGCCGGCGAGGATGCCGGGCAGGAACTTCTTCTTCTGCTCCTCGGTCCCGTACCGCATCAGCGTCGGCCCGACGGTGTTCACGGTGACGAACGGGAACGGCAGGCCCGCGCGCTGCACCTCGTCGAAGAACACGTACTGCTCGGCGATCGACTTGCCCTGCCCGCCGTACTCGGCGGGCCAGCCGTAGCCGAGCCAGCCGTCCTGGCCGAGCATCTTGACGATCTCGCGGAACGTGCCGCCGCCGACGCCCTCCTCGCCGGCCCGGCGGCGGACGTCCGGGGGCAGCAGGCCCGCGAAGTAGGCCCTCAGTTCCGCGCGCAGTTCCTGGTGCGCTGCGGACTCACGCAGATCCATGTACGCCTCTCGTGGTCGTCGGGTCGGTTCGGCCGTGTCCGGGGGTCGGGCGGGTCGGGGCTGGTCGGGCGGGTCAGGGCAGGAAGCGTTCGCGGCCGCTGGCGGTGAACTCCTCGCGGAGCGCCGCCTTGTCGGCCTCGGTCATCGGACGGTAATCGGGCGCGCCCCGGCCCGCCCAGCGGTAGACGGGGTCGGTGGTGCGCCAGCCTTCGAGCTGCAGCTGCTTCTTGCTGAGCTTGCCGGAGCCGGTCGTCGGCAGCGCGTGCGAGACGCGGACGAAGCGCGGCGCGCCCTTGCTGCCGAGGTCGTCCTGGGCGGTGAGGAACGCGGCGAAGTCCAGGTCCTCGAACTCCACGCCGTCCGGCAGTTCGATCGCGGCCATCACCTGGTCGCCGGAGCGCGGGTCCGGGACGCCGAACGCGACCGCGTCGACGATCTTCGGGTGGCGGCGGATCACGGTCTGGGTGAGCAGCGCGGAGATGTTCTCGGAGTCGACGCGGATCCAGTCGCCGGACCGTCCCGCGAAGTACAGGAACCCGGCCTCGTCGATGTAGCCGAGGTCGCCCGTCCAGTACCAGCCGTGCCGGACGCGCTCGGCGTCCGCCTCGGGGTTCTTGTAGTACCCCTCGAACTTCTCGGCGCCGTCGACGTCGACGATCTCGCCGACCGCCTCCTCCGGGTTGACGACGCGGCCGAAGCCGTCGAGGACGGCGCGGGCGCACGTCTCGCGGGTCTCGGGGTTCACGATGCGGACGCCGCCGTGCATCGGGACGCCGAACGCGGTCGGCGGCGTGTCCGGCACCCGCTTGATCATCCCGGCGCCCTCGCTGGACCCGTACCCCTCGACGAGCCGCGCGCCGAAGCGGCGCAGGAACGCGGCCTTGTCCTCCGGGGACGCCTCGGTGCCGAACCCGTGCGTGAGCGTGTTGTCGGCGTCGTCGGGCCGCTCGGGCGTGGTGAGGATGTAGCCGATCGCCTTGCCGACGTAGGTGAAGAACGTCGCGCCATAGAAGCGGACGTCCGGCAGGAACCCGGACGCGGAGAACTTCGGCGTGAGCACGACGCACGCGCCGGCGGCCAGCGACGGCGCCCACAGCGCCATCAGCGCGTTGCCGTGGAACAGCGGCATCGGGCAGTAGCTGATGTCGTCGCGCTTGATGTCGTACTTGGCGCTGTTGTTGCGGCCCAGCTCGGCGAGCCGTCCCTGCGAGCAGCGCGCCGCCTTGGACGCGCCGGTCGTCCCGGACGTGAACAGCAGCAGCATCTGCGTCTTCGGGGTGATCGACGGGTCGCGCTCGGGCTCGCAGGCGTGGTCCTCGACCAGCGGCGCGTAGCCGGGGTCGTCGATCAGGAGGAAGCGGTCGCGGGGGACGCCGATGTCCAGGCCGTCCAGCAGCTTCGCGCCGGCCGCGTCGGTGATCAGGAGCTGGAGGTCGGTGTGCCGGACCTCCTGCTCCAGGTACGCGCCGGTCCGGGTCGGGTTGATCCCGACGATCGTCGCGCCGCTCAGCGCCGCCGCGCCCAGCCACAGCACGTACTCGGGCACGTTGTCGAGCAGCACGCCGATGTGGAACGGTCCGTCCCGGCGCAGCTCCCGGGCCAGCGAGGCCCGTGCGGCGCTCTCCCGGACGACCTCGTCCCACGTCGACGTCCGCTCGCGGCTGCGCAGGCCGGGCCGCTCGTCGCCGAGCTTCTCCAGCAGCAGGTCCGCGATCGTCTCGTCACGCACGCGCGGCACCCCAGGCCGGCTCGGTGGACAGGACGCAGTGCGTGCCGCCGTAGATCGCCGTCATGCACTTGTTGCAGTGGATGCACAGCGACCCGGTGGCGGGCTCGTCCTTGATCCGGTTGATCAGGTCGGGCTCGCGGAGCAGCGCGCGGGCCATCGCGACGAACTGGAAGCCCTCCGCCATCGCCGTGTCCATCCCGGCCCGGTCGGTGACGCCGCCGAGCAGGATCATCGGCAGCTTCACCGCGGCGCGGATCTGCCGGGCGTCCTTCAGCAGGTAGAGGTCCTGGTACGGGTACGACTTCAGGAAGTGCTTGCCGATCAGCTTGATGCCGAGCTTCGTCGGCTGCTTCATCACGGCGGCGAACTCGTGCAGCGGCGCGTCGCCCTTGAACAGGTACATCGGGTTGAGCAGCGAGCTGCCCGCGGTCATCTGGAGGGCGTCGACGGAGCCGTCCTCCTCCAGCCACCGCGCGACCTGGATGGCCTCGTCGATCCAGAAGCCGCCGGGCACGCCGTCGTCCATGTTCAGCTTCGCGGTGATCGCGATGCGGTCGCCGACGGCGTCGCGGACGGCGCGGCCGATGTCGCGCGCCAGCCGGGCCCGGTTCTCCAGCGAGCCGCCGTACTCGTCCTTGCGGTGGTTGACCTTGGGGCTGAGGAACGAGCTGGTCAGGTAGTTGTGCCCCATGTGGATCTCGATCGAGTCGAACCCCGCCTCGATCGCCATCCGGCCCGCGCGGGCGTGCGCGTCGACGACCCGCGCGATGTCCGCGTGCGTGGCGGCCCGCGCGACGGTCTGCGTCGTCAGGTGGAAGTGGCGGCTCGGCGCGAGCGAGGGCAGCCTGTTGCTCTTCGGGTTGGCGACCGGGCCCGCGTGCCCGATCTGCGCCTGGACGGCCGCGCCCTCGGCGTGCACGGCGTCGGTCAGCTTGCGCAGGCCGGGCATCGCCTCGTCCCGCCAGTGGATCTGCCGGCTGTCGGTCCGGCCCTCCGGCGCCACCGCGCAGTACGCGACGGTCGTCATCCCGACGCCGCCGCGCGCGTGCCGGACGTGGAAGTCGATCAGCGCGTCGGTGACCTGCCCCTTCCTGGTCAGCCCCTCGTAGGTGGCCGCCTTGATGGTGCGGTTGCGCAGCGTGATCGGCCCCAGCTTCGCCGGGGTGAACACATCGGGGGTTTCCTTGGTCATCGAGTTCCCTGGGTGAGTCTTGCGGGTCGCCGCGGGCCCGAGGTGGGTGGCCACTCGACGTTAATCAGCGGGATGCCCGGACGTTCCGGACATCCCGCTGACTGGGAGCGATGGGCCTCAGCGCGATTCGAGCGCCGCGGTGATCTGGTCGGTGTGGGACTGCTGCTCCATGAGCTGGCGCAGGAGCCACAGCCGCAGGACGCGGGTGACGGCGGACGCCAGGTACAGCGCGGCGCCGAGCACCGTCACCGCCAGGAAGCCGGTGGCGAGCGTCTGCAGCGACCCGACGTCGCGCATGTCGTCCCGCGTGAGCGAGACGTTGTAGGCGACGAACGCACCGACCACCCCGACGACCATCGCGAGCGCGCCGGCGATGCGGAGCGCCCCGTCGAAGCGTGGGCCGTCGGCCCTCAGCCTCTGCCGGGCCACGTCGTCCTTGAACTTCTCGCGTCGTTCCTCGGTGAGCATCGTCAACCTCCCAGGTAGTCGCCGGCCATCCGGCCCTCGATCTCGGCGGGCGCGCCGGTCGCCACGACCCGCCCGTTCAGCATCAGCGCCGCGGTGTCGGCGATCGGCAGCACGGCGCGCGCGAACTGCTCGGCCACCAGCACCGACAGGCCCTCCTCGACCAGTCCGGCGACCGTGTCGTACATCCGCGTCACGATCATGGGCGCGAGGCCCATGGACAGCTCGTCGAGCAGCAGCACCGCGGGGTCGGTGCCGAGCGCCCGCGACAGCGCGAGCATCTGCTGCTCGCCGCCGGACATCGACCCGGCGAGCTGGTCCCGCCGCTTCCCGAGGATCGGGAAGCGGCCGTACGCCTTCTCCTCCAGGTCGGCGAGCCGGGCGCCAGTTCCGGTGGCGGCCCACAGGTTCTCCCGGACGGTCAGGTTCGGGAACACGCCCCGGCCCTCCGGGATCGAGCAGACGCCGAGCTTCGCGGCGTCCTGCGCGGAGATGCCGTTCACCTTCCGTCCGGCGAGCCGCAGTTCCCCGCCCGTCGCCGGATGCAGGCCCGCGCACACACGCATCGTGGTGGACTTGCCGCCGCCGTTCGGGCCGAGCAGCGCCAGCAGCGAGCCCGGCCTGAGGGCGAGGTCGACGCCGTGCAGCACCTCGATCGCACCGTACCCGGCGCGGACCCCGGCCAGCTCCAGCAGCGGCTCCGCCTCCGTCCCCGTCATGACGCCGCCTCCTCGGTGCCGATGTAGGCGGCGATGACCTTCGGCGACTCGCGGATCTCCCGCGGCGTCCCGGACGCGATCAGCTCGCCGTAGTCCAGCACGTGGATCGCCGAGCACAGCCGCATGACCAGCGGCAGGTCGTGCTCGACCAGGCAGATCGCGAGACCCTCGGCGGCCAGGCCGGTGAGCATCTCCGCGAACGCCTCGGTCTCCCGCTCGGTCTGCCCGGACGCGGGCTCGTCGAGCAGCAGGACGCGCGGCGAGGTCATCAGCGCCCGCGCCACCTCGACGACGCGGGCCCGCCCGATCGGGACGTCCGACACGTCGCGGCCGGCGATGTCGGTCAGGCCCGTCCGTTCGAGGACCGCGTCGGTGGCCTCGTCGAGCTGCTTGCGGGACCCCTTGCGCAGGACGTCGCCCGCGACGCGGACGTTGTCGCGCACCGACAGCGACAGGAACAGCTCCAGCCGCTGGAAGGTGCGCGCCATGCCGCGCCGCGCGCGCTTGGCCGGGGACAGCCCGGTGATGTCGGCGCCGTCCAGCAGCACCTGCCCGGACGCGGGCTTCTGGAGCCCGGTGATGGTGTTGAACATCGTCGTCTTGCCGGCGCCGTTCGGGCCGATGAGGCCGGTGATCTGCCCTTCGTCCATGGTGAGGCCGACGCCGTCGACCGCGGTGTTGCCGCCGAACCGGACGGTGATGTCCCGGGTTTCAAGCAGGGGCATTCGCTTCTCCCCTCAGGGCGGGCGCGAGACGGGCGGGCCGGTGCGCGGCCGGCAGCCCGAGCGCGCGGTCGAGCTCGGTCCGCAGCTCGTCGGTGTACGGCTCGTCCACACCGGCCAGCTCCGGCGGCGTCCGCCGGACGCGTCCCTCCGCCCGGTACATGTCGCCGGCGAGCGGCAGGAACATCGCGACGCAGAGCGCGGCGATCCCGAACGTCCAGGCGCCGATCACGCCGGTGACCGCCAGGACGTACAGCACCGCGCCCACCGCGCCGCCCCCGTACAGGACGGGCCTGGCGCCGTCGCGCATCCGCCGGTAGCCGTCGGCGATGTCGTGCACGAACCCGCTCGGGTTGCGTCCGACGCCCATCCCGACCAGCGCGGTCAGGACCAGGACGAGGTGGCCGAGCAGGGTGTAGACGTTCGCCATCCCCTCGTGCGCCAGCGCCAGGTCGTTGAACGTGGCGACCAGCACCGCGGACCCGGCGCCCGCCATCAGCCCGCCGACCAGCGCGCCGCTGATGTAGCCGATGCCGGCGACGACGACGAGCATCAGCAGGCCGAGGCTGCCGACGAAGGTGAAGTTCTCCTGCGAGACGGTGCCGCTGGCCGACGCCATCAGCACGCCGCCGAGCCCGGCGATCGCCGCCGAGATCATGAAGACGCTCAGCTTCAGCCGGACGAGGTTCTGGCCGAGCATCGCCGTCGCGGCCGGGCTGTCCTTCATCGCCGCGAGCCGCCGCCCGTACCCGCTGCCCCGCAGCGCGGCGAGCCCGATGCCGATCAGCGCGAACAGCACCGTCGCGGTCATCAACGAGGACGTCCCGTTCCGCAGGTCGAGCGGGCCGGCCTTCAGCGGCGGGACGACCAGCGACCCGTCCGGGAACAGCGTGAACCTCATCCCGAGCAGCTCGTGCTCGGTGGTGTCGCGCAGCACCATGTTCGACAGGAACTCCCCGAACGCCAGCGTGGCGAGCGCCAGGTACAGGCCGCGCAGCCGCAGCGCCGGGAGCGCGACGAGCCCGCCGGCCAGCGCCGCCGCGACGACGGCCAGCAGCACGCCCTGCACGTTCAGCCGCGCCGCGAGGCCGCTGCCCTGCACCCCGAAGTGGAACGCGACGACCGTCGCGACCGCCCCGAACGCCAGCGGCGCGAGGTTCAGCTCGCCCGCGTAGCCGGTGAGGACGGTCAGCGACAGCGCGATGATCGCGAACGTCATGCCGAGCGCGAGCGTGGTGACGCCCGCGTCCGACAGCAGCAGGCTGTACAGGTACACGCCGGCGACCAGGACCGCGCCCCACACCGCCGCCGACCGGACGGTCGGCGGCCGGTACCGCTCGCGGGTGCGGACGGCGGCGCCGCGCAGCCGGTCCTGCGGCAGCACCACCAGCACCACGAACAGGATGATCATCGGCAGCGAGACCCGCAGGTTGCCGGTGAAGGTCCCGGCGGACGGCAGGTAGGCCAGCACGTAGTTCGCCGCGAGCCCCAGCACCATCGCGCCCGCGAAGGTGCGGGGGATGCTGCGCAGCCGGCCGAACATCGCCGCCGCGAACGCGTCGATGACCAGCAGCGTCAGGTGGTTGGCGTCCAGCGCGCCGCCGCTGATCGGCACGATCAGCACGCCCGCGGTCACCGCGAGGGTGGAGCCGAGCGCCCACGACAGCATCGCGGCGCGCTCCGGGTCGTGCCCGTTCAGGCGCAGCAGGTCCGGGTCGTCGACCGAGCCGCGCATCACCACGCCCGCGCGGGTGCGGGTGAACAGCACCCGCAGCCCGGCGGCGATGGCCACGGCGGCGACCAGGCAGACGATCTCGTGGTACCGGACCTCCACCCCGCCGAGCGAGACCTTGGCGCCGGTGCCGAAGAACATGTCCACGGTGCGGGCCTGGTCCGGGTCCCACACCCACTGGGCGAGGTACACCGTGCCGAGCAGCACCGACACCGTCACGATGATCTTCGTGACGTCCGCGGTGCCGCGCAGGCCCTTCATGATCACCGCGTGCAGGGCGGCGCCCATCGCCGGGCCGACCACCCCGATCACCGCGACCAGCGCCAGCCACACCGGCCAGCCCCACTGCTGGAACTGCCAGTACAGGAACGTGCCGAACATGGCCTGCGCGCCGTGCGCGAAGTTGAAGATCCCCGAGGTGTTGTACGTCAGCACCAGCCCGGACGCCGCGATGGAGTACACCGCGCCGAGGACGAGGCCCAGGATGGTGTAGGTCAGGAACGTCGTCATTGATTCACCGCCATGTGTCGCGCCTCCGGCGGAATCAGGAGGACTGGGGCTTGATGACGTCGCCGGTCAGGAACTTGGTCGACGTGCGGTCGCCGTCGAGCGTGGTGCCCCAGGTCTTCGGGTCGGTCTTGATGACGAAGTCGCCGCCGCACTCGAACTCGCCGACGTTCTTCGGGAAGACCTGCTCGTACTTGTCGCCGTGCAGGCGCACCATCAGCGCGCACGACGCGGGCTTGTTGGCGCCCGGGTCGGTCGGCGCGTGCAGCCCGCCGCCCGTCCACTCGTGGACCTTCGCCAGTTCGTTGACCATGCACTGGCGGGTCAGGTCGGACCCGCACGCCTTGGCCGACTGCGCCCACAGCAGGAACGACGACGTCGCCTGCATGCCCAGCAGCGCGATCTTGCCCTTGTGGGCGTTGACGATGTCCATGTACTGCTTGACCGCGGGCACCTTGGCCGCGTTCTCGAACGGCTGGAAGATCATGCCGATGTTGATGTCGTCGCCGATACCGGCCTTGTTCCACTGCGAGACGAGCGAGCTGTACCAGGTCGCCTCGAACAGGTACGTCGGCTTCAGCCCCGCCCGGTCGTCGGCCTCCAGCAGCCCGAGCGCCGCCGGGGTCGGCGAACCCGACGTCCACAGGTTCCGCGCGCCGCAGTCCTTCAGCTTCAGCGCGAACGGCGTGTAGCTGCTCTCACCGGCGGTGTTGGTCTTGACGCCGCAGTCCAGCGGCTTCACGCCGATCTGCTTCATCGCGGCCTCGACCTTGGCGTTGCCGGTCTCGACCGCCGGCGACGTCGTGTGCAGCAGGTCCGTCTTGTCCTTGAAGTTCGGGAACTCCTTCTCCGCGATCCGCAGCGCCCCGATGTTGTACAGGTCCACCGGGTACGGGACCGCCTCGAACTTCATCGGGCCCATCGCCGCGTTCGGGCCGACGGTGTAGCCGGCGACCGTCGGCAGCTTGCAGCCGACCCGGTACTGCTCGGCGGCGTCGTCCATGGCGAAGCCCTGGCCGACCAGCATGAAGTCCTGCTTGCAGGCCTGCTGCACCACCTTCACGGACTGGGTGTAGGCGGCGTCGTACTGGTCGCCCCTGATCTTGCGGCCGTTGATGCCGCCCTGCTGGTTGCACCAGTCGATCATGGCGCTGACCGCGTCGCCCATCTCCTTGGACAGGCCCGGCGCGGTCGTCGACCCGCGGTCGTCGCCGAACCCGATGCGGATCTCGTTGTCCGTGACGCCCTGGTCCGTGGAGCCCTTGGCGTCGCCCTTGCCGCACGGGGACGGCAGCGTCCCGAACGACGTGGCGCTCGCGCCGGCGGTCGAACCGCCGTCCCGCGAACCGCCGCCGCCGGACGTCGCGTCCGAACCGGAACGCGAGCTGGCGCAGGACGCCAGCAGCGTCACCGCGAGGGCGCCCGCAGCGAGGCGCCCGATCTTCTCGACCTTCATTCGGTCGGTCTCCTTTCACCGGCCGCACGGGCGGCGAGTGGGGTGGGGTTGTGCGGCGGGGGGCGTGGTCCCGGTTCACCAGGAACGGGACGGCGCACCGGCCGGAGCCGGCCGTGCCGGGCCGAAAGACGCTCTCTCAGCCGGGAAAAGACGCTCTCTCAGCCGAAATAGGCCTGGCCGCCGTCCAGGGGGACGGTCGCGCCGGTCAGGTAGCGCAGGCCCGGCTGGACGAGGGCGACGACGGCGTTGCCGATGTCGGCCTCGCAGTCGCCGATGTAGCCGAGCGGGATCGTCTTGCGGAACTCCTCCGCCGCCTCGGGGAACGCCTCCGTCCACCGCTTCAGCCCAGGTGAGAGGGCATGCGGGGCGATCGAGTTGGCGCGGATCCCGTCCGGCCCCCACTCGGCGGCGGCCGTCCGGGTCAGCGACCGCAGCGCCTGCTTGGCCGCCGCGTACGCGCCGTACGTCGTCGGGTCCCAGCGCACCATCGCCGACGTCACGAGGTTGACGATGTTGCCGCCGCCCCGCGCCTTCATCAGCGGATGGCACGCCTTCATGAACGCGAACGCCGCGAACGGGCCGGACACGAAGCCCCGCTGGAACTTCTCGTCGCTCATCTCCAGCAGCGGCCCGTACCCGCCCGAATAGGCGTTGTTGACGAGGATGTCGACGCCGCCGAACCGGGCCGCGACCGCGTCCACCACGCGGGGGATCGCCCCGGTGTCGGCCACGTCGCAGGCGAACGGCTCGGCGTCCGCGCCCCGCTCCCGGACCAGGGCGCACGTCGTCTCCAGCTTCGCGGGCGTCCGGCCGAGCACGGCGATCGCGGCGCCCTCCGACGCCAGCGCCAGCGCGATGCCCTGGCCGACGCCCTGGCCCGCACCGGTGACGATCGCGACCTTGCCGTCGAGGCTTCCCATGTCATCCCCCCTGCATCCGTCCTGGTGCGGTCATGGTGATGTGACGCGGCCCACGCAATAGCCGCAGTCCCGCTCACCGGGAACGCTCCAAGCAGGCCGGGTACCCTGCGGTCCGGTCTCGCTCAGCGGAAAGACCCGCTGGTCCCCGCGGCCGGGGTGAGAGCCTTCGGCCACGCGAGGAGGAGGCTTGATGCCCACGACGGCGATGGAGATCATGCAGCGGCTGACCGGCCCCGGCGGCGAGTTCGAACTGCGCGAGGAGGAGGTGCTCGGCACCCGGCTGCCGGTGTTCGCCGGACGGGCCCGGAGCCTCGGCGAGGTGCTCGCCCGGTCCGCCGCCCTCGGCGACCGCGACTACATCGTCACCGCGGCCCGGCGGCTGAGCTTCGCCGAGCACGCGGCGCAGGCCGCGTCGCTGGCGAAGGCGCTGCGCGACGAGCACGGCGTGCGGCCCGGCGACCGGGTCGCCATCGACGCCGCCAACACCCCGGAATGGATCGTCGCGTTCTGGGGCGCGATCGCGGCGGGCGCCATCGCCGTCGGCTACAACGCCTGGTGGGCGCCCCGCGAGATCGAGTACGCCCTCGGCCACACCGAGCCGAAGCTCGTCATCGCCGACGCCAAGCGCGCCGCGCAGATGCCGGCAGGCACCCGCGTGCTGACGGTCGAGGAGGACGTCCCGGCGCTCGCCGCCCGGTACCCGTCCGCCGGTTTCGACCTGCCGGACGTCGCCGAGGACGACCCCGCGGTCATCCTCTACACCAGCGGCACGTCAGGGCGCCCGAAGGGGGCGGTGCACTCGCACCGCAACCTGACCTCGGTGATCGAGTACCACCGGCTGAACGACGCGCTGCTGACCGCGTTCGGCGACCCCGCCGACCCCGCGTCCCGCCGCTACCTCCTCGCGCTCCCCCTCTTCCACATCGCCAGCCTGCACAACCTCGCCGTCCCCCGGCTCGCCACCGGCACCGCCGTCGTCATGCACGAGGGCGCGTTCGACGTCGACAAGGTCCTGCGGCTGATCGAGAAGGAGCGCGTGACGAACTGGGGCGCCGTCCCCACGATGGCGAACCGGATGATCGAGCACGGCGACCTGTCCCGCTACGACACGTCGTCGCTCACCGGGTTCGCGCTGGCGTCCGCGCCGTCCTCCCCGGCGTTCAAGGAGAAGCTGCGCGCCGCGTTCCCGCCCGCCGCGAACGCCCTCGTCGACAGCTACGGCCTCACCGAGACCTGCACCGGCGTCGCCGTCGCGTCCCCCATGGACCTCGCCGAGGCGCCGGGCACGCTCGGCCGCCCCGTCGCCGGCGTCGCGCTGGAGATCCGCGACGCCGACGGCAAGCCGCTGCCCGAGGGCGAGGAGGGCGAGGTCTGCGTCCGCAGCGCCTACAACATGCTCGGGTACTGGCGCGACGAGGAGGCCACCGCCCGCGCCATCGGCCCGGACCGCTGGCTGCGCACCGGCGACATCGGCACGGTCGAGCAGGGCCGCCTCCGCCTCACCGCCCGCCGCTCCGACCTGATCATCCGCGGCGGCGAGAACGTCTACCCGGCCGAGATCGAGAACGCCCTCGCCGAGTACCCGGGCGTCCGCGAGTGCATCGTCCTCGGCGTCCCGCACCCCGACCTGGGCCAGGAGGTCCTCGCCGTCGTCGTCTTCGGCGGCACCCCCGCCGCCGAGGCGGACCTGGCCGCGTTCGCCCGCGACCGCCTCGCCTACTTCAAGGTCCCGTCCCGCTGGAAGATCACCACCGACCCCCTCCCCCGCAACGCCACCGGCAAGGTCATCCGCCGCGAGGTGGAGAAGGCGCTCGGCTGACCCGGGATCAGGAGCGCCAGGCGGCCACCACGTCCTCCGGCGTCCAGACGAGGTCGACGCCGTCGCGCGCCTGGACGCCGGACAGGGACACCACCACGAGCCCGGCCGTGGCCGGGTCGAGCCCCGGGACCTGGACGGCCGCGCGCCGCAGCCCGGCGAGGTCGTGGTCGTCGAAGGGGCCGGCGAGCCACTTGACCGACCCGGCGAACGCGATGCGGCCCGCGACGGGCGCGCGGTCGGCCCCGACCAGGTCGACCTCGGGATCGAACCGCCGGTTCCACCACCCGCCGACCGCCTCCACCTCCGGCCAGGGCAGGTCCGCGCGCTCGAGGGCCTGCCGCACCAGCGGCTCGACGGCGCGCCCGCGCCACGAGGTCCAGCGCCGCCGGACGATCCGGAAGCCCGCCTCCGGGCGGCCCCGTCGCGCCTGCTCGTGCGCCGCCCGCAGCGCCGCCAGGTACAGCCGCAGGTTGCTGTCGGCGATGCGGTAGAGGGCGGGCTTGCCGGGCCGCGCCGACAGCGGCTCGTCCACCGCGATGATCCGCTTCTCCTCGGTGAGGCGCCGCAGGAGGGGCGAGAGGGTCCCCGACGGGAGCGCGCCGTCGCGGCTGCCGGCGGACGCCGCGATGTTGGCGTGCGTGCGGTCGCCGGACCCGACCGCCTCGATGACGCGGCGGGAGACGTCGGGGTTGGGGAACTCGGCGAGCAGCGACGCCTCCGGGACGCCGAACAGCGCCGCCGCGGGGTCGGCGCACTCCTCCTCGAGGAACTCCAGCGCGGGCGTCCCGTGCGGCCAGGTGCGGACGATCCCGGGCAGCCCGCCCGACACCAGGTGCGCGTCGATGGCGTCCGCCGCCCCCAGCCCGAGGGCATCGCTCAGGTCCGCCGGGTTCAGCGGGCCGAGGGCCATGGTGTCGGCGCGCCCGTAGAACGGCCGGTCGTAGGCCGTGAGCCGCTCCATCATGTGCACGTCGCTGCCGAGCAGCAGGAGCAGCACGGGCTTGGACGACAGGAGCCGGTCCCAGCCCGTCTGCAGCGCGCCGTCGAACAGCGCGTCCTGCTCGGCCAGCCAGGGCAGCTCGTCCAGGACGAGGATGGACGGTGCGTCCGGCAGCACCGAGGCCAGCACCCGGAAGGCGTCCGGCCAGCTGCCGTTCTGCAGCGTCGGGACGAGTTCGGAGTCCGCCGGCAGCGCCGACTCCCGGACGTCCCGGAGGAAGGCGTCCACCGCCTCGATCGGAGAGGCGCCCTTGGTGGCGGTGGAGAACACGTACGGCACACCGGCGCGGTCGCAGAACTCCTGGACGAGCCGGGACTTGCCCACCTGCCGCCGCCCGCGCAGCGCGAGCGCCGCTCCCGTCCCGGTCCTGGCGACCCGTTCCAGCCGCTTGCGCAGGACGGCGAGCTCCGCGTCCCGCCCGATGAACCCCGCCAAGGTAGCTCCACTCTACGTAGATGGCATCTACATAGATTAGCCCAATACCCGCATGAGGACGGGCCGCCGGTCAGCGGGGGCGGGGCGGGTACTTGGCGATGAACAGGCCTTCGGCGGTGACGCAGGGGCGGCCGTTCGCGCTGATGGCGCCGGTGGTGCGGATCTTGCGGCCGTCGACGGAGACCTGGCGGGCGGTGACCGTCAGGGGCTCGAACAGCGGCGTCAGGTGGTGGTAGCGGAGGGTCAGCTCCGCCGTCATGCCGGACGTGCCGGCCCACCCGTTCGCGACGCCGAGGGTGTGGTCGAGCATGAGCGCGGAGACGCCGCCGTGGACGCTGGACGGCGGGCCCTGGTAGGGCAGGTCCAGCGTGACGGTGCTCTCGATGGATCCGTCGGGGCGGCCGACGTAGGCGAGCGGCGGCGCGATCGGGTTCTCCGGGCCGGTCGCCGGGTCGTGGCGGGTGTTGCCGTCGCCGCGCCACATGTTCACCAGGCGGTCGCGCAGGGGCGGGGCCTGGGCCTCGAGGTCGTCGGCGACGGCGTTGAGCCGGTCGGCGATGTCGGCCATGTCGGCGCCGGAGATGTCCCCGGCCCGGACGAGCGCGCCGATCACCCGGCGGGCCGCCGCGGCGGCGCCGTCCACGCCGCAGGAGCGGCGGCCGGCCTGCAGGTCCATCGGCATCAGGCCCTCCCGGCGGGCTGCGGGTCGCGGGGCAGCCCGAGGAGCCGCTCGCCGATGATGTTGAGCTGGACGTCGGTGGTGCCGCCCGCGATCGACATGTTGCGGGAGTTGAGGAACATCCAGGTCGGGTCCCCCATGCCGCCGGGGCCCTCGCCGGTGAGCGCGTCCGCGCCGATCCAGTCGACGGCGGTCTCCCACACCTGCTGGATGTGCTCGACGCCGATCAGCTTGCCGATGCTGGACTCGGCGCCGGGCTGGCCGCCGGCGAGGGAGCGCAGCGTGGTGCGCAGTCCGAACAGGCTGCTGGACTGGGCGTCGCAGAGGATGCCGCCGAGGGTGGTGAGGCGCTCGTCGTCGGCGTTCCCGGCGGCGAGTTCGAGGAGGGCCTCGCCGCCGCTGCCGAGGGACGAGTCGTTGGACAGCGAGACGCGCTCGTTGGCGAGCGTGGTGCGGGCGAGCTTCCAGCCGTCGCCGGGCCCTGCGACGAGCAGGTCGTCGGGGATGAAGACGCCGTCGAGGAACACCTCGTTGAACAGCTCGTCGCCGGTCAGCTCGCGCAGCGGGCGGATGTCGATCCCGGGCGACGTCATGTCCAGCAGGAAGTAGGACAGGCCCTTGTGCTTGGGGACGGACGGGTCGGTGCGGGCGAGCAGGATGCCCCAGTCGGCCTGGCGGGCCATGGACGTCCAGACCTTCTGCCCGGTGATCTTCCAACCGCCGTCGGCCTTCTCGGCGCGGGTGGACAGGGCGGCGAGGTCGGAGCCGGCGCCGGGCTCGGAGAACAGCTGGCACCAGCGGATGTCGCCGCGCAGCGAGGCGGGCAGGAAGCGCTCGTGCTGGGCGGGCGAGCCGTGCGCGATCAGCGTCGGGACGACCCAGTTGCCGATGATCATGTCGTGGGCGCGCAGGTTGGCGGCGCGCATCTCCTCGGAGATGACGAGCTGGGTGACGGCGTCGGCGCCCTTGCCCCAGGGGGCGGGGAGGTGCGGGGCGGTGTAGCCGCGGTCGGCGAGGTAGCGGGTGCGTTCCTTGCCGGTGAGGGCCTTCGCGGGTTCGAGTTCGGCGCGTATCTCGGCGCGGACGGCCTCGGCCTCGGGCGGCAGGTCGACGCCGAGTTCGCGGCGGACGCCGGCGAGGGTGAGGGACGCGACGCGGCGCCGCCAGGACGCGGTGGAGCCGAGCAGGACGCGCAGGGTCTGGGTGCGGCGCAGATAGAGGCTCGCGTCGTGCTCCCAGGTGAAGCCGATGCCGCCGAGGGTCTGGATGCAGTCCTTGGCGGTCTGGAATGCGGCCTGGACGCTGGTGGCGCCGGCGACGGCGGCGGCGAGGGACGCCTCGCCGGACTTGGCGCCCGATTCGTCCTCGGCACCGGCTTCGTCCTGGGCACCGGCTTCGCCCTGGGCACCGGCTTCGCCCTGGGCACCGGCTTCGCCCTGGGTGCCGGCTTCGTCCTGGGCGCGGGCGGCGTCCCAGGCGCAGGCGCGGGCCTGCTCGGCGTGGGCGAGCATCCGGGCGCAGCGGTGCTTGACGCCCTGGAACTGGCCGATGGGGCGGCCGAACTGCTCGCGGACCTTGGCGTACTCGGCGGCGGTGGTGGTCGCCCAGTCGGCGAGGCCGGACGCCTCGGCGGCGAACAGCGTGGCGGCGAGGTCGAGGACGTCCTGCGAGTCCAGATTCACAACCGACTCCGCGGGGACGGTTGCGTTCTCCAACCCGACCCTGGCCAGGCGCCGGGTGAGGTCGTGGCTCGGCAGCGCCTCCACGGTGACGGCGTCGCGCGGCAGGACGACCCACGCCGTCGCGTCGCCGTCGGCGGCGGGCAGGACGAACACGTCGGCGAGCTGCCCGCCGAGCACCGGCGCGGAGACGCCGGTCAGCGTGACGACGCCGCCGGAGCGCGACAGCGTCAGCCCGCCCGCCTCCAGCCCGACCGCGCCGAGCGTCGCGCCGGACGCGAGCCCTTCCAGGTGCGCGGAGTGCCCGGCCCGGTGCAGCACCGCGCTCGCGAGGACGGTCGGCAGGAACGGCCCGGGGGTCATCGCGCGGCCGAGCTCCTCGACCACGACGGCCAGCTCGACCAGCCCGTACCCGGCGCCGCCCGCGTCCTCCGGCAGGTGCAGGCCGAGCAGTCCCTGCCCGGCGAGGTCGGCCCAGAACTCCGGCGCCTTCTCGGCCCCGGCGTCGACGGCCGCGCGGACGGCGGCCTGCGTCACCTGCCGGGACGTGAAGGCCCGCACCGCGTCGCGCAGGTCGCGGTGCTCCTCGGTCAGCCCGATGGTCATGTGCGTGAGTCCTCAGATCCGTTCGATGATGGTGGCCGTGGAGTGCGCGCCGCCGGCGCACATCGTGACGAGCGCGGTGGACTTGTCCGCGCGCTCCAGCTCGTTCACGGCCTGGGTGATCAGGCGGGCGCCGGTGGAGCCGACGGCGTGGCCGAGGGCGATGGCGCCGCCGTTGACGTTGACCTTGTCCATGTCCGGCTCGTGTACCGACGCCCACGACAGCACGACCGACGCGAACGCCTCGTTGATCTCGACGAGGTCGATGTCGGAGAGCTTCATCCCGGCGCGGTCGAGCACGTGCGAGGTCGCCTCGACCGGGCCGTCCAGGTGGTAGTACGGGTCGGAGCCGACCATGCCGGACGCGACGATCCGGGCGCGCGGCCGGAGCCCGAGCGCGGCGGCCTTCTCCGCCGACATCAGCAGCACCGCGGCGGCGCCGTCGCTGATCTGCGAGGAGTTCCCGGCGGTGTGGATGCCGTCCGGGATGACCGGGTTCAGCTTCGCCAGCGCCTCGGCGGTGGTGTCGCGCAGTCCCTGGTCGCGGGACACGACGGCGGTCTCGCCGGTCGGGCCCTCCTTGGTCATGACGGGCGCCTCGATCTCGACGATCTGCCCGGCGAACCGGTCCTCGTCCCACGCGCGCCGCGCCCTGGCCTGCGACGCGACGCCGAGCGCGTCGGCGTCCGCGCGGGTGATGCCGCGCTTCTTCGCGATCCGCTCCGCGGCGGTGAACTGGTCCGGGTAGTCGATCTCCCAGCCGTCGGGCGCCGGGCTGCCGGTGCCGGGCGCGAGGGCCTGGCCGAGGAACACCCGGCTCATCGCCTCGACGCCGCAGCCGATCCCGGCGTCGATCGCGCCGGCCGCGATCAGCCCCGCGACCAGGTGCACCGCCTGCTGCGACGACCCGCACGCGCAGTCGATCGTCGTGCAGGCCGTCGCGTACGGCAGGCCCGCGTACAGCCAGGCGTTGCGGGTGACGTTGTTGGACTGCTCGCCGACCTGCGTCACGCAGCCGCCGACGACCTGCCCGACCGCGGCCGGGTCGACGCCCGCGCGCTCCAGCAGCCCCTTCTGCGCCAGGCCGAGCAGCTGCGCCGGATGCAGCCCGGACAGCGCGCCGTAGCGCTTGCCGACCGGCGTCCGGACGGCGTCGACGATCACGGCCTCGGCCATGAGGATCTCCTTCTCGAGGTTCGTCGTCGAGCTGCGGCGCGCCGCCCTCGCCCGCGCCTGAACGAGGGCGGCACGCCGCAACTCAACGGGAGGTGGTGAGGAAGCGCTTGGCCCAGCGGTAGTCGGCCTTGCCGCTCGGCGAGCGGACGACCGCGTCCGTGAACGCGACCAGCGCCGGGATCTTGTAGCCGGCGAGGTGCGCGCGGCAGTGCGCCCGCAGGTCCTCGGCGGTGGCGGACGCGCCGGCCCGCAGCTCGACGACGGCGGCGACCCGCTCGCCGAACCGGTCGTCCGGGACGCCCGCGACCAGCGCGTCCATGACGGCGGGGTGCGCCTTGAGGGCCTGCTCGACCTCCTCGGGGAAGACCTTCTCGCCGCCGGTGTTGATACAGCCGGAGCCGCGGCCGAGCACGACGGTGGTGCCGTCGGCCTCGACACGGGCCATGTCGCCGAGGATCGCCCACCGCGTCCCGCCGATCACCGGGAACGTGCGGGCGGTCTTCTCCGGGTCGTTGTGGTAGCCGAGCGGGACGTGCCCGGACCGGGCGACGACGCCGATCTCGTCCGAGCCGGGCGGGATCGGGTTCATCGCATCGTCGACGACGGTGAGGCGCGGGGTCGGGGCGATCCGCATCAGCCCGTCCGCGCCGACCTGGATGCTGCCGTCCACCCCGGACTCGGACGCGCCGAACCCGTTGTTGATGTACACGCCGGGGATGAGCTCGGCGATCTCCTCCTGGACGCTGCGCGAGAAGATCGCGCCGCCCGAGCCGACGACCTTCACCGAGGACAGGTCGTACCCGGCGCCGTGCGCGCGGATCGCGTCGGCGAGCGGGCGGGCGATCGCGTCGCCGACCACCGTGACGATCATCGGCTTCTCACGCTCGATCCGGCGCAGCGTCGCGACCAGGTCGAAGCGGCGCGCCAGGATCACGTGGGAGCCGGTGAACAGGGCGATGAGCAGCGTGTACGCGGCGGCGCCGTGCATCAGCGGCATCGTCAGCAGGTAGCCGAACCCGGTGCCGGCCTTCGCGGCGGCGGCCAGGTCCTCGGCGGTGAGGTGCGGGTCGCCGTACGGGTTCCCGCCGCTGACGGCGGCCATGTAGAAGTCCTCGTGCCGCCACACGACGCCCTTGGGCAGCCCGGTCGTCCCGCCGGTGTAGAGCACGTAGTGGTCGTCGGGGCTGCGGCCCTCGCGGAGGGACGGGTCGGCTTCGCCCGGTTCGGCGTCGTAGTCGCGAACGCTGATCCGCGACGGCCACTCCAGCCCGCCACCTGCAGCGCCGCCTGCCACGTCGTCCGTCGCCGCGCCCGCCGTGCTGCCTGCGGCCTCGTTTCCGGCGGCCGCGTTTCCGGCGGTTTCGTTTCCGGCGGCCTCGTTCCCGGCGGTCGTGTCCGGGCGGACGATCTGGACGTGGCGGAGGGCGGGGCAGTCGTGCGCGACGCGCGCGGCGGCCGGCGCGTACTCCTCGTCGACGACGAGGGCGGCGAGCCCCGCGTCGGTGTAGAGGTGGTGCAGCTCGCGGTCGGTGTACCGGTAGTTGATGTTGACCGGGACGGCCCTGGCCTTCAGGCAGCCGAGCATCGTCTCGACGTACTCGGTGCCGTTCGGCATGTGGACGCCGACGTGCTCCCCTGGGCCGATGCCCGCGGCGCGCAGCGCGCGCGCCACGGTGTCAGCGCGCGCGTCGAGCTGCTCGAAGGTCAGCCTTCGCGCGCCGCAGACCACGGCGAGGCGGTCCGGCACGGCCGCGGCCACCGCCTCGAACAGGGTCGCCAGCTGAAGTGTCATGGCGGCGAGACTAGAATTCGTTCTCGTTGCTGGCAAACGCCGTCCCACTCACCGGTCCGCGCTGACCACGAGGACGGGCTGGGCCCGCTGAGCGGGACCGTCGCCGCAGGCCAACTAGAATACGTACTAGTCTCCGGTCCGGCCGAAACGCACGGACATACCGGGAGCACCGATGAACGCTGACCTCTCCCTGGCGGGCCGCACCGCCATCGTCACCGGCGCGGGCGCCGGGCTGGGGCGCGCCGAGGCCCTCGCGCTGGCCGCGCAGGGCGCCAACGTCGTCGTCAACGACGTGGGCCCGGCCGCCGAGAAGGTCGTCGCCGAGATCACCGGGGCGGGCGGCAGCGCGATCGCGGTCACCGGGGACGTCGGCGACTGGTCCATGGGCGACACCCTCGTCTCCGCCGCCGTCGACACCTACGGCTCGCTGGACGTGCTGGTCAACAACGCCGGCGTGCTGCGCGACAAGATGCTGTTCAACCTGTCCGAGCCGGACTGGGACGACGTGATCCACGTCCACCTGAAGGGGCACGCGGCGGTGTCGCGCGCCGCGGCCGTGTACTGGCGGGCGGCGAGCAAGGCCGCGGGCGGCCCCGTCTACGGCCGCGTGGTCAACACCGCGTCCGAGGCGTTCCTGTTCGGGTCGGCGGGCCAGCCGAACTACTCCGCCGCCAAGGCCGGCATCGTCGCGCTCACCCTGTCCACGTCCGCCGGGCTCGGCCGCTACGGGGTCCGCGCCAACGCGATCTGCCCGCGCGCGCGCACCTCGATGACCGAGGCGACCTTCGGCGAGGGCACCTCCCCCGGCGGCCTGGACGCGATGGCGCCCGAGCGCGTCGGCACGTTCGTCGGCTACCTCGCCTCGCCCGCCGCGGAGAAGATCAGCGGCCAGGTGTTCATCGTGTACGGCGACATGGTCGCGCTGATGGCCGCGCCGACCGTCGAGCAGAAGTTCACCGCCGCGGACGGCGTGTTCTCCGTCGAGGAGTTCGGCGCGCAGGTCACCCCGTACTTCGCGGAGCGCGACCCGCACCGGACCTACGCCGCCTACAGCGTGGCGAAGCTGGACACCACCGGCACCAACGCCGGCTGACCCCGCGGACGCCCGAAGGCCGCCCCCGGCGCGGAGGGGCGGCCTTCGGCGTCTGCCGGTCACACGACCGTACAGCTCGGAAGACGGTACAGGTCAGAAGACGGACGGGCCCCGGAGGGTCGCCTCGGCGCCGCCGTCCACGTAGATGACCTGGCCCGCCATGTGCGAGTTCGCGGGCGATACCAGCCAGGCCAGCGCCTCGGCGATGACGATCGCGTCGGCGTAGCCGTTCAGCGGCATCGGCACCGCCTCGTTCATGATCTTGAACATCTTCTCGTCCTCGAACAGCGGCGCGCTCATCGGGGTCCGGACGACGCCGGGCGCGACCGCGTTCAGCGGGATCCCGGCGCCCGCCCACTCCGGCGTCACCGACACGCGCCGCAGCCACTGCGCGAGCGCCGACTTCGACGACGGGTAGAGCCGGTTGCCCTGCTTCGCCGCCAGCACCCGGTCCGCCGCCGCGAGCGCGGCGGGCTCGTCGCCCTCCAGGCAGGCGCGCAGCACCGCGTCGTCCACCGGCTGCGTCCCGGAGATCGAGCCGACCACCGCGGCGCGCGGCGCCTCCGCCTCGGCGAGCGCCGGGCGCAGCCCGTCCAGCAGCGCGACCGCGCCGAAGTAGTTGACCTGGACGGTCAGCGGCGTCGGGCCGGTCACCCCGGCGCAGGCGACGGCGCCGTCGAGCGCGCCGCCGGAGCGTTCCAGCACCTCCGCGACGGCCTGCATCCGGCCCTCGGCCGTGCTCAGGTCGGCGCACACCTCGGCGTCGCGCAGATCGACCCCGACGACCTCGTCGCCCTGCTTGCGCAGCAGCTCCGCCAGCGTCTTCCCGATGCCGGAGGCCGACCCGCTCACGGCGATGGTGCGTCCCATGTACGTCTTCCTTTCGATGTCCCGGACGAGGGCCGCGAGGCCGGACGTGCCGGGGGCTACAGGTGCGAGCCGCCGTCGACGCGCAGCTCGGCGCCGGTCAGGTAGCCGGCGTCGGACGACCCGGCGAACGCGATGACGGACGCGATCTGCGCGGGATCGGCGACCCCGAACGGCGCCACGATCCGCGCGAAGTAGCTGAGGTCGGTCCCCTTGGGGAACATGTCGGCCCTGGTCAGCGGGGTGTCGACGGTTCCGGGGGAGATCGGCACGACGCGGATGCGGCGCGCGGACAGCTCGGCCGCGAGGCTCAGCGAGAACGCCAGCACGGCGCCCTTGGACGCCGAGTAGGCCGTCATGTACGGGTTGCCCTGCGTCGCCGACAGCGACGAGGTGGTGATGATGACGCCGGTGCCGTCCGGGAGGTGCTTGAGGGCCTCCCGGCAGAACAGCGCGGTGCCGACGAGGTTCACGTTGAAGATCCACGTCAGGTCGGCGACCGACAGCGTCCCGATCGGGGTGGTCTTGTGCACGCCCGCGACGTTGACGAGGACGTCGATGCCGCCGAGCGTGTCCGCGGCGTCGGCGACCGCGGCGATCACGGCGGGCTCGTCGGTGACGTCGGCGACGCGCGTGGCGACCGTCCCCGGGCCGGGGGCGCCGGCGGCGGTCTCGGCGAGCCCGTCCGCGGACCGGTCCACGGCGTAGACCGCGGCGCCCTCGGCGGCGAGCCGGTGCGCGGTGGCCCGTCCGATGCCCGACGCGGCCCCGGTGAGGAGCACTTTCACGCCGTCGTAGCGATTCATGCCGGAACGCTAACCGCGGCCCGGTACGCCCCGCCGGGACGATCCCGATGAACGGGAGCGCCTACTCGGGGGCCTTCCCGGAGGTGTTCCCCGCGGCGTTCCCAGGCGCGTTCCCGGGGGCGTTCGAGCGCGGCGCGAGGAGGAGCTTGCAGGCCAGCCGGATGTCGCTCTCCACGTCCGCCATGGACGCGCGCCCGTTCAGGCTCGACTGGAGCACGCCGTACCAGCACTGCATCAGCAGCCGGACGAGCGTGACGTCCTGCGCGGTCGGCACCTCGATGCCCACGGCGCGCAGCAGGATCTCGCGGAAGGTGTTGTCGATGTGGACGGTGTCGGCGACGGTCGCGACGTGCGCGGTGTTGGACGCGTGCAGCATCGACGTCGACAGCACCGGCTGCGCCATCAGGTACCGGCTGGCCTGCACCAGCAGGTCGGCGACGGCCTCCTCGGGCGCGGTGTCCGGGTCGGGCTCGGTGACCTGGTCGCGGAGCCGGTCGACCTGCGCGGCCATCACGCCGGTGAACAGGTGGACCTTCGACGGGAAGTACCGGTAGAGGGTGCCGATCGCCACGCCGGCGGCCTTCGCCACCTCGTGCATCTGGACGCGCTCGAGGGACTTCTCCGCGCCGATGCGCGCCGCCGCGCGCAGTATGCGCTGGCGGCGGTCGTGCTGCTCGGGTGAGCTCGGCTCGGCGGACAGCCTCGCCGACGCGATCCTCGCCACGATCCTCCCCCACGTCCTTTCCGGTGCTGACAAGGAACAATATCCGGAGTCCCGGCACGTCCCGCGATCGTCGATACCGGTCAGTGGGACCGGGCGTCCCGGTGCGCCGCGCCCCCGCTTACCTTGTGGCCGCGCCAGCACCCGAGGCTCGGAGGGGACGTCACGTGGGAAACGCCGGGGAATCGTGGGACGACGAATACGACGTGGTGGTGGCCGGTTCGGGGGCCGGCGCGATGGCGGGGGCGCTCGCCGCGGCCTCCGCCGGGCTGCGGACGGCGGTCCTGGAGAAGACGGGGGTGCTCGGCGGGACGTCGGCGTACTCGGGGTCGGCGATCTGGCTGCCCGGCACGAAGGTGCAGGAGCGGGCCGGGATCGGCGACTCGGCCGAGTCGGCGCGCACCTACCTGCGGGCGCTGATCGGCGACGGCACCGCCGCGCACCGGGAGGCGTTCCTGGAGACGGCGCCGGAGCTGGTGGACTTCCTGGAGCAGGACCCCGCGATCGAGTTCGAGTTCCAGCCGTTCCCCGACTACTACGACGCGCCCGGCCGCATGGACATGGGCCGGTCGTTCGTCCCGCTGCCGCTGCCCGCCGAGCGGCTCGGCGACCTGGCCGGGCTCGTCCGGCCGCCGGTCGACCGGGACCGGGCGGGGCGCGGGCACTCCGCGTCCAAGCCGCTCGTGCAGGGCCGCGCGCTGATCGGCCGGCTGCTGCTGGCGATCACCGCGACGGGCAACGGCGACGTCCGCACCGGCACCGCGCTGACGGACCTGGTCGTCGAGGACGGCGAGGTCACCGGCGTCGTCGCGGCGACGCCGGACGGCCCGCGCCGGCTCCGCGCCCGGCACGGCGTGCTGCTCGCGGCCGGGGGCTTCGAGTCGTCGGCCGCGCTGCGCGGCGAGCGCGGCGTCCCCGGCGGCGCCGCCTGGACGATGGCCCCGGACGGCGCCAACACCGGCGACGCGATCACCGCCGCCGTCGCGGCGGGCGCGTCCACCGGCCTGCTGGACCAGGCGTGGTTCTGCCCCGGCGTGCTGACCCCGGACGGCCTGCCCGCGTTCACGCTCGGGTTCCGCGGCGGGCTCGTCGTGGACGGCTCGGGCCGCCGGTTCGCCAACGAGTCCCTCCCGTACGACCAGATGGGGCGGCGGCTCGCGGCGGCCGAGGGACCGTTCCACCTGATCTTCGACGCCCGCTCGAAGGGCCTGCCGGCGATCTCCGTCCCGCCCGTGGCGCTGGAGGAGCAGGTGGCGTCCGGCACGTGGGTCGAGGCGGGTTCGCTCGCCGACCTCGCCGCGAAGACCGGCCTGCCCGCCGGCACGCTCGCCGCGACCGTGGAACGCTTCAACGGTCTCGCCGCCAAGGGCGCCGACGAGGACTTCCACCGCGGTGAGGACCCGTACGACCTGTTCTTCACCGGCGGGAAGCCCGGCCTCGTCCCGGTCGATGAGCCGCCGTACTACGCCGCGGAGATCGTGCTCAGCGACCTCGGGACGAAGGGCGGGCTGCGCACCGACCCCGACGGCCGCGTCCTCGACGGCGCCGACCGCCCCATCCCCGGGCTGTACGCCGCGGGCAACACCAGCGCATCGTTCACCGGCCCCGTCTACCCCGGGCCGGGCATCCCGATCGGATCGGCGATGGCCTTCGCCTACCGCGCCGTCCAGGACATGAGGAGGAACCGCACGTGAGATTCGCCAGGGGGCGCCTGACCGCCGCCGCCACGGCCGCCGTGGCCGCCGCCGGGCTCGCCGGCACCGCCGTGCCCGCGCACGCCGATCCCGGGCATCGCGGGACGCTGCTGGCGAGCGCGCCGCTGCACACCGCCGCCGCGCTGCCGTCCGCCTCCTTCACCCGCGCGATCCGGTACGTCTCGGAGGGCGTGGGCGGCAGGCGGATCGCGGTGACGGGCACCGTCGCCGTCCCGAAGGGCAAGGCGCCGCGCGGCGGCTGGCCCGTGCTCAGCTGGGCGCACGGCACCACCGGCACCGCCGACGCGTGCGCGCCGTCCCGCGACACCGCCACCGGCCCGGCGCACGACTACCTGTCGATCACCGAGGGCTACCTCGACAAGTGGGTGGCGCGCGGCTTCGCCGTCGTCCAGACCGACTACGAGGGCATGGGCACGCCGGGCGGGCACCCGTACATGAACGGGGCGAGCGAGGCGAACACCGTCATCGACATCGTCCGGGCCGCGCACGGCGTCGACCCGCACATCGGGCGGACCTTCTACGTCGCCGGGCACAGCCAGGGCGGCCACGCGACGCTGTTCACGGCCGCCGAGAAGACCCGCGACGTCCGGCTGAAGGGCGCCGTGGCGATCGCGCCCGGGTCGCACATGGCGGAGACGGCGACGTACGTCCAGGCGCAGTACCCCGGTGCCGAACTGGCGGTGCCGTTCCTGTTCGTGCTGCTCAACGGGGCGAAGGCGGCGAACCCGTCGTTCCACCCGGAGGACCTGCTGACCCCGGCGGCCGCGAAGGTCCTCGAATCCGGGCAGCGCGACGCGTGCCTCGCCCAGCTGAGGGAGGCCGGGTCGGCGATCCCGCTGGACCAGGTCTTCCGCCCGGACGCCGACCTGACCGCGTTCGAGACCTACTTCAACGCGCAGGAGGCCACCGGCCTCGACCTGCGCGTCCCGACCCTCGTCGCGCAGGGCACCGCCGACACGTCGGTCTCCCCCGCCGCGACGAAGGCCCTGGTCGCCGACCTGTGCAAGCGGTCCCCGGCCATCGCGTACCGCGAATACGCGGGCGCCGACCACCGTGCCTCCATCAACGCGTCCTTCGACGACGCGCTGGCCTTCGTCCGGACCCTCCAGTCCGGAGGAACCCCGCCCACCACCTGCTGACGGGACCGCGTCCGCTCACGGCGAGTCGTCGTTATGGAGCCGCCCATAACGACGACTCGCCGCATGCCAGCGGCTAGGCGGCGCGGGGGAAGTGGCGGGCGAAGAAGAGGACGGCGTTGTCCACCTCGAACCTCGGGAGTTCCTTGTGCGCGCCGGCGTTCGCGTGCAGGGTCTTCTCCTTCGAGGCGAAGGCGTCGAAGAGCGCGAGACCGGACTCACGCGGGATGTGCTCGTCGTCCCACTGGAGGTCGAACTCGATCGGGACGGTGATCCGCCGCGCCGCGTCGGCCAGCGCGTCGGGCCAGTGCAGGCCGAAGACGGCGGCGGCGATCCGGGGTTCGGACGCGACGAACGGGACGCCGATGGCGGTGCCCATGTTCAGGCCGAAGAAACCGACCGGCCCGCCCGGGCCGATCTCCGGCAGTTCCTGAAGGGCGTCGAGGGTCGCGCGGTACTCCGGGACGGCCTGCTCCGCCAGGTGGGCGTTGTACCGGACGACGATCGGCCCTTCCGGCTCGCCCGCCGCCCGCGCCCGGAACAGCTCGGCGATCTCCCGCTCGTCGTGGGGCGTGCGGGGACGGTCGCCGTGCCCGGGCGCGTCGATGACGGCGACGTGGAAGCCGCAGCCGGTGACGAGGCGGTGCGCGCGGCCCGCCATCGCGGGCGACTTCTTGTGGTTGCCGCCGCCGTGGGCCATCAGGATCAGGGGCGCGCGGCCGGTGCCGGACGCGGGGGACCAGAGGACGCCGGGAACGCCGTCCACGGTGAAGTCGCGTTCGCGGACGCCGTTCGACGACGTCTCGGCGGTGAAGTGCAAGGAATGCATGGTGTTGCCTTTCGGGAGTGCCTTTTTCGGGCGCTCCCGGCGACACCTGTGTCAGCCGTAAGACCGTGACGAAAGGGGGAGCACCCACCTCGATCCAGCGTTCATGGGTCTCACCTCCTCGCGTTCCTTCACGATCCCGTGCAAGCTACCAGCCCGGCCCCATCCCGCCCAAGCCCTTTTCCCGGCGTCAGACGAGGTTGTCCTCCACCGCGAGGCCGAACTCGCCGCGGCCGTACATCGACAGCGCGTGCTCCACGTCGTTCGCCACGTGCACGCTGCCCGCGTGCGCGTCCCGCCAGGCCCGCTCGATCACGTTGCCGCGGTGCAGCGAGTTGCCGCCCGCCGTCTTGAACAGGATGTCGATCGCCTCGATGGCCCGCTCGGTGCCGCGCACCTGGTCGCGGCGCGCGCGCAGCCGCAGCTCCATCGGGATCTTCTCGTTGCGGACCGCGTACGCGTAGATCTCCCGGACGTTCCGGTCGGTCTGCAGGATCGCCGCGTCGATCTCCGACGCCGCCCGCGCCACCGCGACCTGCGCGAACTGGTCCTCGACGAACCGGCCGCCGCCGAGGCTGAGCCGGATCCGGTCGCGCATCCGCTGCACGTACAGGTCGTGGCAGCCCGCCGCCATCCCGATCACGCTGGCCGCGACGGTGGTGGTGAAGATCGTGCCGAACGGCAGCCGGTACAGCGGCCCGGTGTTGACCTTGCGGCCCGCGGTGCGCAGCTGCGCCTGGTCGAAGTTGCGCATCGCGCGGTGCGCGGGCACGAACGCCCGCTCCACCACGATGTCGTCGCTGGCGGTGCCGCGCAGGCCCATCGAGTCCCACACCTGGCGGATCTCGTAGTCCGCCTTCGGGATCAGCACGGTCATGAAGTCGACCGGGCGGCCCTCCGCGCCGACGACGAGGCCGCCGAGCAGCGCCCAGTCCGCGAACTCGCAGCCGGACGAGAACGCCCACCGCCCCGACACCTCGAACCCGCCGTCCACGGGGGTGAGCCGGCCGATCGGCGCGTACGACGAGGCGACCAGCACGTCCGGGCCCGGCTCCCACACCTCCTGCTGCGCCTCGTCCGGGAAGAGGCCGAGGTGCCAGGAGTGGACGCCGAGGACGGCGGTGACCCAGCCGGTGGAGCCGCAGGCGCCGGAGACCGCCCTGACCACCTCGTAGAAGGCGACCGGGTCGTCCTCGGCGCCGCCGTACCGGGACGGCTGCAGCATCCGGAACACCCCGGCGGCGGTGAGCTCCTTCATCGTCTCGGCCGGGATGCGGCCCTTCTCGTCCACGGACCGGGCCCGCTCGGCGATGCCCGGCAGCAGCTCCCGCACGGCTTCCAGGACCTCGTTGCTCATGCCCGCTCCTCGCTCCCGCCTTTTCCGTTCCGGCCCTCGCAGGACACCATGTCACCGTGCCGCCGCGGGGACGCGCGTCCCGGCCACTGAGACTTCCGGGACCGGACCGCGGCGCTCGACCTACCGTTCGAATCACCCGTCCATCGCTGAAGGGATGATCCACGTGACAGCAACCGAGCCGGACGCCGTCCGCAAGATCGAGGCGGAGGCCATCTCCTCCCGTTTCGCCCGGGGATGGCACTGCCTCGGGCTGGCCGAGAAGTACAAGGACGGCAAGCCCCACACGGTGAACGCGTTCGGGCAGAAGCTCGTGGTCTTCACCGGTGAGGACGGCAAGACCAACGTCCTGGACGGCTACTGCCGGCACATGGGCGGCGACCTGTCGGACGGCACGGTGAAGGGCAACGAGATCGCCTGCCCGTTCCACGACTGGCGCTGGGGCGGCGACGGGCGCTGCAAGAAGATCCCGTACGCGCGTCGCGTTCCGCTGCGCGCGCGCACGGCGGCGTGGCCGACAATGGAGAAGAACCAGCTGCTGTTCGTCTGGAACGACCCGGAGGGCAAGCAGCCGCCGGACGACGTGACGATCCCGCTGATCGAGGGCGCCACCCGCGACGACTGGACGGACTGGCGCTGGACGGAGCAGGTCGTCCACACCAACTGCCGCGAGATCATCGACAACGTCGTCGACATGGCGCACTTCTTCTACATCCACAACTCGTTCCCGACGTACTTCAAGAACATCTTCGAGGGCACCGTCGCGACGCAGATCATGAAGGGCAAGAGCCGGCCGGACGCGCGCCGCGAGAGCAGCGGGAGCGGCGGGCCGCGGATGCTCGGCAACAGCTCCGTCGCGTCGTACCACGGCCCGTCCTTCATGATCGACGAGCTGACGTACCACTACGAGGGCTACGACCTGAACTCGGTGCTGATCAACTGCCACTACCCGATCGACGAGAACTCGTTCTCGCTGCACTCGGGGATCATCGTCCAGCACAGCGACAAGCTGCCGCCGGAGGTCGCCGAGGCCACCGCGGAGAAGCTGTCGACGTTCATCCTCACCGGGTTCGAGCAGGACGTCGCGATCTGGAAGCGCAAGGCCCGCATCGACAACCCGCTGCTGTGCGAGGAGGACGGCCCGGTCTACCAGCTGCGCCGCTGGTACCAGCAGTTCTACGTGGACGTCGCCGACGTGCAGCCGGAGATGACCGACCGGTTCGAGTTCGAGATCGACACGACGCGGCCGGTCGAGTCGTGGGAGAAGGAGGTCGAGGAGAACCTCGCGCGCCGGGCCGCCGAAGGGGCGTCGGCGTGACGGTCCGCCAGGACGAGCGGCTGGTGGACGGGCCGCTGCTGCCCGTCCGCTGCCGCCGGTGCGCCGCGCAGGTGCTGGTGCGCAAGTCGAGCTGGGAGCAGACGAGCATCCAGTGGACGGCCGAGGCCCGCGCCGCCTGCCCGGAGCTCGCCGCGGACCCGTTCGAGACGTGCCCGGCGCTGCGCTCGGCGATCCAGGAGGCCGCGCTGACCGGGTCGATCACGGTGATCGATGAGTGACGCGCTGGCCGGCCGGTCCGCGATCGTGACGGGCGCCGGCGACGGCATCGGGCGCGGCATCGCGCGCCGGTTCGCCGCGGAGGGCGCCCGCGTCCTCGTCGCCGAACTGAACGTGGACGCGGGCGAGCGGGTCGCGCGGGAGCTGGCCGAGGAGTTCGGGGCGGACGCCCGGTTCGTCCCGACCGACGTCACCGACCGCGCGCAGGTCGAGGCGATGGTCGCGTTCTGCGCCGACCTGTGGGGCGGCGTCGACGTCCTGGTCAACAACGCCTGGGGCGCCGGGACCGTCAGCCGCGTCGAGACCAAGACCGACGAGCAGCTCGCCCGCGGCTTCGCGATGGGCTACTACGGCCCGTTCTGGGCGATGCGCGCCGCGTTCCCGCACATGAAGCGGCGGGGCTGGGGCCGCGTCATCAACATGTGCTCGCTGAACGGTGTCAACGCGCACATGGGCACCCTGGAGTACAACTCGGCGAAGGAGGCGCTGCGCACGCTGACCCGCACCGCCGCCCGCGAGTGGGCGCCGACGGGCGTCGTCGTCAACGCCGTCTGCCCGGGCGCGAAGAGCGCCGCGTTCCGCCGGATGGCGGCCGAGCATCCCGAGATCGAGGCCGCCGCCGACGCCGCCAACCCCATGGGCCGCCTCGGGGACCCCGAGACCGACATCGCGCCGGTCGCGGTGTTCCTGGCCTCCGAAGGCGCCCGCTACCTGACCGGAAACACCCTGTTCGTGGACGGCGGCTCGCACATCAACGGCGTCGCCTGGACCCCGGACCTGGACGGAGAACAATGATCGACCGCTATGGCCCGTGGGCCGTCATCGCCGGCGGCTCCGAGGGCGTCGGCTCCGCCTTCGCCCACCGGCTGGCCGACGCGGGGCTGAACCTCGTGCTGATCGCCCGCAAGCCCGGGCCGCTGGAGCGCACCGCCGAGGAGGTCCGCGCGAAGGGCGTGGAGGTCCGCACCCTGGAGCTCGACCTCGTCGCGCCCGACCCGCTGAAGCGGATCCGCGAGGTCACCGACGGCCTGGACGTCGGGCTCCTGATCTTCAACGCGGGCGCCAACAGCTACGGCCACGAGTTCGTGTCCGGCGACCTGGACCGCTTCCAGGGCGTCATCGACCTGAACATCACCGCGCAGCTCGCGCTCACGCAGCACTTCGGCGCGCTGATGAAGGAGCGCGGCCGCGGCGGGATCCTGCTGGTCGGCTCGCTCGCCGGCTACATGGGGCAGCCGCAGATCAGCATCTACGCCGCGGTGAAGGCGTTCGGCCGCGTGTTCGCCGAGGGGCTGTGGCTGGAGCTGCGCGAGCACGGCGTGGACGTGCTGGAGCTCGTCCTCGGCGTCACCCGCACCCCGGCGATGGAACGTGCCGGCCTGAACATGGACATCCCGGGCCTGAACGTCGCCGAGCCCGACGACATCGCCCGCGAGGGCCTGGAGCACCTGTCCGACGGGCCGGTCTGGGTCGCGGGCGGCAATTACAAGGCCGCCCAGAAGCGCGCCGGCTTCCCCCGCGACGCGCTGGTCGCGGGCGCCCACGAAGCCATGAAGCGCATGCTCCCGAAGCCTTCCTGACCGCATTCACCGGGGCGACCGCTGTCGCCTCGTTCAGCGGGGTCGGCCGCCGTCATGCCGGGCCGTCGACGTGTGACGCGTAGAGCCGCCTGAGCAGCAGGTTCAACTGGGCGCGCTCGGCCTGGTCGAGCGCGCGCAGGAACCCGTCCTGCTCCTCGGCCGCCGCGTCGGCGACCACCGTGACCAGCGCCTTGCCCCGCTCGGTGAGCGCGACGGTGCGGCGGCGCCTGTCCGCCTCGTCCGGGCGCCGCTCCACCAGGCCGCGCCCGGCGAGCGCGTCGAGCACCGCGACGATGTTGCGCGCGTCCACGGCGACGAGCCCGGCGAGGCGCCGCTGCCCCTGCGGGCCGTGCTCCCCGAGCGTCACCAGCACCGCGTACTGGCCCTGCGTCAGGTCGTGGGCGGCGAGGAACGCCGTCCACGACCGCGCGGTCAGCGAGCCCAGCCGGGCCAGGAGGAAGCCCGTCCCCCGCTCGTACGCGTTCACGTCCCCATCGTAGCTATTAGACATGCATCATGTGCTTTGATAGACATGGTTCATGTCGATTCGTCATGCGCGCGTCCCGGTCGACGGCCACTACCTGCACGTCGCCGAGTCCGGCGCCCCGGCCGGGCGGCCGTTCCTGTTCCTGCACGGCTGGCCCGAGTCGTGGCGGACATGGACGGGCGTCATGGAGGCCGCGCCGCCCGGCGCCCGGCTGATCGCCATCGACCTCCCCGGCATCGGCGAGTCCACCGGGCCCGCCACCGGCGGGTCGAAGGCCGCGCTCGCCGCGATCGTCCACAGCCTTGTGGAACACCTCGGCCTGGCCGACCTCACCCTCGTCGGCCACGACGCCGGAGGCATGGTCGCCTACGCCTGCCTCCGCCGGCACGACGCCGCCCGCGTCGTCATCATGAACACCGTGATCCCTGGCGTGCCCCCGTGGGACGACGTCCTGCGCAACCCCTACATCTGGCACTTCGGCCTGCACGCCGTCCCGTCGCTGCCGGAGACCCTCGTCCGGGGGCGCGAGCGCGAGTACTTCGACTACTTCTACGACGTGCTCTCCGTCGACCCGTCACGGCTCACGCCGGAGTCGCGGGACGCCCACGCCGCCGCGTACGGCGGCACCGCGCTCACCGCCGGCTTCGACCTGTACCGCGCGTTCGCCCAGGACGCGCAGGACAACACCGCCGCCACCGGCCCCGTCTCCACGCCGCTCCTCTACCTGCGCGGCGACGGCGAGGGCGGCGACATCGACGCCTACGCGCGCGGCTTCCGCGACGCCGGCGTCCGCGACCTCACCACCGCCACCATCGAGGACGCCGGCCACTTCGCCCAGGAGGAGCAGCCCGCGCGCGTCTGGTCGCGGATCTCGTCCTTCGCCGGGTGAAAGATCCGGGGATCCCATGACATGTGCAGGTGACCGCCGAGGAGGCCACATGCGGAGGATCCCCGCCCATGGATAAAGAGGAGTTCGCGGCCGTCTACGCCACGACCTACCGGGCGCTGCTCGGCTACGCGCTGCGGCGCTGCGACACCCCCGAGGACGCCGCCGACGTCGTCGCCGAGACCTTCGTGATCGCCTGGCGGCGCGCCGCCGACGTCCCCGCCGGCGACGAGGCGCGGCTGTGGCTGTACGGGGTGGCGCGCCGCGTCCTCGCCAACCACCGGCGCGGCCTGCGACGCCATGCCGACAAGACGGCGGCGCTGCGCGCCGAGCTCACCGCGCCCGTCCACGACGACTCCCCCGTGACCGAGGTGTTCCGCGCCCTCCCCGACCGCGACCGCGAACTCCTCACCCTCGTCGCGTGGGAGGGACTGTCCGTCCCCGAGATCGCCGCGGTGCTCGGCTGCTCCCGCAACGCCGTGAGCATCCGCCTCCACCGGGCCCGCAAACGCTTCGCGCGCGCGCTGCGCGCCGCCGGAGTCGACCAACCGGGGCCGGGCAGGCCCGTTCTGAGGAGCGAACTGGCATGACGTACCCGGTCGACGACCTCGTGGCGTCCCTGAACCCCGTCCGCGACGGCGACATCACCACGTCCGACGAGACGGCCCGCGCCCTCCTGACCGCCATCACCACGGAAACGCCCCCGACCCCGGCCCCGCGCCTCCGCTTCCGCCCACGCCTGCGCCTGCGTTTCGCGGTCGCCGCCGCCGTGGCCGTCGCCGCCGCCGCGGCGCTCATCATCCTTCCGGCCCGCGACGCCGGCCCGCTGCGCAGCTACGCCAACGCCGCCGTGCGGATCGACGTGACCGGCGACGACGAGTACGAGGTCGAGGTCAAGGACGCCTACGCCGACCAGCGCGAGTTCCGCGAGGCGTTCGCGAGGTTCGGGCTGGACGTCCGGCTGCGGATCGTGCCGGTCTCCCCTGGCGAGGAACGCCGGATCATCCGCGTCGGCTCGCTGCACGCCCCGAGCGGCGACCTGCCACCGGGCGGTGTGACCGGCACGTCCGACACCGACCTGAAATGCCCGGCCGACCAGGGCACCTGCCCGCTCCGCGTCAAGCTCGGCGGCGCGATGTTCCACCTGGAGGGCGCCGACGTCGTCCTCGGCCGCAGGGCCCGGCCCGGCGAGCTCTACCAGGACGCCACCCCGGAGCCCGGCGACCGCCCGAAGAGCCTGCGCCTCACCGGCCGCACCGTCGGCCAGGCCCTCGTGGACCTAGACCGCCGCGGCCTGACCTGGGCGTTCAGCCTCGGCGCGTTCAAGCCGGACGGCTCGGGCAGCAGCTGGAACGCGCCCGCGAACTGGCGTCCCGCCGGCGACCGCCGGATCACCGGCGCCTGGATGCGCAGCTCGGACTCGGTCGGGCTCCTCGTCACCCCGGAACCGGGCGACCCGGCCCCCGACCCGAACAACTGACGCGCGCTTCACCACGTCGCCGGGAACATGCGGTGTCTGAGCAGGCGACCGACCCGCTCAGACGCCGCATTGACGTCCCCGCACGGGAACAGGAAGCGAGTTCGTCCTCGCCGCACCTCGCAGTAGGCCCACCCATAACCACGCACAGCGCGCGCGCCGACAACGACGCCCACGTCCTCGGCGACGCCACTCGCATAAATCCACAACAACGGCTCTGAAAAAGGGAAGCGGTCGTCGCGGTAGAACTTCACGCAACGCCATCCGTCCATCCGCACCGCGACGGACAAGTGGTCCAGATACCGGACGGCGATTTCGCGTCCCCGCCGCCTCAGCGGGATCCCTCCGGCCATCAGAAGGCGACCTCCGCCCAGACCCACTTGCCGGGCCGCGTCCGCTCCACCCCGCACCGGCTCGCCAGCGCCTGGACGATCGGGAGGCCCCACCCGCCCGTCCCGTCGTCGTGCCCCGCATCCAGCGCACACGCGTCGGGGACGATGTCGTCCAGCGTCATCTCCACGACCGGCTTGGCGACCGGCATCGCGTCCGAGGCGTCCCACACCATCAGCCGCACGACCCGCCCCTCCCGCACGAACCTGACCCGGATCTCCCGATCCGGCGTGCTTTGTATCGCATTTGCGACCAGTTCCCCGGCGATGAGATGAACGTCCCCCGCCAACGCCCGAAGCCCCCATTCGGCGAGCCGGAACTCGATCAGCGCACGCACCATTCCCGGCACCGTGGCCGCCGCCAGGCACACCACATCCAGTTCGCCCGAATTAGCGGCTTTAATCCCCATGACCTCCCCCTTCCTTCCCACGTTTTCCAGGACAAGAATGGGAGCGTCCGGCTACGTTGTCACCATTGCCCGAGAGGTTGGCAACTACCGCTCCCCCCGGAAGGCGGTCGATCATGGTCAGGCAGTCCCCCGACCCGGACGTGTCGCTCTACGCCCTCATCGCCTACTACCTGCGCTTCCTGCGCCTGAAGCACGACATGACGCAGGACGAGGTCGGAAAGATCATCGGCTGCACGAAGAGCCAAGTTTCCAAGTACGAGGGCGGCACCCGCCAAATCGACGAACGCGAGGCCGACATCCTGGACCAACTATGGGACACAGGCGGCATCCTCACGATCCTCCTGCGCTACGCCAAACTGGGCGTAGACCCCAACTGGTCCGAAAAGCTCCGCCGCTACCAGCGCAACGCGTCCGTCCTCCGCATCTACTACAACAACGTCATACCGATGCCCTTCCAGACCGAGGGCTACGCCAGATCGCTCCTCACTGCAGGGCACGACGCCCGACTGGTCGATGACGTCGAACGCGCTGTCGCGAAGCGCATGGAGCATCAGGAAGCGATGCTCGCCGACGATCCGGCGATCTGGGCGGTCTTGGACGAGGTCGCCCTCCGCCCGATGGCAGAGGCGGCGGTCATGGAAGAGCAACGCGATCTGTTGCTCAAGCTCAGCCTGCTTCGCCACGTCTCGATACGGGTGATCCCCGAGAAGGCTCTTCCCTACATCGGAGTGGACGGCGGGTTCAGCTGCTTCGAGCTTCCTCGCGGTCTCAGAGTGGCTTTCGCAGGGACAAGCCTTAACGTCGGCCGAGTCATAGAGGATCAAGTAGAGGCGGCCCGCGTGGCTGTACGCTTCGAAAAGATCGCAGCCCAAGCCTGTAGCGAAGTTCAGTCTCGCGAGTGGATATCAAGGATGCGCACATGATGACCTGGCGAAAGGCCAGCTACAGCGGAGCCGGCGGCACAGAGGAGTGTGTGGAAGTCGCGCGCCTCAGCGAAACCATCGCCGTCCGGGACAGCAAGAATCCCGAAGCGGAACACCTCGAACTCCCTCACCACGCCTTCGCCGCCCTCCTCGACCGCCTGAAGAGCTACCGACCGACCACCTGACGAGGCGCTGCCATGACGACCTGGCGGAAGAGCAGCTACAGCGGGCAAGGTGGCACGGGCGAATGCATCGAGGTCGCACGCCTTCCAGAAGCGATCGGCATCCGCGACAGCAGGGATTCTGGGGGTGGGCATCTTCGGCTCTCCCGGTCGGCGTTTGCCGCGTTGGTGGGTCGGCTCAAGCGCGGTTAGGGTCCGTTTCATGGACCTTGATGGGCTGGTGCTGCGGCCGTTCCGTGAGGACGACCTGCCGTTCCTGCGGGGCTTCGTCACGGATCCCGAGATCGCCGGGGAGTTCGGCTGGCACGGCTATGGCGATCCCTATCGCTGGGAGCGCCGTTGGCCGGAGGACGGCCTGCTCAGCGACGACAGAAGCATGATGCTGGTGGCGAACGGCGACGCCCGGCTCGGGTTCGTCGCCTGGAGCAAGGTCGTCGCCAGCCGCGTCACCCACTACTACAGTTTCGGGATCGGTCTGCATCCCGACGCCCGCGGGAAGGGCGTCGGAACGGAGGCCCAGCGGCAGCTCATCCGCTATCTGTTCGATTACTCGCAGGTCCACCGCCTGGAGGCGGACACCGAGGCCGAGAACATCGCCGAGCAGCGCGTCCTCGAGAAGCTGGGCCTCACGCGTGAGGGCGTCATCCGTGCCGCCGTGTTCCGTGACGGCGCCTGGCGCGACGGCATCCGCTACTCCATCCTCCGCACCGACCCCCGCCCCTGAGACGCGCGCGCTCGGAGGCCCGCAGCTGTGCGACGAGGACGGCCGCACGGTCTGGCTGGGAATGCTGGAGGTGTGGACGACACGGAGCCGTTGCTGACGTTCGGGCATGGGACGGCGGGGCGGGAGGAGCTCGTGCCGCTGCTTCGGGATGCCGGGGTCCGGGACGTGGTGGACGTGCGGACGGCGCCCGGCAGCCGCCGCAATCCCGACGTGCAGCGGGACGCGTTGCGCGAGTGGCTGCCCGAAGTGGGGATCGGCTACCGGTGGGAGAAGCGGCTCGGCGGCTTCCGCAAGGCCGCGCTCGACTCGCCCGACACGTTCTGGCGCAACGATTCGTTCCGCGGCTATGCCGGTTACACCCGCGACCCCGAGTTCGTGACCGCGATGGACGAGCTGCTGCCGGAGGCCGATCGGGAGCGGACGGCGGTGATGTGCAGCGAGTCGGTGTGGTGGCGCTGCCATCGGCGGCTCATCGCCGACTTCGCCGTCCTCGCGCGCGGCCATCCGGTGCTGCATCTGGCGCACGACGGCCGTCTCACCGAGCACCCGCCAACGTCGGGCGCCCGCCTGCGCCCCGACGGCCTCCTCGTCTATGACGGCGTGTAGTGCGCGGCTGGTCAGGCCTCGGGTTCGACGAGGAAGACCGGGTGGTGGCCGCCGGCGGCGAAGGCGTCGCGGACGAACGGGACGATCCGGAACTTGTGCCGGTAGGCGCGCAGGACGCGGGGCGTGCGGTCGTCGTCGATCTCGGTGAGGCGCACCGGACGGAGCCGCCGCCCGCGCCCGAGCCCCACTCGCCCGTCCGCGCGCGCGTTGCGGACCCATTGGGTTTCACCGAACGGCGAGACGAGCCACTGACGGCCTTCGAATTTCAGCAGGGCGACCGGCGCGGTGCGGGGCAGGCCGCTGCGCCGGCCGCGGGTGCGCAGCAGGACCAGCGGGCCCATCGGGACGCCCCAGCCGAGCAGGCGGAGCGGGCCGCGGCTCATCCGTGCCAGCTTCGGCGGGAGTTCGGCGGAGGCCATGGCGACTCCTTCGGTGCCACGGTGACGGAAGGCGTCCTCCCGCCACACCCAAGCGGGGAATCAATCTCCACTTAAGCGTGCCACGGGACCGCTCGGGCAAACAACCCTAAGCGGGGAAGTTTTCCCCGCTTCAGTGTTCGGCCTGAGGATCAGTCGGCGGACGTGTCCTGGACGGCCCGCTGGGTGGCCTGGTGGACGCGGACGGCCAGCACGGCGCGGGCGAACCGGGCGGCGAGCTCGCTGTCGAGGACGTCCGGGACCTGCTCGACGCCGATCAGCCCGCCGGGCTTGGCGATGACCGCGCCGGTCTCGCCGACGCGGACGCCCCGGTCCTCACCGATCTCCTCGACGGCCGGGAGGTCGAGGGCCGCGCGCAGGGTGTCCTGCAGCGAGCGGACGGTGGCGGCGTCCCGGTCGGCGCGCTCGGCGGCGATCTCGGCGCGCTGCTCGGCCCGCTCGATGCGGGCGTCGGCGCCCTCGGCGCGGGCGGCGGTCTCGTCGGCGAGCTTCTCGGCGCGGTCGGCGCGCGCGGCCTGCTCGTCGGCGCGGGCCGTCGCGGACTCTCGCTCGGCGGTGAGCCGGGCGGCCTCGGCCTGCGCGGCGGTCAGCTCCTCGCGCAGCCGCCGCTCGGTCTCGGCGGCGGCGTCGAGCCGGGAGCGGGCCTCGTCGAGCTCGGCGCGGGCCTCCTTCAGCTCGGCGTGCGCGGTGGCGAGGGCGGTCTGCTCGCCGGCGAGGCGGCCGGCGAGGGCGTCGCGCTCGTTCTCGGCGTCGGTGCGGGCCTGGTGCTCGGTCCGCCAGGCGGCCTCGGCGTGCTTGCGGAGCCCGTCGGCCTGCGCGGCCTCGTTGGCGGCGGTGGCGCGGGCCTGCTGGGCGGCGCCGGCCTCCTTCCAGGCGCCGGCCTCGCTCTCCTGCGCGGCGGCGACGCTGGCCTTCGCGGCGGCCATGCCCTTCCGCAGTTCCTCCAGCGCGGCGGCGGCCTCCTCGCGGGCGGCCTCGGCGCGGGCCTCGGCCTCGCGGGTGCGGGCGTCG
>NZ_WBMR01000240.1 GCF_008923365.1 Actinomadura montaniterrae
GACGCTGGCCGGGACGGCCCGCCCCGCCGCCGCGGCCGAGCGCTCCTACACCTTCGAGCTCGTCTTCGACGTCCCCGACACCGGCAACATGCAGGGCCTCGCCTACCAGCACGGCCGCTTCTTCGTCGGCTTCGACGTCGGCGGCGGCAAGGGCATCGTCCGCGAATACCGCCCCGACGGCACCAAGGTCAAGGAGAGCGCGCCGCTCGACGTCGGGCACGCCGCCGAGGTCAGCGTCCGCCGCGCCGACGGACTGCTCTACGTCGCGACCGGCGGCGGCACCAACCCGACAAAGGTGAACGTCGTCGACTGGACGGGCGAGCCGCGCATCGTCCGCACCATCGACTTCGGCTCCCTCGGCAATTCCGGTCTGGTGGCCGTCGATGATGAGCGCGACGGATTGCTGGTCCACGCCGGGCCCGGCGACAACGGCCCGTTCGTCTTCGCCTTCACCGACCTCGACGGGAATGTCCGCTCGACGTTCCCGCTCGGCTACCAGGGCGTTCCGCAGGGCCTGGAAATGTCCGGCGACAAGGTCCTGTACTACACCAACAACACGATCACGGTACTGGACCGCGCGGGCACGATCCTGGAAGCGATCACCATCCCGCTGACAGGCGAGAGCGAAGGCCTCGCCGTCGCCCCCGCGGGCCGCGGATCGCGCGTCTTCGTGGGCTACAACAAGCCCAACCGCGTCTACGCGATGACGCCGGCGTTCCGCTGACAGGCCAGGCGCGCGGCCGGGTCCGTCCAGTACCTCCCAAGCCCGGCCGCGCGCCTTCCCACCGGTTTCCGCACGCCCGCCGAATTCTTCCCGATGCGACCGTTCCAATTCCGGATCCGTTGTAAGATCCGGTGGTATCGGGCCTTCGGAGAGTGCCGATTCACGGGCAGGTGAGTGATCTTCGGTGTCCGTTTATCGGAATCCGATGAATTGCGGGCCTCTTTGCGAACCGCCCTATCCTTTCCGGGATCACTCGGGTATGAACAAGGGGTGATCGGCGCGGTCACGGCGGGATTCCGCGGGCCGCGCGCAGGGGGCCGCGCGCGGGCGCCCCCGCGCGCGGAGGCAGGAAACCCTCTCCGAGGAGGAAACCCCGTGAACGCTCCCGCCCGACTCGCGCGGCTCGCCGCCCCGGCGGCCGCCGCGTGCGCCGCGCTCGCGCTGGCGGCCGGCCCCGCGGCCGCCGCCACCACCACGATCCGCCAGGACACCGCCACCGGCGCGCCCTACGCCGGGAACTGGCAGATCTCCACCGTCGGCACGCTGAACTTCTCCACCACGTTCCTGGGCATGAACGTCACCGGCACCTGCGACAGCGCGCGGATGCAGGGCACCACCACCTCCGCCGGCGCCGGCGAGCTGACCGCCGCGTCCATCGGCGCGTGCCACACCTCCAACGGCTTCAGCTCGCCCGCCACCGACCTCGACCTCGGCGGCGTCTCCGACCGGTCCGGGCAGATCGCCTACGACCCGGTGCAGGGCGGGCGCGACGGCGTCATCGCCATCGGCGGCGACCTGCGGATCACCCTCAAGGGCCAGGTGCTCGGCCTCACCGTCACCTGCATCTACGGCTTCCGCACCGGCGGCACCGACGGGCTGACCTTCGATGTCTACAACCGCGACAACCCGAACCGGCCGCTGCCCGACGACGACCTCCAGGGCAAGTCCGACGCCATCCAGCTCGTCCGCGAGTCCGGCAGCAGCGGCCTCTGCCCGTCCAGCGGCACCGGCAGCGGCGCCGCCGTCGGCCGCGGCGAGAGCACTGCGGGCTCCGGCGTCTTCGACCGCAAGCTCTACCTGACCTCGTAGCCGGCAGGGGTAGCGGCCGGGCCCCGGGGCCGGTGCAAGGGAGTGGTCTTCCACCTCGGCGCCCGGCCGCCCCCTGATCCTCGCGGTGCTGGGTCGCCGTGCCGGGGCGGCCGGGGGCGTACGGCCGGATCCCATGGACGATTCGCGAGGGATTCGAGCCTAACCCCGCAGGTCAGCACGGTGTAATGACTCAGCGCTTACAGTTGTTTCCCACCGGTGTCCAGATCCCCGGGTGGCTAAATCACCCGTTTCCGGGCATGTGACCTGAATCACATGGCGGACTGTCACGCCCGGCGGATCCGTCCCGTCCTGATGCCGTAACCGACCTTCTCCCGGCCCCGCGCCGGGACGGACATCAGGAGAAGCCATGCGCGTTCTCGTCGCCGGATCCACCGGAGTCATCGGCAGCCGGCTGATGCCGCTGCTCGAGGCCGTCGGCCACGAGCCGATCGGGCTGTCGCGCTCCGGCCGCGGCCCCGGCCGCACCCTCGCCGCCGACGCGCTCGACCGGGACGCGATGTCCCGCGCCGTCCGCGAGGCCGCCCCCGACGCGGTCGTCAACCTGCTCACCGCCATCCCCGCCGCACTCGACCCGAAGCACCTCGCCCGCGACTTCGCGCTCACCAACCGGCTGCGCACCGAGGGCACCCGCAACCTCTATGACGCCGTCCGCGAAACCGGCGGCGCCCGCGTCCTCGCCCAGGGCCTCGCCTACGCGTACCAGCCCGCCGCCGGCCTCGCCGACGAGGACGCGCCGCTGTGGACCGAGCGCACCCCCAAGCAGTTCGCGCCCGTCCTGTCCGCCCTCATCGACCTCGAGACGATGACCGCCGACGCGGACGGCCTCGTCCTGCGGTTCGGGCACCTGTACGGCCCCGGCTCCGCCTACGCGCCCGACGGGTCGTTCACCGCCCAGGTCCGCGCCGGCAAGGTCCCGGTCGTCGGCGGCGGCCACTCCGTCCTGTCGTTCACCCACGCCGACGACGCCGCCACCGCGATCGTCGCCGCGCTCGACAAGGACGTCACCGGCGCCCTGAACATCGTCGACGACACCCCCGTCACGATGGCGGACTTCCTCGCCGGCTACGCCCGGATGCTGGACGCGCCCGCGCCCAAGCGCGCCCCCGCCGCGCTCGCCCGGCTCGCCGTCGGCGGCTGGGGCGTGGCGTTCATGAACGGGCTGCGCGGCGCCGACAACAGCCGCGCCCGGCTCCGCCTCGACTGGCGGCCCCGCCACCCGAGCTGGACGCACGGCATCGAGGCCGCCGGGACGGGCGGCGCCGCCTCCCGCGACGCGGCATGATCGGACCCATGGACTCGCGGGGAGGCGCCGCCGGCGCGTTCGAGGAGCACCGCCCGCTGCTGCTCGGGCTCGCCTACCGGCTGCTCGGCAGCATGTGGGACGCCGAGGACGTCGTCCAGGAGGCCTACCTGCGGTGGACCCGCACCGACCCCGCCGAGGTCGAGTCCCCCCGCGCCTACCTGGTGACGATCGTGTCGCGGCTCGCCCTCGACCAGCTCCGCTCCGCCCGCGTCACCCGCGAGGCCTACACCGGCCCCTGGCTGCCCGAACCGGTGTCCGCCGCCGCGTTCGGGCCGCTGGAGACCGCGGAGATGACCGACACCCTCTCCTACGCGACCCTGCACATGATGGAGCGGCTGTCGCCGCCCGAACGCGCCGTGTTCGTGCTGCGCGAGGCGTTCGAGCTGCCCTACGAGGAGATCGCCGGCATCGTCGGGATCTCCGCCGCGACGTGCCGCCAGCACCACCGCCGCGCGGAGGCGCGGCTCGCGGAGGGCCGCGACCGGTTCCGCCCGTCCACCGCCGACCACACCGAGCTCCTCGGCCGGTTCCTCGACGCCGCGCGCGGCGGCGACCTCGCCGCCCTCACCGACCTGCTCGCCGAGGACGTCGTCGCCTGGAACGACGGCGGCGGCAAGGTCCGCGCCGCGCTCCGCCCCGTCGTGGGCCGCGACGCGGTCGCCGCGTTCATCACCGGGCTCGGGTCCCGCTACGGCTTCGGCGAGGTCCGGATCGTCGAGGCCAACGGCGCGCCCGCCCTCTGGACGCACATCGACGGCAACGAGCAGCTCACCGCGTTCGACGTCCGCGACGGCCGCGTGCACGGGCTGTTCGCCGTCCTCAACCCCGACAAGCTGGGCCGCGTCCGTCCCGCCTCCTGACCCCGGCGAAGGCCGCGGTCTCCCGGCGTCGGACAATGGAGCGGTGAGAGCGGTGGTGGTCTCCGACACCCACGCGCCCCGGCGCTGGAAGGGGTGCCCGCCGCGGGTCGCCGAGCACCTGCGGGGCGCCGACGTCATCCTGCACGCCGGGGACGTCTGCGTCGCGTCCGTCCTCGACGAGCTCGCCCAGTACGCGCCCGTCCACGCCGTCCTCGGCAACAACGACGGGCCCGACGTCGCGGAATGGGGCGCCCCCGAGCGACTCGAACTCGACCTCGGCGGCCTCGCCGTCGCGATGGTCCACGACAGCGGCCAGGCCAAGGGCCGCACCGCCCGGATGCGGCGCTGGTTCCCCGCCGCCGACCTCGTCGTCTTCGGGCACTCCCACATCCCGCTGGACGAGACCGGCGACGGCGTCCGGATCTTCAACCCGGGCTCGCCCACCGACCGGCGCCGCCAGCCGCACGGCACCATCGGCCTGCTCGACATCGACGGCGGACGGCTGACCCGCGCGGAGATCGTTCCCGTCACCTGATCACCCGCGGGCACAATGTCCGTCCGCACGGTCTGCGGGGCGGCCTCCGCCGGCTCTACGACGCGTGGGGCGGGTCGCTTCGCGAACTGGAGTCGGCGCACACGGCGCGCACCTGGGACGCGATCCACATCCTGCTGACGGGATGCGAGAACGACGAGGACGCCAGGGGAGTCCCGCTCGGCCCGGCCCCCGCCCGCGAGCGCTACCCGCTGCTGCTGGAGATCGGGCCCTGCTCCTTCCACGACCACGACGGAGGCGACATGGTCACCAAGGGCCGGCTCGCCGACGACTTCGCGGTCCTCCGCGCCTTCTACGCCCGCGCCGCCGCGGCGGGCACCGCGGTCATCAAGGACATCTCCTGAGATGATCGGGTCAGTAAGACCGCACTTACGAAGGGGGCCGGCATGACCGACCGCGTGACCGTGCACGTCCACGAGGGAGTCGCCGACGT
Source organism: Actinomadura montaniterrae (assembly GCF_008923365.1). Taxonomy (GTDB): domain Bacteria; phylum Actinomycetota; class Actinomycetes; order Streptosporangiales; family Streptosporangiaceae; genus Spirillospora; species Spirillospora montaniterrae. The sequence goes on from NZ_WBMR01000240.1 coordinate 4,984, forward strand.
GCGGCTCAACCGTCCCGACAAGCTGAACGCCCTCGACATCGCGACCTTCGAGGCGCTCGCCGAGACCGGCGACGCGCTCGCCGCCGACCCGTCCGTGCGCGCGGTCGTGCTGTCGGGGGAGGGCCGCGCGTTCTGCGCCGGGCTCGACTTCGCCAACTTCGCCGCGATGGCCGGGGACGGGCCGTCCGGCGGTGACAGCGGCTCCGGCGGGCAGCGGTTCAAGCGGCTGCTGTCCGACATCACCGACCGCGAGCCTGGCCGCATCACCAACCTCGGCCAGCAGGCCGTGCACACCTGGCACGAACTCCCGCAGCCGGTCATCGCGGCCGTCCACGGGCACGCGCTCGGCGGCGGGTTCCAGATCGCGCTCGGCGCGGACATCCGGATCGTCGCGCCGGACGCGAAGCTGTCGGTGCTGGAAATTCGCTGGGGTCTGGTGCCGGACATGACCGGTACCGCCGCGCTGATGCGGCTCGTCGGCGAGGACGTCGCCAAGGAACTGACCTTCACCGGACGCATGGTCGGCGGCGACGAGGCCGTCCGCCTCGGCCTCGCGACCCGCACCGCCGACGACCCGCGCGCCGCCGCCACCGAGCTCGCCCGCGAGATCGCCGGCAAGAGCCCGGACGCGATCCGCGCCGCCAAGCGCCTGCTCAACCGCGCCGCCGAGGGCGGCGACCTCGCCGGCCAGTACCTGGAGGAGTCCCGCGAGCTCGGCGCGCTGCGCGGCTCGCCCAACCAGGCCGAGGCCGTCCGCGCCTACTTCGAGAAGCGCCCGCCCGCCTTCACCGACCCCGCCTAGAGCATTCCCGCGTGGGGTGAGCGACGGAACGCCGCGCTCATCCCACGTCGCGGAGCACGCCGGATCGCGAGTCGCCGCCGGCCCGACGGCTGGAATCGCCGGAATGTCAGGACCGACCGCGTCGCCGTCACCGCACCCGGAGAAGTGCGCGAGCCGCCCAGCCAGACCCACCGCGTGGTGAACTTCGCGGTACCGCCATCACCACGCCTCGCCGTCCGCCTCCTCTCCTGGTTCAGCGCGCCGTGGATGGTCGGCGGGGTGCAGCAGAGGAACCGAATCATCGGATTCCGCCCGCCGCCATCACGCAGCGCGCCAAGTCACAGAGACACTAACCGCTCAAAACCGCGCCTCTCACCAGTCACTATCCGGGCTCTCACCGTTCACTCACCAACTACTCACGACACACTCCATTACAAGCGGTCACGCCGCGTTTGAGCAGGTGGGGGAATTGGTGACCAATGGTGACGTTGGCCGGATCCGGCCACAGTTCTCCGCGCAACATCAACCCGTCAGATAAGCCGTCTCGACTCACGAATACTGAGCGACTGCGAAACCGGCTACGGTCTTGCTCCTTGCAGGTCACCAACAGGGGAGGTGCAGCATGCAGATCACCGTGCTGAACGGCGTCTCCGCCCGGGAAGGCGCGAAAGTTCACCGGCTCCAGCCGTTGATGGGCGCGGTGCTTCTCGCGCTCGTCGTCGACGGCGTGAACGGCCCCGTCGACGCCGACCGGCTGCTGCGCCTGGCCTGGGCCGACGGGTCCGCGGGCCGGCATGTACTGCACCAGACCATCACCCGGCTCCGCGCCGAACTAGGCCGCGACCGCATCGAACACGACCGCGGCACCGACACCTACCGCTTCGTTGCGCGGCCCGGCGACAGCGTCGACCTGTGGACGTGGCGAGAGCTGGTGGACCTCTGCGTCAAGCGTTCCACCAGCGACCCCTACGCCGCCGTCCACCTGTGGGAACGGGCGCTGAGCCGCTGGCCGATGACCGGTCTTCGCGGCCTGCCCGCCACCCCCGGGATGGACACGCTGATCAGCGGCCTGCGAGCCGAACGACTCCGCGCCGTCGAGCAGCAGGCCGAGGTACAGCTCCAGCTCGGCCTCCACAGCCAGGTCACCATCCAGCTAACGCCCCTGGTCCAAGAGTTCTGGCAGCGCGAGCACCTGCGCGGCCTCCTGATGACGGCGCTCTCGCGAGAACAACGCGGCCCCGACGCCGTCACCCTCTACCGCACGTACGCGGACCGGCTCGCGAACGAAACCGGCGGCGCGCCCGGCCGGCAACTGCAACGCCTCGCCGAGCAGATCACCACGAACAGCATGCCGCCGCAGGAGCTTGTGCTGCCGCCGCTGCCACCCGCCGATCAGGCCGTCATCGCTTCCGGCGCCGACCCCAACGAGCTGTCCATCGCACGCATGTGCGTCACGCTCTTGGACGCCCACCCCGCCGCCCCGTACAACACCGCCCTCGACCGGGCCTCGACACTCACCGTGATGGCCCTGTTCGAGCGTCTGTCGCGCCTCGAAACCGAAAACCTCGAGTTCGGGCACCGGTTCGCGCGGGCCGCCATCATCAACCACGGCATCAGCCGGTTCTTCGAGCTCGGGGCCCTGCCGCCCGGCTGGTACAGCATGCACCGCGCGGTGAATCTCGCCTCACCCGATGCCCGCGTCATTTACGCCCACCGTGACGCGGCACTTGTCGCCCACTCCCGGCAACAGCTCCGCGAGAACGACAGCGTCGATTTCGTCCGGGGCAGCATCCTGTCCGCGCAACGCCTCCTCGAGGAACCGGCCGTCCACGAGCTGTTCCAGCTCGACAAACCCCTCAGCGAACGTGAACCGGTCGCCGTGGTCGATCGCCACGAGATCAATATGGTCAGTCCCGTCCACGACCTCAAGGCGATGTACGCGGTCCTGGTCGAGCAGATGCCGGCCGGGTCGATGCTCGCCATCACCGCACCCACTCCCAAGGACATGGATCCACGGATCGCCGAGCATCTCGCTGAGGTCTTCGGGGGCCGGCCCACGTCCGAAGCGATCCACGTCCGCACGGCCGAGGAGCTCGTCGCGGTCGTTCCCGACGGCCTGGAGCTGCTGCCGCCCAGCCCCACAGACAGCTTCCGCTTCTGGCCCGAGCCCGGTCCGGCCGGCGTGCCTGGGCCGTGGCGGCAGAACAGCATCGTGGCGATCAAACGGTGACGGCGAGCGCCCGACGTCGCGAGCATTGACAGCCGATCGGGTCTCTGCTGATCTTTACAACGCAGCAGAGGAACCATGGCCTGAAAGGCGTCAAGGTGACTCTGACCCCCCACGAGCAGCCGTCGTCCGGCTGCCCCGCTTTCCCGTTCGGTGAGCCGGCCGACCCGCTCGGCCTCCCGGCCGTCCACACCGACCTGCAACAGCAGGGACCGGTGTCGAAGGTCGCGCTGCCGCCCGGCCAGAGCGACGCTGAGGCGTGGCTTGTGACCGGACATGAGGAAGTGCTGCGCGTCTACCGCGACGGCGAGGTGTTCCAGCGGGCCCCGGCCGACGGAGTTCAGCCGTTCTTGAAGGCGTCGCCGATCATCATCGCCCTGGACGGCGAGCACCACCGCCGCGTCCGCGGCCTCGTATCGGGCGCGTTCAGCCCCGCCAAGGTCCGCAAGTTGCGCCCCGCCATCGAAGACTTGGCCGGCGACCTGCTGGACGAGATGCTCGCCGGCGGCGAGCCCGGCGACCTCGCCGAGGACTTTGCGATGCGGCTCACCCTCGGCACCATCGCCACCCAGTTCGCCATCCCTGAACAGGACTATCCGCAGTTCCGCGCGTGGGCGGAAGCGCTCATCACCGTCAGCCCCGACCAGGCAGAGGCCGCTCAGACCGCCATGGAGGCCATGGTCGGCTACATGGCGCAGCTCATGCCGGAGCGCGCCGCCGACCCCGGCGACGACCTGGTCTCGCTGGTCGCCGTGAACGCCCGGCAGGCCGGCGTCGACGACTTCGAGGCCGGGCTGCTGGCCGCGAGCCTGGTCACCGGCGGCTGGGAGAGCACCGGCGGCGCCCTGGTCTGCCTCGTCCACCGCCTGCTCACCACCGACGGCCCGGACGGCAACAGCCTCTACTCGGCGCTGTGCGGCGACCCCACCCTGATCCCCACCGCGATCGAGGAACTCCTCCGGGTCGTCCCGAACTCCGTGCTCGCCGCGACTCAGCCGCGCCGCGCCGCGTGCGACGTCGAGCTCGGCGGGGTGCTGATCCGTGCCGGCGAGGTCGTCATCCCGAGCCCGGACTCGGCCGGCCGGGACCCGAAGGTGTTCGCCGAGCCCGAGACCCTGGACCTGGCCCGCAGCCCCAACCCGCACCTGGCGTTCGGCAACGGCGCCCACGTGTGCATCGGCGCGCCGCTCGGCCGGCTCGAGCTCCAGGTCGCGCTGGAGCTGCTGACCCACCGGCTGCCTGCGCTGAGGCTCGCCGTCCCGGCGGACGAGCTGGTGTGGCGGTGGGACCGTAGCGTCATCCGCCGGCCCGAGACCTATCCGGTCGCCTGGAGCCCCACCGCCATCATGCAGTCGTTCGGACGACTCCACCCGAAGAGCGTGTGAGCCCCGTCCGGCGTTTACCGGGCGGGGGGCGACACGCCCCCGCCCGGCCGGGAGGCCGACCGCCGGTCACAGGAACGAATAGGACGCCAGGGCCACAAGGTCGTCGCCGTCGAGGGCGACGACCTTGTGGGCCTGGCGCAACTGGCCGGGGCGTTCCTCGGGTGCCCTTCTGAGGAACGCCGCGTTCATCCCACGTCGCGGAGCACGCCGGATCGCGAGCCGTCGCCGGGTCGATGACTAGAATCGCCGGAATGCCGGCGACGACCGCAGGAAGCACCGCGACCCGTGGGTAGGACCCTTGCCCAGACGTACCGGCGCTTCGGCGAGGTCGACGCCGCCGGGACACTGTACGAACGCGTCGCCGTCGCCCTGGGCGATTCCGGCGAGGCGCTGCGCGCGATCGAGGCGGCGCCGGCGCGGAAGCGGAACCCCGCGCTGATCCTCGCCGCCCTGCACGACCTCGCCCTCGCCGGACGCGCCCCGGCGCTCGCCGCGGCCTATGCCGCCGCGGACGGCGACGCCGCCTCCGGCGCGGCGATCGACACGCTGCTGCGCGAGACGGACGCGATCGTGGACATCGTCGGCCGCCGGCGGACGCGTCCCGACGAGACCGGACGCTGCGCCGTGCTGTATCCGGCCATCGCCGAGGCGGCGCACCGCGCCGGCGCGAACGCGGTCGGGCTGATCGACGTGGGCTGCTCGGCCGGACTCAACCTCAACGTCGACCGCGTCGCGATCACCTACGGCGTCGGACGACCGCTCGGCGACCCGTCGTCCCCCGTGCGGATGTCATGTTCGAACGTGGGCGACCGGCCCGTCCCGGCACGGGCGCTTCCCGAGGTCGTCGCATGGATCGGCATCGACTCCGACCCGGTCGATGTGACTGACGCGGACGACGTCCGATGGCTGCGCGCCTGCGTATGGCCCGGCCTGCCCGAACGAACCTCGATGCTCGACGCGGAGATCGCGCTGGCGGCGACGGACCCGCCACTGCTGCTGCGCGGAGACGCCGTCGACCTGATGGCCGACGCCTTCGCCCGCGTGCCTGCGGGTGCCCTCCCCGTCGTCACCACCACATGGACGCTGTCGGGCTACTCGCTCGAGAACCGCCTGCGATTCCTGCACCGCCTCGACGAAGCGGCCGCTGAACGGCCCGTGGCGTGGGTGTCGGCGGAAGGAGTCGGAGTCGCACCGGCGATACCGACCCTCGGCGACCGCCACGCTTCCGGCCACAGCATCCTCGGCCTGGCGGTGCTCGACGGTCCGCGCCTGCGCGCCGAGGCCATCGGCCGTTGCTGGTCGCGCGGCCGCCTGCTGGCGTGGCTGGCGGACTCCTAGAACCCCGGGGCCACCGGACCGGCCCGGCGCGCAGGCCGCCACGATCGGGCCCGGCGGGGGCACGGCGGCCCGGCACCGGTATCTTCTGCCGTCGTGATCAGGCCCTCCACCTGGTCGGACCCACCCCCGGAAGGCAAGGCAGGCATGCCCGAAGAAGGACCGCGCCGGCACCCCGTCGACGAGGTGCTCCCCGTCCCCAAGCTCGCCCTCTACGGTTTCCAGCACGTCCTGGCGTTCTACGCCGGCGCCGTCGTCGTCCCGATCCTGGTCGCCGGCGCGATCGGGCTGTCCCCGCAGCAGCTCGTCTACCTGATCAACGCCGACCTGTTCACCTGCGGGATCGCCACCATCATCCAGTCGCTCGGCGTCTGGAGGATCGGCATCCGGCTGCCCATCGTGCAGGGCGTCACGTTCACCGCCGTCGCCCCGATGATCGCCATCGGGCAGGGCGCCGCGAACGCCACCGCCGGGCTCCTCGCGATCTACGGTGCCACCATCACCGCCGGCCTGGTCACCCTCGTCGCCGCCCCGTTCCTCGGCCGCGTCCTGCGGTTCTTCCCGCCGCTCGTCACCGGCACCGTCCTGACGATCATGGGCCTGGTGCTGCTGCCGAACGCGCTCACCGACGCCGCCGGCGGCGCCGCCGCGAAAGCCGCCGGCAAGGACTTCGGCAGCTGGAAGCACCTCATGTACGCCGGGGGCACGCTGCTGTTCATCGTCGTCCTCTACCGGCTCCGGCGCCCGTTCCTCAGCAGCATCGCCGTCCTCCTCGGCCTCGTCGGCGGGACGGTCGTCTCCTACGCGCTCGGCGACACCGCCTTCGACCAGGTCGGCAAGTCCGACTGGTTCGGCGTCACCACGCCGTTCCACTACGGCGCCCCGACCTTCCACATCGGCCCGATCATCGCGATGCTGCTGGTCATGATGGTCACCGTCGTGGAGACCGTCGGCGACTCCAAGGCCACCGGCGAGATCGTCGGCAAGGACGTCACCGACGCCGACATCACCCGCGCGCTGCGCGCCGACGGCCTGTCCACCTTCCTCGGCGGCTCCCTGAACGCCTTCCCCTACACCTGCTTCGCGCAGAACGTCGGGCTCGTCCGGCTCACCGGGGTCCGCAGCCGGTTCGTGGTCGTCGCCGCCGGCGCCGTCATGATCGTCCTCGGGCTGTTCCCGAAGGCCGCCGCCTACGTCGCGTCCATCCCGCCGGACGTCCTCGGCGGCGCCGCCGTCGCGATGTTCGGCATGGTCGCCGTCGTCGGCATCCAGACCCTCGCCAAGGTCGACCTCCGTCAGGAGCGCAACGCCCTCGTCGTCGCCGTCAGCATCGCGCTCGCGCTGCTGCCCACCGTCGTCCCGCAGTTCGGCGAGAACATGCCCAAGGACGTCGCCGCGATCCTCAACAGCGGCATCACCATCGGCAGCATCAGCGCGATCGTGCTGAACCTCGTGTTCAACGTCTTCACACGCACGCCCCCGCAGGAAGAGGACGCCGCCGTCCCGCCCGCGGAACCGGCCACCACCAGTTGACCGCGCCCGCGGCCCGCGGCCCGTCACTTCCAGAAGGCGGCGATCCCCGACGCGGCCGCCCTGCCCTGGGCGAGCCCGGCCTCCGCGGACGGCGTCCGCGTCGCCGGATCCAGCGGATCGGCGCCGAACGCGGCCGTCGACGCCTCGTCCGGACGGACCACCTCGACGCGCCCACCCGCGGCCTTCACCGTGCTCACCTCGTCCTCCAGCGTCGGATCGTCCATCGGCGCGGCCAGCAGGACCCGCTCGTACCCGGCGGCCAAGGCGAGGTTGTTCGCCGACTGCACCCCGCCGTCCACGTAGCGGACGCCGCCGATCGTCACCGGCGGCCAGATCATCGGGACCGCGCAGCTCGCGGCGATCGCGTCCACCAGCCCGACCCCGGACTCGCGGTCCAGCACCCGCAGCTCACCCGTCAGCGCGTTCACGGCCGTCACGAGCAGCTTCCGGACGGGCCACTCGTGCGACGGCAGCCGCTCCTCGATCACCGCGCGCCGCTCCGCCTCCGTCACGGTCTCGGCCGCGAGCGCCCGCGCACCGAGCCCCTGACGCACCGCCACCGGGTCGCCCTGGTGCTCGTAGGCCAGCTGCATCCAGGTCTCCATGACCGTGCTCACCGACACGCCCGTCGGCACCAGCTCCCGGTTCTGCAACGCAGGGTCCGCCTGCCGCGCGTACAGGTCCTTCAGCGGCAGCCCGCTCGCGACCTGGGCGGCCACGGCGGAGCCCGCCGACGTGCCGACCAGCAGGTCGGCCCCGGTCACGTCCACGCCCTCCTCGGCGAGCCCGAACAGCAACCCGTTCAGCCAGGCGATGCCCGCGACCCCTCCGCCGCCCAGCACCAGGGCGCGTCCCTTGTCGGTCATGTCCGTCCTTCCCTTCGGTGACCGGTAGAGCGTAGGGAGACCGTCCGCCATTCCGGCGCCGCCCCGATATGGCGCCCGTCACGCCGGCCCGCCCCCGGCCCGGTCCGGCGCCCTGGCGCGTCGATTTGACGAGGCCGCGCGGACCACGTAAGTTAACCCCTCGTCCCCCTCACGGATGCAGGACGCCTGCACGGCGGCCGGCCGATGGGGAAACCACCACTCAGCAGCCGACGCGGCTTCGTCGTGTCAGCCGTGCCGTGATGGCGTCGGTAAGGCCCGATTTTGCAAAACGGGCCGGATCTGATGAAATGGGAACACCGCCCGGAAGGGACGCGCAAGCGGACCGGAAAGGCAATCGGAAAAGCCCGGAAATTGACACTCCGAGCGGATCTGATAAAGTAAGAACAGTCGCCCCGGGGCGGGAAACGCGAAAGCGGATCTCACACGGTGGGTGTCCGTTTCTTGAGAACTCAACAGCGTGTTAAAAGCCAGTGCCTTTATCGACTCGGCTAGTCGGCCGGGTCGCCCCGTGGCCATCTCTTCTGAGGTGGTGGGGATTTCTTTGAGGCAAGCGATCCTCTTGGATCGCATTGCTGGGATTTTCTTCTGAGGTTTGGCTGCTTCGGGGTTCGCCCCCTGGGGTGGTCGTTTGGACCTTGATGGAG
>NZ_WBMR01000241.1 GCF_008923365.1 Actinomadura montaniterrae
CCATGGCCGTCACACTAGCGCCGGGCCGCGCGGACGGCGCGGGGCGGCGCCGGGCGGCCGGGGCGGCGCGGCCGGGCGGCCGGACGGCCCGGTGACGTTGGAAAACCGTTCGGTAGTGTTCGTTTCGTGTACGACTACGTGATCGTCGGTGCGGGCAGCGCCGGCTGCGTGCTGGCCGCGCGGCTGTCGCAGGACCCGTCGGCGAAGGTGCTGCTGCTGGAGGCCGGGCCGCCCGACGACGCGCCGGAGATCCGCATCCCGGCGGCGGTCGCGAGCCTGATCAAGGGCCCGTACGACTGGGACTACACGACCGTCCCGCAGGAGCACGCCGCCGGCCGCGCCGTGTACTGGCCGCGCGGCCGGACCCTCGGCGGCAGCTCGTCCACCAACGCGATGATCTACATCCGGGGCAGCCGGTACGACTACGACACCTGGCGCGACGCCCACGGCTGCGACGGCTGGGGCTACGAGGACCTGCTGCCCTACTTCCGCCGCGCCGAGGACCAGCAGCGCATCGCGACGCCGTACCACGGCACCGGCGGCCCCCTCCGCGTCGAGGACCTGCGCTACAAGCACCCGCTGACGCAGGCGTGGGTGCAGTCGGCGAAGGCGTTCGGCCTCGCCGCGAACCCCGACTTCAACGGCGCCGACCAGGACGGCGTCGGCTTCTACCAGGTCACCCACAAGCGCGGCCGGCGCTGGTCGGCCGCCGACGGCTACCTGCGCCCGGCGCTGCGGCGGCCCAACCTCACCGTCGTCACCGACGCGCTCGCCACCCGCGTCCTGATCGAGAACGGCCGCGCGGCCGGCGTCCGGTACGAGGCGCGCGGCGAGACCGTCGAGGCGCGCGCCTCGACCGAGGTGATCCTGTCCGGCGGCTCGGTGAACAGCCCGCAGCTGCTGATGCTGTCCGGCATCGGCCCCGCCGCCCACCTGCGCGAGCACGGCATCGACGTCGTCGTCGACACCCCGGTCGGCCAGGGCCTGCAGGACCACCCGTTCGTCAACGTCATGTTCGCGACCCCGCACACCAAGGCGCTGTGGGAGCTGGCGAACGCCCGCACGTTCGCGCTCTACACCGCCCTCGCGCGCGGCCCGTACGCGTCCAACCTCGCCGAGGCGGGCGGGTTCGTCCGGACGGTCGACGGCCTGCCCGCGCCCGACCTGCAGTACCACGTGCTGCCCACCCCGTTCGTCGACCAGGGGCTCGTCGAGCCGTCCCAGCGGCTGCTGTCGGTCATGGTCACCGCGATCGCCGTCGCGAGCCGCGGGTCGCTGACGCTGCGGTCCGCCAGCCCGTACGCCAAACCGCTGATCGACCCCGCGTACCTCGCCGACAAGGCCGACCTGGACGTCCTGGTCGCGGGCGTCCGGCAGGCCCGCGAGATCGCCGCCGTCGGCCCGCTCGCCCAGCTCGCCGGCGGCGAGCACGCGCCCGGCGAGCGCGTCCAGGACGACGAGGAGCTCGCCGCGTTCGTCCGCCGCGAGTGCGCGACGCTGTTCCACCCGACGAGCACCTGCGCGATGGGCGGCTCGGACGGCGCCGTCTGCGACCCCGAGCTGCGCGTCCGCGGCGTCGACGGCCTGCGCGTCGTGGACGCGTCCGTCATGCCGTCGGTGCCGCGCGGCAACACCAACGCCCCCACGATCGCGATCGCCGAGCGCGCCGCCGACCTGATCCGCGGCCGGGCCCCGCTCCGCCCGGCGAACCGCTGACCAGCGCGAACACCGGCGTTCAGGACGGGTCGGCGCCCGCCCGCCGCAGCAGGGCGGCCGCCATCTCGCCGGTCCGCGCGGCGATCTCGTCCGGCGGCATGTCCCGGCCGTGCTCCAGCCACCAGGTGATCGACTGGACGAACATCGCGCCGAGCACGGTCGGCACCAGGCCGTCCGCGGACGCCCGCGAGCACGGCCCGGGACCGGCGAGGTGCTCGGTGACCATGGCGGCCAGCGAGCCGCGCATCCGGTCGGCGAACCAGGGGCTGCCCTTGCGGCCGAGCAGCGCGCCGTACAGCCGGTGGTACTCGCCGATGTGCTCGAAGAACGCGGTCCAGCGCTCGCGCGGCGGGCGCTCGTCGCCGCCGACGGTGCCGAACAGCGCGTCCATCGCCTCGTCGAAGACCTGCTCGACCAGGTGGTACTTGTCCCGGTAGGTGCGGTAGAACGCGGCGCGGCTGACCATCGCGCGCTCGGTGATCTCGCCGACGGTGACCCGTTCGAGGCCGCGCTCGCCGATCAGGTCGATCAGCGCCTCGCGGAGCAGGGTGCGCGTCCGGCGGACCCTCAGGTCCTCTTTGCGAGGCAATTTCCGGCTCCTGTCTCGCCTGGGACGGATCGCCCACCTTGCAGCTTGTGGACAGGTCCTCCCATACGAGACACATTGTCTCATGAAAGCCATCAAGGTCCGTGCCTTCGGAGCACCCGACGTCCTGCGCCTCGAAGAGGTCCCCGACCCCGTCCGCGCGGAGGGCCGGGTGCTGATCTCCGTCGACTACTCGGCCGTCCTGTTCGGCGACGTCATCGTCCGTTCGGGCCGCCACCCGTTCCCGCTGCCGTACGTCCCGGGCATCGAGGTCGCCGGGCGCGTCGCCGAGGCGGACGACCCGTCCCTCGTGGACCGCCGCGTGGTCGCCACCACCCTGCAGAACCGCGGCGGCTACGCCGAGCTCGCCGTCGCCGAGGAGAGCGGCGTCTTCCCCGTCCCCGACGCCCTGGACCTCCGGACCGCCCTCACCGCCTTCCAGGCCGGTGCCGTCGCGCTGGAACTGCTCGCCGGGACCGGCGTCCAGGCGGGCGAGACGGTCCTGGTCACGGCCGCCGCCGGACGGGTCGGCTCGCTGCTCGTCCAGCTCGCCAAGGCGGCCGGGGCGCGCGTCGTCGGCGCCGCGCACGGGGAGGCGAAGCTCGCGGCCGTCGCCGGGTTCGGCGCCGACCTCGCCGTCGACTACGGCGCGGAGGGCTGGGCGGACGAGGTCGTGGAGGCCACCGGCGGAGGAGCGGACGTCGTCCTCGACGCGGTCGGCGGCGAGACCGCCGCGCGGGCCATGGACGCGGCCGCCGCCGGGCGGGGCCGCATCGGGATCTACGGATTCACGTCGGGGGAGTGGGCGCCGCTGGACGCCCGCGCGATCGGTGCCCGCGGGCTCACGGTCGTCGGCGCGCTCGGGATCGCGTTCGCCAAGCCGCCGGCCGAGCGGCGCGCCGCCGCCGAGCGGGCGCTGGAGGCCGCCGCGTCCGGCGCGCTGAGCCCCCGCGTCTACGCCGAGTTCTTCCTGGACGAGGCGTCCCGCGCGCACACGGTCCTGGAGGCGCGGGAGAACATCGGCGCGGTCCTTCTGAAATGAACCGGACGGCGGGCCCGGGAACGAGGAACGCCCCCGTCGGATGACGGGGGCGTTGGCGGATGGGGTCGCTGTGCGGGCGTCACCGCTTGAGCGCCTTCGCCAGGCGGGCGCGCCGCGCCTCGCGGGCCTCGGCCCGCAGCCGGCGTGCCCGGTCCTCTCCGGCGATCCTGATGAACTCGTGGCTGATCATGGTCGGCTCCCTTCGCTCGTGTCCGGTCGGTGCGGTCAGGACGGGTCGTGCGTCAGCGCTTGAGCGCCTTGGCGAGGCGGGCGCGGCGGGCGTTGCGCGCCTCGGCCTGCCGCTCGCGTACGCGGTCGGCGATGATGACCCGGCTGATGTCCGTGCTGTACATGCCCTGCTCCTTGTCTCCGCCGGGCCCTCTTGGCCCGACATGTACAAGGTTCGTCCTAAGGCCCCGGGGCCCACATCGGGACGACGCCCTATTCGCGCGCCTTAGGACGCCTTAGTTCGCGGCGCCTGGGACTGAGTCGCCTTAGGGGGCGGTGTACGGGGCGCCGGGATGCCTTAGGAGGGCCGTCCGGGCTCAGGAAACGGGGCCGTCCGGCTCAGGAAACGGGGCCGTCCGGCTCAGGAAACGGCGCGGACGAGGAGGTCGGTGAGGGCGCGCCCGGCGGACTCGTCCAGCGGCGCGTGGTCGAGCATGAGCCGGTACCACAGCACGCCGTAGACGACGTCCATCAGCAGCTCGGGGTCGGTGCCGGCGGCGATCTCGCCGCGCTCGGCGGCGCGGTCGAGGATGCCGCGGAGCGCGGCGCGGCGGGCGAACAGGAACCGGTCGCGGAACGCGCGGGCGAACGCGGGGTCGAGCAGCGCCTCGGCCATCAGGCCGATGAGGACGGGCCGCTGGCCGCGCTGCCGGAACGTCGCGGCGAGGAACTCGGTGAGGTCGCCGGGCAGGGAGCCGGTGTCGGGGACGGTGATGCGCTCGTCGGCGAGCTCGACCAGCCCGTCCAGGACGACGTCGGCCTTGGACGGCCACCAGCGGTAGATCGTCTGCTTGCCGACGCCGGCGGTCGCGGCGATGCCCTGCATGGTGAGGGCGGCGTAGCCGTGCTCCTGGAGCTCGCTCATCGCGGCGTCGAGGATCGCGCGCCGTGCCGTCTCGCTGCGTGGCCGTCCCATCCGGGCAGTTTACAAGACGCCGCGTCTCGATTTAGTATCGAGACGCTACGTCTTGAAATGGAGGCGCGGGATGCGCGTTGTGATCATGGGCGGCACGTCCGGCATCGGGCTGGCCGCCGCGGAACTGCTGGCGGCGCGGGACGCCGAGGTCATCGTCACCGGGCGCGACCCGGAGAAGTTCGCCGCGGTCAAGTCCGCGGCCGCGGAACGGGTCGACGGCACCGACGAGGAGGCGGTCGCCGCGTTCTTCGAGCGGACCGGCGAGATCGACCACCTGGTGCTCGCCTTCAGCCCCGGCGCCGTCGGCATGGGCCCGATCGGGCAGGCGCGGCTGGCCGACGTCCGCGCCGCGTTCGACGGGAAGCTGTTCCCGTACCTATCGGCGATCCAGCACGCGAAGGTGACCGGGTCGATCACGTTCGTGTCGGCGGCGTCCGCCCGCGCGGCCCTGCCGGGCACGACGGCGCTCGCCGCGGTGAACGGCGCGATCGAGCGGATCGTGTCGCCGCTGGCCGCCGAGCTGGCGCCGGTCCGGGTGAACGCGGTCGCGCCCGGGGTGATCGACACCCCGTGGTGGTCGTTCCTGCCGGACGAGCACCGCGAAGCGCAGTTCGCCGAGGCCGCGGGCGGGCTCGCGGTCAAGCGCGTCGGCACCGCCGAGGACGTCGCCGAGGCGATCGCCTACCTCATCGGCGCGTCCTACGTGACCGGCACGATCCTCCCCGTGGACGGCGGCTTCACCGTCGCCTGACCCCGGCGCGCGGCGGCGCCCGCCCCGCAAGGCGGGCGCCGTCCACACGCGACGCCCCCGCGTTGCGGGTGTCACGCCTACGCGGCACCCCCGGCGAGGCGGGCGCCGCACTTACGCGGCGCCCCCGCGTTGCGGGCGCCGCCCTGTCTTCAGCGCTTGTAGCGGCGGCCGTGGATCATGTTGATCAGGCCGAGGACGCGCGCCATCTCCTTCTCGGTGCGGCCGAACGAGGTCAGGTTCATGGTGGCGAACCGCTGCCGGGTGATGGCCTTCGGGCGGGCGAACTCGCGCAGCCCGTCCGCGCCGTGGATGCGGCCGAAGCCCGACTCGCCGACGCCGCCGAACGGCAGCGCCGCGACCTGCGCGAACGCGGCGAACGCGTTGATGGACGTCATCCCGGAGCGCATCCGGCGGGCGGCGTCCATCGCGCGGGCCCTGCTGCCCGAGAAGATCGTCCCGGCGAGGCCGTAGCTGGTCCTGTTCGCCTTCTCGACCGCCTCGTCCAGGTCCTTGACGCGGTGGACGGTGATCGTCGGGCCGAACGTCTCCTCGCAGACGGCGGACGAGTCGTCCGGCACGTCGGTGAGCACGACCGGCTCGACGTAGGGCTTGCGGACCGACTCGGCGCCGCCGACGACGGCCTTGCCGCCCCTGTCGAGGGCGTCCTTGATGTGCCGCTCGATGATGTCGAGCTGGCCCGGCATGGTGATCGGGCCGTAGGCGGCCTCGCGGTCGAAGCCGGGCCGCAGCTCCTTCGCCCTCTCGGTGATCTTGCCGAGGAAGCGGTCGTAGACGTCGTCCAGCACGTAGATCCGCTCGACGCCGATGCAGGTCTGGCCGGCGTTGGACATCGCGCCCCACAGCGCGGCGTCGGCGGCGGCGTCGAGGTCGGCGTCGGAGTCGACGATGCAGGCGTCCTTGCCGCCGCACTCGGCGACGATCGGGGTGAGGTTCTCGGCGCAGGCGGCCATCACCCGCTTGGCGGTGCGGCCGGAGCCGGTGAAGGCGATCTTGTCGACGTCCGGGGAGGAGGCGAGCGCGGCGCCGGTCGGGCCGAGGCCGGTGACGACCTGCAGCACCGGGTGCTCGGGGACGACGCCCTCGACCAGCTCGGCG
This sequence comes from Actinomadura montaniterrae, assembly GCF_008923365.1. Lineage (GTDB taxonomy): Bacteria > Actinomycetota > Actinomycetes > Streptosporangiales > Streptosporangiaceae > Spirillospora > Spirillospora montaniterrae. The sequence continues at coordinate 6,356 of NZ_WBMR01000241.1, forward strand.
AGCAGCAGCCCGACGCCCGGGGTGAACTCCGACGGCTTGAAGACCACGGCGTTGCCGGCGGCGAGTGCGTAGGCGATCGAGCCCATCGGGGTGAAGATCGGGTAGTTCCACGGGCCGATCACGCCGACGACGCCGAGCGGCTGGTACTCCAGCTCGCAGCGCTGGTTGATGGCCATGAGCCCGGGGTAGACGGTGCGCGGGCCGAGGACCTTCCGCGCGTTGCGGGCCGCCCAGTCCAGGTGGGAGATCGCCATGATCGTCTCCAGCTGGGCGTCCTGTACCGGCTTGCCGGTCTCCTGGTGGATGAGCTCGGCCATCCGGTTGAGGTTGCGGGTGAGCGCGCCCTTGACGTTCAGCAGCCGGAGGCGGCGCTCCTTCCAGCCGAGGGCGCGCCACCAGCCGGCCGCCTCGCGGGCCCGGCCGAGCGCCTGCGCGACGGCGGCGGCGTCGTGCACGGGGTGCTCGCCGACGACCTCGCCGGTGGCCGGGTTCAGGGACGCGAAGGTCTCGGTGCTCTCCGTGGCCACGGACATGCGGAACCTCCCGGGAGGAGCCTGGTAAGTGGTTACTTGCACTTGTGTACTCGCTAGTAAATCACTCTAGGCGGCCGGGTGTCCCCGCCCGGGCCGGGTCCGTGCCCGCTCAGGCGTCCGGGATCCAGCTGCCGTGGAATCCCGCCGGCACCCGCCGGGGCAGCCGGACGCTCGCCGTCCGCGACAGGTCCGCCGCGTCCAGGACGACGAGCTCGGCGCTGGACGGTCCGGAGACGATCGACAGCAGCCAGCCCTCGTCCTCCCCGCGCGCCCCCTCGGCGGGGACGAAGACCGCCTCGCCCACGGACGCGTCCTCCCCGAACTCCCGGACCGAGGACGAGCCGTCGCGCACGTCGTACTTCACGACGGCGTCCCCCGCGACCGTGTAGAGGAAACGGTGGCGGCGGCCGGTCCTGGCGTCGTCGTGGGTCGGGAACTCCACGTTCCGGTCGTCGAGCTGCTCCTCGCCGGCGCGCCCGGTGGCGGGATCCAGGGTCCAGCGGTACAGGTGCGCGCTCTCGGACCGGGCCGCGTCCTGCGCCGGGTCCGCCGAGCCGCCGATCTCCTTCCAGGTCGCGGCGAAGTCCTCGGGCCGGTACCGGACGGCGTCCAGCACGATCCGTCCGGCGGCGTCCTCGTGGGCGTTGCCGACGTGGAAGACGTAGCAGGGCTCGACGTCGAACCAGCGGACGTCGCCCGGCGCGTCCCGCCGCATGACGCCGAGCCGGGCGCCGTAGCCGTCGTCCCAGCGGAAGGGCATGCCCCCGCCGCCCAGCGCCAGGTCCAAGTCGAACACGACGGGCAGGTCCAGCCAGACCACGTGGTTCTCGGTGATCGCGAAGTCGTGCATCATCGTCGGGCCGGGGACCTCGATCTCGCGGCTCTCCACGACCCGCGACCCGTCGGCCGACAGCCGGTGGTAGGTCAGGTACGGCGGGAGGACGCCGTAGCCGAAGAACAGCAGCTCGCCGGTCACCGGATCCTGCTTGGGATGCGCGGTCATCGCGGTGGTGAGCGTCCCGCCGAAGTCGCACGGCCCGACCGTCCCGGCCTCCGGCGTCAGCTCGTACGGGAAGCCGATCTCGACCAGCGCGAGGATCCTGTCGCCGTGCGGGACGACATGGGTGTTGGCGGGCACGGCGGTGAGGTCGAGCGTCCCGTCGTCGCCGGCGAAGCGGGCGCTCTCGTCGAGGAACGTCCTGGTCCGCACCCAGCGGTTGCGGTACCACTCGGCGCGGCCGCCGCGCAGCCGCACGCCGTGGATCATCCCGGGCCCGGTGAACCAGTGGCCGCTCGGCCGGCCCGGCAGCGGGTTCGGGCCGTTGCGGAAGTACCGTCCGGTCAGCTCGGGCGGGAGCGCTCCGGTGACCTCCAGGCCGGTGGCGTCGATCTCGTCCGGGACGGGGGCGAGGGCGCCCTCGAGCCAGCCGGCGTTGCGCGTCGTCTCCATGTCCTGTCCTTCGCTGGGCGGGGCCGAGGGGCTCTACCTGGGCTTTCCCGGTGCGGGCGCGCTCATCGCACGGTTTCGCGGTCGATGCCGTGGCGGGCGAAGTACCGCTTCTGCGCGATCTCGGGGTAGCGGGCGGTGAACACGATCGGGACCGAGAAACCGGCGATCTTGACGGCGACGAGCAGCGCGGTGTTGTCCGGCGCCGCGTGCTGCACGTAGGCCAGGACGAGGGCCATGACGGTGAAGCTGACGGCCCAGACGATCGCGATGACCGTGGTGATGCGCTTGAACAGGTCCGTCGCGGCGATCTCGTCGGCGACGTCGCGGCGGCCGACGCCCTCGGTGAAGGGCCGTCCGGCGAGGACGGTGCCCCAGGCGGTGAGGGCGAGCCAGCCGATCGCCATGGACGCCCCGTAGTCCAGCAGGGACGAGTCGGGGGCGGCGAAGGCGAGCGCGGTCAGCAGCGCCATGAAGACGATGGTCGACAGTTCGAGGATCAGCGAGTCGAGCCGGTGGCCCTTGCGCAGGTCCTGGGCGAGGAGCACGAGCGCCGCCGCCAGGCCGGCCGCCGCGCCGGCCTGGTCGTTCCAGCCGCTCACCACGGCGAGCAGGATCCACGGGAGGAAGGTCCGGAGGTAGTAGAGCAGCATGGCGCGAGCCTCTCATCGGGAGCGACATTCCAAGTTCGACATGTCAGAAACTAGACGTGTCTACATCGACATGTCAATGCCGACGTGTCACAATCGAGGAATGAGCCTGCGACACGCGCTGCTGGGGCTGATCGCCGAGATGGACGGCGCCAGCGGCTACGACCTGATGAAGGTGTTCGAGATCTCGCTCGGGACCGTCTGGCAGGCGACCCAGAGCCAGCTCTACGGCGAGCTCGGCAAGCTCACGGACAGCGGCCTGATCGAGGTGTCCGCCGAGGGCCCGCGCGGCCGCAAGGAGTACGCGATCACCGGCGCGGGCCGGGACGAGCTGCGCCACTGGATGGTGGAGACCGACCCCAAGCCGCACCGCCGGGACGAGGTGCTGCTGCGGGTCTTCTTCCTCGACCAGATCGCGCCCGAGGAGGCCCTCGGCTACCTCGACCGGATGATCGACGCTCTCACCGGCCGGCTCGACGAGCTCGCCCGGCTCGAGGAGATCGTCCCGTGGGAGGAGGAGGGCGGCCTCACCGGCAACGGCCGGCTGACCATGGAGTACGGCAAGCGCTTCATGGCCATGCGCCGCGACTGGTTCGTCTGGGCCCGCGACCAGTACCGGGAACGCCGCCCCGGCACCGAGGCCGGCGCGTCGTCCGGCGCGGGCGGCTCGTCCGGCACGGGCGGCGCGGGCGGCGCTGGCGGCGCGTCCGGCACGTCGGGCCAGGGCGGCTGACGGGCGTACGGGCGTACGGCCGGGCAAGGCGGGGGCCTGCCCGGCCGTAGACGGCGGTGCCCTCCGCTCTCGGGCGGAGGGCACCGGTTCCGTGCGTCGCGGCCGTCAGAAGTGGTCCGCGGCCCACTCGGCGAACGTCCGGGCGGGACGGCCGGTGATGCGCTCGACCTCCGGCGAGATCTCCACGTCGCGGTCCACCGCCTCGGCGCGCACCCGCAGCAGCGCGTCCACGATCCCCTCGCGCATGTAGGGACGGCTCAGCATCTCCTCCCGCGCCTGCTCCGGCGAGATCTCCTCGAACCGGGCCGGGATCCCGGCGGCGGCGCCGATGATCTCGACCATCTCCGGGTGCGTGAGCGCCTCGGGGCCGCTGAGCACCGGCTTCGCGCCGACGAGACCGTCCGAGAGCAGGGCACGCGCGGCGACCGCGGCGATGTCGCGCTCGTGGATCGGCGCGCTGCGGGCCCGCGCGTACGGCTCGCGCACCGGCTCGCCCGCGCGGATCGAGGCCGCCCAGGCCAGCGCGTTGGTCGCGAACTCGCCCGGGCGCACGAACGTCCACTCCAGGCCGGTCGCCTCGATGGCCCGCTCGATCTCCAGGTGATGGGCGCCGATCGCGTTGCGCGGATCGTCGTCGAGCGCCGCCGACGACGACAGCATGACGATGCGCCGGACGCCGTGGTCGCGGGCGCGCTCCAGCGCGTCGCCCAGGCCGGTCCAGAACACGGCGGGGTTGAGGAACATCGACGTGACGCCGTCCAGCGGCATCTCGTCGGTACGGGCGACCTCCGCCTCGCCGGGCAGCCGCGCGGTCGCGGGGTCGCGGGTCAGCGCGCGGACCTTCGCGTCCGCGCAGAGCAGCTCGCCGACGAGGTGGCGGCCGACGTTGCCGGTGGCCCCGGTGACAAGGATCATCGTTCGGCTTCTCTCTCTGGGGGTGTGTCGCGTCCATCTTCAACCAAACGGATGAAGACGTCAAACAGCCGGATGTATGACGTCGTCAGCCAGGCGGTACGATGAGCGCGTGACGGAGGAGACCAGGCGGCCGCGGCGCGCGCCCGCACCGGGCGAGCGCAAGCTGGACGCCGAGCGGTCCCGGCGGCTGCTGCTCGACGCCGCCCTGGACGAGTTCGCCGCCAAGGGCTACGCGGGCGCCCGCGTGCAGGACATCGCCGACCGCGCCGGCGTCAACAAACAGCTGATCAACTACTACTTCGGCGGCAAGGAGGGCCTGTACCGGGAGATCGCCTGCCGCTGGCGCGAGACCGAGGCTCGCTTCAACGACCCGGAGATCGGCCTCGACGAGGTCCTGGTCCGCTACCTGCGGCACGCCCTCGACGACCCGCGCGGCACCCGGCTGAACGCCCTGCGCGGCCTCACCGGCACCTTCGACGGCGAACCGCCGATCGAGCGCGAGGACCTGTCGGAACTGGTCCGGCGCCAGGCCGAGGGCGAACTCGCCGACGACCTGGACCCCGCCGCCGTCATGCTCGTGATGATGGCCGTGGTCGCCGCACCCGTCGTGCTGCCCCTCGCCGTCCACCGCGTCTTCGGCGTCAGCCCCGAATCACCCGAGTTCCAGCAGCATTACGCCGAACAGCTCCGCCGCATCGTCCGCCACCTCGCCGGCGGCCCCCGTCCCGCGGACGGCGCCGGGACCTAGCGTCAGCTCTGCCAGAACATGAAGAGCGAGTGGCCTGCCTCGATCTCCATGGCGTTGATGCCCAGGGCGTCGGTGATGTGGTAGATCAGCCGGAAGAACTCCCGGTTGACCGGCTCGATCCACAGCAGCGCGATCAGCCCCAGGAAGACGTAGCCGCCGTACCCGCTGACCTGGTCGACGAAGCGGCGCGGCAGGTACGGCTCGATGATCCCGAAACCGTCCAGCCCGGGGATCGGCAGCAGGTTCAGCAGAGCGGCGGTGACCTGAAGGAACGCCAGGAACGCCAGGCCGAGCCAGAACACTCCGTGCTCCCTGGAGACGAAGTTCTTGAAGATGACCGCCAGCATGATCGCGAAGACGACGTTGGACAGCGGGCCCGCCGCCGACACCAGGCTGTGCCGCAGCCGCCCCGGAATGCGGTGCCGCTCGATCCACACCGCGCCGCCCGGCAGGCCGATCCCGCCGAGCAGGATGAACACCACCGGGATCAGGAAGCTCAGCAGCATGTCGGAGTACTTGAGCGGGTTCAGCGTCAGGTACCCCTTCGCCGCCACGCTCCGGTCACCGGACCGGTAGGCGATGTAGGCGTGCCCGAACTCGTGCACGCACAGCGACAGCACCCACCCCGCGATCACGAACCCGAACAAGGCGATCCGGGCCGGCTGCGGAGGAAGGTGGTAGTAGGGCAACCCGCCGTACTTCCAGGCGATCAGGCCGCAGATGACGGTCGCCGCCACGATCACGAGGAACACCGGGCTCGGCTGCACCGCCGAGCGCCTCCGCCTCGTGAAATCCGCAACCATCGCCCCGACCCCTTCCGGTCCGCGCCGTCGATTCCTTGCAAGCTACCGTCTCGTAGGTGCGGACACGCCCCCGCGCCGGATCAGAGCCCCGCGATCCCCGGCACCACGTACGTGCGCAGGAAGCGGCGCAGGTCGTCCGGCTCCCGCTCGCGGTCCATCACGATCAGCGACGTGATGATCCGGAACAGGAACTCCACCGTCCCCTCGACCTCGATGTCGGGACGCAGCGTCCGCTGCCGCTGCGCCTGCTCGAAATAGGGCCGCACATAGTCGCAGCACAACGCCAGGACGTGCTCCGCCGCGCCCGCCACCGCCGCCTGCATGTGCCCCGCCGCCTCCGGCACCAGGAAATGCGCGATCGTCGGCTCGTTCCGGACGTACTCGACCGCGTCCATCGTGCCCTCGACGATCGCCTCCGGCACCGACCGCTCGCGGCGCAGCCGCACCGCCAGCCGATCCAGGAAACGGTGCAGGTCACGCACCACCACCGCGAGGATCAGCTCGTCCCGCCCGCCGCTGACCGCCCGGTACACCGTCGCCCGCGACAGCTTCGCCGCCGCGGCGATGTCCTCCACCGTGGTCTTCGCCACGCCGAACCGGGAGAAGCACGCCTCGGCGGCGTCGATGATCCGCTCGCGCGTGGCGTCGGTACTGACCGGGGGCATGGCCGAAACATTACCGGCAGGCGCGGCGCCGCTACCCGCCGCGCGTCAGTCCAGCGTGTACTCCAGCGACCAGGTGTGCCCGCCGTCGGTGACGGTGATCTGCCCGACGCCGCGGATCCCCGCCAGCTCCCCGGTCCCGGACGTCGGCACGATCAGCCAGCGCAGCCACTGCGTGCCCGGCGTGCCGTCCTCGGTGCCCGCGCTGTGCTGCAGCACGAACGTCCCCTCGCGGCCGTGCAGGATCCCCTGCACGTGCTCGATCCCCACGTACGCCACCGGCCCGGCCGCCGACTCCACCGTGATCAGCTCGGTGGTGCTGGTGCCGACCAGGTCGCCGTGGAACGTCTTGCGGACGTGCACCCGCGTCAGCTTGTTGCCGCCCTGCTCGTCGTAGGGCTTCTCGGCTTCCCACGCGTCGATGTCGAAAGCGCCGCTCGCTTGGAAGGTCATGTCCGACATGATGCCCGCCGCCCCCGACACCGGGCGAGCCCTGCCGTCCGACCACGCCGAGGAACGGACGGATCAGCAGTCCTCCTCATCATGGAACGAGCCCATGTCGCCCGCCCTCGGCGGTTGGAGCTTGGTGCTCGGTCTGGTGGTCAGTGCTCGGTGCTGGTGGTCAGTGCTCGGTGATCGGGTGCATTAAAAGAGGGGGTGTTCGGGTGCCTCGACGAGAGGGGTGTGCGGGTGACCTTGGATGCAGGTGTGCGGGGGAATGGCAAGAGGGGTGTTCGGGTGGTGGGGTGGCGCTTGCGTACGGGGCCGCCCCTCCAAAGTCAAGGGCGCCTTCGGCGTCGCTTCGCGATGGACTTCGTCCACCCTTGACTTTGGAGCCTCTGCGGC
>NZ_WBMR01000242.1 GCF_008923365.1 Actinomadura montaniterrae
CGCGCCGCCCGCGCCGGGCCTGGCCGGTGAACCGGCACCGCCCGCGGGCGGCCGGCCCGTCCCGGACGCGCGCACCGAGCAGGTCCCGGCGGGCGGACGGCACGAGGAGCGGGGGCGCTAGGTGGACCACGTCCTCGTCAAGCGGCTCCGCCAGGAGGTCGGCGACCGGCTCGCCCAGCAGCGCCGGATGGACGCCGCGCACGGGCTGCCGCCGATGTCCGGGGAGGACGAGCGGCAGTTCGCGCGCGCGCTGATCGGCCAGGTGCTGGAGGAGTTCGCGCGCGGCGAGATCACCTCCGGGCGGCGCCCGCCGAACGCCGAAGAGGAGGAGGCGCTCGCCGCCGGGGTGCACGCGGCGCTGTTCGGGGTCGGCCGGCTGCAGCCGCTGCTGGAGGACCCCGAGATCGAGAACATCGACATCAACGGCTGCGACCGGGTGTTCATCGGTTACGCCGACGGCCGGGAGGTGATGGGCGAGCCGGTCGCCGAGACCGACGAGGAACTGGTCGAGCTGATCCAGATCCTCGCCGCCTACAGCGGGCTGTCGTCGCGGCCGTTCGACACCGCGAACCCGCAGCTGGACCTGCGGCTCCCGGACGGCTCCCGCCTCTCGGCGGTGATGGACGTGACGGTGCGCCCCGCGCTGTCGATCCGCCGCGCCCGGCTCGGCAAGGTGTTCCTGTCCGACCTGGTCGGGAACGGCACGTTCAGTGAGGAGATCGGGCGGTTCTTCCGCGCCGCGGTGCTCGCCCGCAAGAACGTGATGATCGCGGGCGCGACGAACGCGGGGAAGACGACGCTGCTGCGCGCCGTCGCGAACGAGATCCCGGCGAACGAGCGGCTCATCACCGTCGAGCGGGCCCTCGAACTCGGCCTGGACGCCTTCCCCGAGCTGCACCCGAACTGCGTGGCGTTCGAGCAGCGGCTCCCGAACTCCGAGGGGCAGGGCGCGATCTCGATGGCGGAGCTGGTCCGCCGGTCGCTGCGGATGAACCCGTCCCGCGTGATCGTCGGCGAGGTCCTCGGCGACGAGATCGTCACGATGCTGAACGCGATGACGCAGGGCAACGACGGGTCGCTGTCGACGATCCACGCGAACTCGTCGGCGGAGGTGTTCAACCGCATCTCGACCTACGCGATCCAGTCGGAGGAGCGGCTGCCCGTCGAGGCGACGCACATGCTGATCGCGGGCGCGATCGACTTCGTCGTGTTCATCGAGAAGCGCAACGACTACGCCTCCGGCGGGCGGCTGCGCCGCTACGTCGCGAGCGTCCGCGAGGTCACCGGCGTGGACGGGCGGGTGCTGTCGTCGGAGGTGTTCGCGCTCGGCCCCGGCGGGTTCGCGGTGCCGGCCGCGCCGATCGCGTGCGTCGACGAGCTCGCCGAGCACGGCTACGACCCGTCCCACGGGGGTGCCTGGTGATCTTCAGGTGCAGCGTGACGCCCATCGGGACCGGGGGCCGCTGATGTACTCCGCGGACGTGCTGCTCGCCGTCGTCGCCGGTGCCGTCGCCGGCGGCGGGCTCCTGCTGCTCGCCGTCGCGATCCGCGGCCTGCCGCCCCGGACGCGCCCGGCGCGCGGGCGCAGCCGCGAGGACCTCGTCCGCACCCTCACCACCCGCACCGCCGTCGCCGTCATCGTCGGGGTGCTCGTGCTGGCGGTGACCCGCTGGCCGATCGCCGCCGCCGGGACCGGCGCGCTCGTCCTCGCCTGGGACGGCCTCGCCGGCGGCGCCGCCGAGGAGCGCAAGGGCATGGCGCGGCTGGAGGGCCTCGCCGCCTGGACGGAGTCGCTGCGCGACACCATCGCGGGCGCGGTCGGCCTCGAACAGGCCATCCCGGCGTCGCAGCGGGCCGCCGCCGCGGCGCTGCAGCAGCCGCTGCGCACCCTCGTCGACCGGCTGCACACCCGCGTCCCGATGCCGGAGGCGCTGCGCCGGTTCGCCGACGACATCGACGACCCGTCCGCCGACCTCGTGATCGCCGCGCTGGTCCTGAACGCCCGGCTGCGCGGCCCCGGCCTGCGCGACATGCTCAGCGCGCTCGCGACGTCCGCGCGCGCCGAGCTCGACATGCGGCGCCGCGTCGAGGCCGACCGCCGCTCCACCCGCCGCAGCGTCCGGATCGTCGTCGGCGTCTCGGTCGGGACGGCCCTCGCGCTCGCCGTGTTCAACCACTCCTACGTGCAGCCCTACGACGACGTCCTCGGGCAGCTCGTGCTGTGCATCGTCGTCGCCCTGTACGGCGCGGCGTTCCTGTGGCTGCGCCGCCTCGCCAAGTACGACCTGCCCGGACGGTTCCTCGGCGCGCCGGCGCAGGCCCGCCCCGGCGTGCCCGGCGAGGTGCCGAGCACCGTCGCGGGCTGGCAGGCCGGGCGGACCGCCGCCCAGGACGTCCCGCTGCGCGGCCGGCACACCATGGACGCGGGCGGCGGTGGTACGGCATGACCGGTGTTCGCGGCATGACCAGCGGTGTTCACGGCATGACCAGCGGTGTTCACGGCATGACCGGCGGGGGTGCGGCATGACCGGCGCGATCCTCGCGGGCGCCCTCGTCGGCCTCGGCCTGTACGCGCTCGTCCGGGCGCTGTTCCCGGCGCGTCCCGGCCTCGCCGCGCGGATGGCCGCGCTCGACGCCGCGCGGCGCCGCGACCTGGAGGACGCGCAGGCCGGGACGGTCCGGCCCGAAGGCCGGTTCGGCGGGATGCGGGCGCGGCTCGGCCGGGAGCTGGTGGCGTTCTGCGAGTCGCGCGGCTGGAAGATGCGCTCCGTCCGCGCCGACCTCGCCATCACCGAGCGATCGCTGGAGGCGTTCCTCGCCACCAAGTTCCTGCTGCCCGCCGCCGCGCTGCTGTTCATCCCGATCGTCGCCGGCTACTTCGCGCTGCTCGGCTTCGGCTCGTCCGTGCAGGTCCCGGTGTGGATCTGCGTGCTGTTCGCCGCGCTGTTCTTCTTCTTCCCCGACATGCAGCTGCGGCAGGAGGCGCAGGCCCGCCGGCAGGACTTCCGGCACGTCGTCGGCGCGTTCCTCGACCTGGTCTCGATGAACCTCGCGGGCGGACGCGGCGTCCCGGAGGCGCTGATGAGCGCGTCGAACGTCGGGGACGGCCCGGCGATGCGGCGGATCCGCGACGCGCTCGGCAACGCCCGCCTCACCGGCCGGACGCCCTGGCAGGCGCTCGGCGGCCTCGGCGACGACCTCGACATCGCCGAGCTGCGCGACCTCGCCGGCGCGCTCGCCCTGGTGTCCGACGACGGCGCGCAGATCCGCCGGTCGCTGTCCGCCCGCGCCGCGTCGATGCGCAGCCGCGAGCTGTCGGAGCTGGAGGGCAAGGCGGGCGAGCGGTCCCAGTCCATGCTCGTCGCGCAGCTGTTCCTGTGCGCCGGCTTCCTGGTCTTCCTCGCCTATCCGGCGCTGATGCGGGTGCTCGCCTCGTGATCCCGCGTCCCGTCCGGCCCGTCCCCTCGAAGGAGTCACGATGAACCCGCTGAACGATCCGGCCCTCGTCTATCTGCGGGCTCTGCTCGGCACGCGGCTGGCGCGGCTGCGCGACGAGGAGGAGCGCAGCCGGGGCGCCTCGGCGATCGAATGGGCGATCATCACCGCGATCCTCGCGCTGATCGCGATCACCATCGGCGCGATCATCCAGAAGAAGATCCAGGACAAGGCCAACAGCATCAACACGGGCTGACCGGGATGCGGTGCCGTGGACCCGCGCGGCCGGCCGCCGCGCTCGCCGCCGCCCGGCGCCGGCTCCGGTCCGACGCGGGCGTGTCGTCGATGGAATGGGCGCTGCTCACGCCGGTGCTCATCCTCGTCCTGCTCGCCGTCGTCCAGTTCACGATGGTGTTCCACGCGCGGCAGGTCGCGCTCGCCGCCGCGCAGTCCGGCGCCCGCGTCGCCCGGACGCAGCCGGTCGGCGGCGGCTGGCAGGACGCGGCCGTCGCGAAGGCGACCGGCGACATCGACCACATCGGGCCGCACCTGATCAGCGGCCTGCACGTCGACACCGGAGAGGTCAACGACGAGCGGTGGGTGCAGGTCAGCGGGACGGCCGTGCAGGTCATCCCGTTCATGACGTTCCACGTGTCGCAGCGGTCGCAGGGGCCGATCGAGTGCTTCCGCCCGGACGTCGGGGCGGGCGTCGCGTGCCAGCGGGGAGCGGGCCGGTGAGGCGGCGGCGAGGGGACGGCGACCGGGGCTCGATGTCGCTGGAGCTGGTGCTCGTCACGCCGCTGTTCGTCGCGTTCCTGCTGTTCCTCGCCGGGGCCGGGCGGATGGTCGACGCGCAGAGCCAGGTGGACGGCGCCGCCCGCGACGCGGTCCGCGCCGCGTCCATCGCCCGCGACGCCGGGTCCGCGCAGGAGCTCGCGCAGGAGACCGCCACCGCCGGGCTCCGCGACTCGCACTGGTGCTCCGGCGGCCCTTCCGTCCAGACGAACGTGTCGGACTTCGCGCCAGGCGGGCACGTCGAGGTGACGATCGTGTGCGACGTGAACCTGTCCGACCTGGCGTTCATCGGGCTGCCCGGCACCAAGCGGCTGCAGGGCCGGTCGGTCGCCCCGATCGACACCTTCACCTTCCGGGGCGGCGACGGACCGGCCGAACCGGAGGACGGCCGATGAGACGCGTCCTCCGCCGGGTGCGGGCCCGGGTCCGGCTGTCGGGCCAGGGCGGCGGCGACCGGGGCACGATCGCGATGTACACCGTCCTGTTCACCCCGATCGTGCTGATGCTGGCGGGCCTGCTGGTGGACGGCGGCCTCGCCATCCACGCGCGGCAGCGCGCCGCCGACATGGCCGAGCAGGCCGCCCGCGCCGGCGCGAACCAGATCGACACCGAGGCGCTCCGCGCGACCGGCAAGCCCGTCCTCGACCCGGGACGGGCCCGCGCCGCCGCCTGCGACCTGCTCGGCGACTTCGGCACCCAGGTCACCGCGTCGCGCTGCGACGCCGACCAGCAGCAGGTGACGGTCAGCGTGGAGATCACGGTGCGGCCGCAGATCCTCGGGATCGTCCCGGGGCTCGGCTCGTTCACCCTGACCTCCACCGAGACCGCCCGCCCCGTCACCGGAGGAAACGGCCCATGAGGCCCATGGAGAACGGGCTTACGATCGAGACGACGTCCGGGACCCGGCGAACGGTGGGGGCGCGATGGTGACGCGGCACGAGCGGCGGGACCCGGTGCGGCTGCGGGCGCGCCGCGGCCCCGGCGACGTCCTCGCCGGCGTCGGCGCGCTCCTCGCGCTCGCCGCGCTGCTCGCCGGCGTCCCGTACGCGCTGCTGACGTTCTTCGGGTCGCCGGTCCCGTCGCACCTGCCCGCCGCGTCCGACCTGACGCACCGGATCGGGCCCGGCTCGCTCATCGGCGTCCTCGTCGTGCTGGTCTGGCTCGCCTGGATCCAGCTCGCGCTCTGCGTCATCGTCGAGGTGTACGCGGGGGTCCGCGGGGTCGGCGTGCCCGCGCGGGTGCCGCTCGCCGGCGGGACGCAGTCGCTGGTGCACCGGCTCGTCGTCGCGGCGCTGCTGCTGTTCACCGCCACGTCCGTGATCATGCCGGCGTTCTCCGGCGGACTGTCGCAGCGTCCCGCGCACGCGTCCGCGCAGGAGTACCGCCGCGCCCCGGACGCCCCGGACCGTCCCGCCGCGGAGGCGCCGCCCGCGCCCGCCGAGACCCGCACCGAGCCCCTCGCGGAGAGCCCGGACACCACCAAGATCTACCGCGTACACCCGCCGGAGGGCCGCCACCACGAGAGCCTCTGGGAGATCGCCGAGAAGTGCCTCGGCGAGGGGCGCCGCTACAAGGAGATCTACGACCTCAACAAGGGCCACGTGCAGCCGGACGGGACGCGCCTCACCATCGCGAGCCTGATCCGTCCCGGCTGGATCCTGGAGATGCCGGCGGACGCCAAGCACGCGCACACCATCCCCGCCCGGGACCTGCGCGACTACTACCGGTTCGGGCACGCCGTCCCCAACCGCCCGCAGCATCCGGCGGACCCGGCGCCCTCGACCCCCGCACCGCAGAAGCCGGCGCCCCAGCCGTCGCACGCCCAGGCGCCGACGCACAGCGCGACGCCCCAGACCCCGGCGCCGTCGCAGCCGCCCGCGCAGACTCCGGCGCCGTCGCCGTCCCACACGACCGCGCCGTCACCTGCGCCATCGCACACGGCGGCGCCATCGCACACGGCGGCGCCATCGCACACGGCCGCGCCGTCGCACACGGCCGCGCCATCGCAGACGGCGGCGCCGTCCCACGAGGCCGGGACCCCGTCGCATCCGCCCGCGCACGGCGGCGGCACGGGCGGGCCGTCCGGGGAGATGGGCGGCGGCGCCGGCAGCGGCGGCGCGAGCCTCCCCGGCCAGAACAGGACCGCCTACGACGAGCCCGGCCCGTCGTTCGAGCTGTCCTGGCCGCAGGGCCTCGCCGCCGCGTCGCTGCTGGCCGCGGGCCTGCTCGGCGTGCTCGGCCGGCGCCGCCGAGCGCAGATGTGGAACCGCGCGTTCGGCCACATGATCGCCCGTCCGGAGGGCGCGGCCGCGGAGGCCGAGCGCGCGCTGCGGTTCGGCGCCGACGAGGGCGGCGCGCGGCTCCTGGACCTCGGCCTGCGGCACCTGTCGAAGTCGATGGCCGCCGGCGGCCGCGCCCTCCCCACCGTCTACGGGGTGCACCTCGGCCGCGTCCAGAACGGGCAGGGCAGCCTCGACCTGTGGATCGCGCCCGCCGACCGCAACCCGCCCGCGCCCTGGCAGGCCTTCGACGACGGGCAGGTGTGGCGGCTGCGCGCCGACGCGGCGGCCGGGCTGGAGGCCTCCGACCTCGCCGACGTCCTCGCCCCCTACCCGGGCCTGGTCTCCATCGGCACCAACGACAACGGCCGCATCCTCGTCGACCTCGAAGCGGCGCACGGGCTGATCGCCCTGCGCGGCCCCGACGCCGGCCGGCGCGCCGCGCTCGCCGCGATCGCGATGGAGCTCGCCACGAACCGGTGGTCCGACCACATGCGGATCACGCTCGTCGGGTTCGGCAACGAGTTCGGCGAGGGCCTCGGCCGGATCGCCCCCGACCGCGTCCGGTCCGTGCCGAACCTCGCGGACGCGCTGCCCGAGCTGGAGGGCCGCACCGAGGAGGTCCGGCAGGCGCTCGCCGCGTCCGGCGTCGACTCCGTCCTCACCGGCCGGTGCCGCGGCGTGTTCGGCGAGGCGTGGATGCCGCACTACCTGATCATGGCGGACCCGCCGACCGAGTGGGAGGCCGACCGGATCGTCGCCCTCGCCCGCACCGGCACCCGGATGGCCGCCGGGTACCTCGTCCCCGGCGACGTGCAGGGCGCCACCTGGACCTGGGACGTCGACGAGCGCGGCCGGCTGCACGCCGGCGTCCTCGGCTTCGAGGTGGACGCCCAGCTCGTCCGCGACGACCAGTACCGCGCGGTGTTCGACCTGTTCGGGACGGCCGGCCGGACCGACTCCGTGCCGCTGCCGGACGCCGCGGGCGGCCCGCAGCCGCCCGCCGCGCAGCAGTCCTCCGTCGACGTCCGGCTGCTCGGCCCCATCGAGGTCGAGGCGCCCGGGCCGATGGACGAGAGCCGCCGCGAACTGTGCACCGAGGTCCTCGTCTACCTGGCGGCGCACCCGAACGGCGTGCACCCGACCGTCCTGTCAGGCGCGATCTGGCCGCGCGGCGTCACCGCCGGCGTCCGCGACGCGTGCGTCGCCCGCGTGTCCGACTGGCTCGGCCGCGACGCCCGCGGCCGCCCCAACCTGTACTACGACGAGCGCGGCCGGATCAGGCTCGGCTCGGAGGTCCGCGTCGACCTCGCCGTGTTCCGGTGGCTGGTGTGGCGGTCCGCCGCCGAACCCGCGTCCGAGATGGCGTACATGGCGTACGCGCTGGACCTCGTCCGCGGGCCGCTGCTCGCCGGCCGCCCCCGCGGCCGGTACTCGTGGCTCGCCGCGCACGACCTGGAGTACGAGGCGACCGCCCGGGTCGTCGACGTGGCGCACCGGCTCGCCGTCCTGCGGCTGGACGAGGGCGACGCGCGCGGCGCGGTCGCCGCCGCCCGCGCCGGCCTGCGCCTCGCGCCCGACGACGAGGGCCTGTGGCGGGACCTGCTCCGGGCCACCCACGCGACCGGCGACCAGGCCCAGGTCAAGATCGCGGTGGACGAGCTGCGCGGCCGCGTCGGCCGCGACCCCCTGATCGACCAGCTGCAGCCCGAGACGGAGGCGCTGGTCGAGGAGCTGCTCCCGGAATGGCACCGGGTCGGCTCCTGATCACCGGCACGGGCCGGTGACCTGATCAGCGGTACAGGCCGGTGACCTGATCACCGGTACAGGCCGGTGCCGCCCAGCGAGTACCGGCCCGGCTGCGGATGCACGCACAGGCCCGCCGGACGGCCGCGGAGCCGCGCGTGCCGCAGCACCCGGCCCGTCCGCGTCGACACCGCGTAGACGAGCCCGCCCGGATCCGCCAGCCACAGCGCCCGCCCGTCCGACGACACGCCGCCGGGGACCGCGTCCCCGCCGCCCGGCAGCCGCCACCGCGCGGTGACCCGGCGGTCCCGGAACTCCACGGCGGCCAGGGTGCCGCCGCCCGCGACGAACAGCCGCCGCGCGTCCCGGCTGATCGCGAGGGCCCGCGCGCCGGGCGCCGTCCGGACGAACCCGCCCGGCGCGAACGTCTGCGCGTCCACCGCCCACACCCCGCCCTTCGCCGCGTCCGCGACGAGGAACGTCCCGCCGTCCGGGGACAGCCGCACGTCGCCCGGCCGCGCCCCCGCCGGCAGCCGCACCGTGCCCGCGACCCGCCGCCGCGCCACGTCCACCCGCAGCAGCGTCCCCGCCGACGTGCAGGTCATCACGAGGGAGCCGCCGCCGAGCGTGAAGTCGCCGTCCGCCGCCGCGCACGGCAGCGGCACCGACGCCCTCGGCCGCATCGTCCGCGGGTCGCGGACCTCCAGCCGCCTCGGCCGTCCCGCGGCGAGCAGCGCCGTCCGCCCGTCCGGGGTGAAGTACAGGGCCGCCGGGTCGGCCGCGGGCACCGGCCGCCCCCGCCGCCCCGAGACCGCGCTCACCGGGACCAGCACGTCGTGAACGGCGTCGACGGCCCACAGCCGCCGCATGTCCCACGACGGCACCACCCGCGACGCGGCCGTCCCGGCGCCGAACCGGCCGGTGAGCCGCAGCGTCCGCGGGTCGACGACCTCGATGCCGCGCCCGTCCGCGACGTACAGGCGCGCCGGCATGTCCCGCGCGCCGGGCGCGATCATCCCGGGCCCGGTCGCCGCGTACACCTGCCCGCCTGCGGGCGCGACCGGCACGGGCCCCGGCGGGTCCGCCGCCCGGGGCCGCCCCGGTCCCGGCCGCACGTAGGGCGCGGCGCCGCCGAGGCCCACGACGGGCTCGTCCGGCCCGCCGTCGCCGGGCCGGTAGAACTCCACGGGCGACTCGCACCCCGAGAGCAGCGCCATGACCACGGCGAGCGCGAACGCCCCCAGCGGCCCCCGGCGCCGTCCCGCGGCACGGCCTCTCCCCATCACGGCCGCCGACTGTACCCGCCCGCGACTCCCCGCGCCCGAATAACTACAAAACGTATCCACCTCGGGCCCGTCCACGCTCCTGCCGGTGCGTCACATCGAACTCCGTGAGGCATGAACGAGGTCCCATCGCGACCCGACGCCCCGGGAGGATCAGGCGTATTCGCCGATGCCGGCGCCGAGCCCGTTTGGGGCGCACTCGTGGAAACGGCCTTGTCCAGGTCGTTCTGTCCCCGCATGACAGATTCGGTAATGAAGCATGGACGCTGCCGACCCGGTAGCCCTATAGTTCACGTGTTCTTGTGCGAGAGTTCCGAAATGCTTGCTTTCGACGGCGCCACGAGGGAGTGCACCCGGCGCCGTGCCGTGCGTTGTGCCGGTCGCCTTCGGCCGGGGGTCAGCCGACTCGGGAAAGGAGTCCGGGCAGGGGTAGCAGAATGGCCATGACCAGCAGGCCCGCGATCGCGAGACCTACCGCGCGGAGGCCTTTACGGCGCGACGCGCACACCAGGAGCGCGCCTCCTCCGGCGAGTCCGGCCGCCGCTGCCAGCCCCGCGAAGTAGAGGTAGCAGACCGAAGCGAGGCCGAAGACCGTGCCGGCCGCGACGCAGCCCCAGCCCATCCAGGCGAGACGCCAGACGCGACGCATGATCACCTCGTGCTCTCCGTGCCGTCCGACGGCCGCCGAGATCCTCGCAGCCCGCGGCGGGCGTGCGCAAGAGCGCCGGCCGCAACCAGAAAGGTGAACGGATGTCATTCCATGTGGTTCCCAGCGCGCTGGAGACTTTCAGCGGGACGCTGACCACCCTGTCCGGCGACGCGAAGAAGGGCAGGCAATACGTCGAGGCGAACGAGAAGAACGTGAAGGGCGGCCGCGGCCACCTCCTCGGCTATGTGTACACCATGGGCGTGGTGCGGATCGGCGACGCGGTGAAGAAGAACCTCGAGCGGCTGGACTCGCTCAGCTCCGCGTCCGGCACGGAACTGCACAAGTGCGCCGATGTCTACCGGCACACCGAAAAGAAGACGGCCGAAAGGGTGGACTCGGTCTATCCCAAATGACCCGCCCTACCGCCGGTGAACAGCCGGCGCTCCCCCGGAAGGATCGAGCATGACCGCCTCGCCCGCCGCCAAGCTCGTCCCGCCGACGGTCACGCAGCCGATGCCGCAGGCCGTCGACATCTCCCTCTCGCTCACCGACTTCGTCAGTCCCGGGCACTGGCTGCTGTGGGTGATCGACAAGATCTGCGGCGTCAACCCGGCCGAGTGGCTGGCCCAGCAGCTCGCCGGCGACTGGGAGTCGATCTCCAAGTTCGCCTCCTCCCTGAAGCACGTCAGCGAGTTCTACACCGAGTACGGCAAGGGCCTGAAGGAAGGCTCCGCGACGATGCTGAAGGACTGGGAGGGCAACGCCGCCACCGCGTGCGGCAAGTACTTCCAGGACTTCTCCGGTGCGGTGGACAAGCAGGCCGAACCGATCAAGACCGTCGCCGACGAGTGCCAGTCGGTCGCGTTCGGGTCGTGGGCGTCGGCCAAGGCGGCGGTGAGCGGGCTGGAGGCGCTGCTGGACCTCGCCCTCATGATCGCCATCGAGGCCGCCGCATCGGCCGCCACCAGCTGGACGATCGTGGGGCCGTCCGTCGGGATGGCCCTGATCATGAGTCAGATCGGCGTCGGGATCCTGAAATGGCTGGAGATCCTCGGCTACGTCGGCATGACCGTGTCCGCCGTCTTCGCCTTCATCGGCCTGGTGAGCGGTCTTCTCGGCGCGTTGCACGGCCTGGAGGCGCAGCAGTTCCCCAAGACCTCCTACGACAACAAGGTGATCTGAGCATGACGGACTTCGACGACGTCGGCCGGCCCATGATGGACATCGCGCGGGGCGACGTGGAAGCGTCCCACCGCGTCCGCCGCAACCTGGAGCTGCTCCAGGAGAACGCCCGCGACCCGGAGTTCCGCCGGCTGATCCAGGAGGTGCTCGACGGTCGCAGAAGCCTGCGGGAGGCCGCGGGAACCCCGCTGTTCGGCAGCGGTATGGCGCCGCACCTGGACGCGTTCGCGGAGAAGTGGGAGGAGGCGACCGCGGAGGGCCAGGAGGTCACGTCCGAGGAGAGCGTCGCGGAGTTCCGGCGGCTTCAGGGGCGGGTGCAGACCGTGATGGCCGAGATCGAGGACAAGGTGCGTGAGCTTCAGCGGTACCAGGACGACCTTGAGGCCGGAGGCTGAGCACGGTGGACGAGCTGGTACTGCATCAGCGGAGCAGGCGCGGCGCGGCCGCGGGAACGGCGGGACTGGCGGTCCTCGGCGCGGTCTTCGTCGGTGCCGGCGCCGTCATGGCGGCGCAGGGCGGCACCAAGGTGATCGCCGCGGTGGTCGCGTTCGGGTTCGGCGGACTGCTGCTGGCCCTGGCGGGGCTCGGCCTTCGCGGCGGCGTCGCCCCGGACCGGCTGGCCCTGACCCCCGGCGGCGTCTCCATCGCCCGCCGCGACGAGTCGTTCCTCCTGCCCGCCGCCGCGATCGGCTCGTTCGGGCTGGTGCCGGTGAAGAGCGTCCGGACGCTGAACGTGCGGTTCGATCCCGCCTCGGCCCCCGACCTGCCCCCGCACGTCGCGCGGTTGCGGACGGAGCCGGCCTCGGGCGAGCTGCGGCTGGTCGCCGTGGGGGAGCGCAAGCCGTTCGCCTCGCCGGAGCTCGCCGAGCGCGCCCGCGCGTACGTCACGCGCCATGCTCTGGGCGAGTGGCGCGACGGCTAGTCGGATTTGCCGAAGCCGATGCCGAACTCGCGGTAGACGCGCTCCCAGAAGCCGTCGCGGAGCCAGGTGCGGGCCTCCTGGTAGGGGCGCAGCGAGCCGCCGAGCTCCTTCTCGGCCTCGATCAGCAGCTCCTTGTCGATGACGGGCGGCAGGATCGGGCCGGGGAGCAGGTCGCGGATGTTGTCGCGGCCCCGCTCGAAGATCCACTTCTGGGCGACGTGCTCGCCGATCTCCAGCATGTGGTCGCGGTCCGGGCCGAGGCGGCCGTCGGACTGGGCCGCGGACGCCGCGTTCATCGAGGCCGCCACGGTCGCCGGGGTCACCGGGGTGCCGCCCGGGACGGGCACCGCGGTGCGGACGGCCGCGGCCGGCGCCGGCTTGACCGCCGGGGGACGTCCCGCGAACACCTGGGACGGGGACGGCACCGGCGAGGTGCGGTGCGCGGCGGCGGCCGCGTCGCGGACGGCGGCGGCGGTGCCGGGCGCGGGCACCGGCAGCACCTTCGCCTTGGTGAAGTAGGGGCGCAGGAAGTCGGCGGACAGCACCTCGACCCGGTCGGACTCCCAGACCAGCCACTCGGCCTGGTTGGAGCCGTGCGTCGGCTCGACGCCCCACAGGTGCACGCGGACGCCGTAGCGCTGCGCGGCCTCCACGGCGGGCAGCATGTCCTCGTCGCCGGCCAGCAGCACCGCGTCGGTGATCGCGCGGTGCCGGGCGAGCGCCTCCAGGTCGGCGCGGAGCTGGGCGTCCACGCCCTTCTGCTGGCCCTGCGCGTTCAGGTTGCCGAGCCGCAGCTTCACCAGCGGCAGGTTCGCGATCACGCGCTGGTCGACGGTCGGCTGCTTCTTCGGCGCCGCGTCGAACCAGTAGACGCGCAGCAGCTCGCCCAGCAGCTGGTCGTCCGCGTGGCTGGTCAGCGCCTTGATCAGCTGTTCGGCGGCGACCCGGTACTCGCGCCGGGAGCCGCAGCCGAGCAGCAGGGCCCCGGAGGCCGCGTAAAGGTACCCCGCGTCGACGAAGATGGCGTATCGCGCGGGCTGTGGGACGAACTCCGAGGTGGCCATGGCCTTCCACCTTATTCGTGCGGAGACCCCCGCTGGGCGCGAACCACGGTTACGTGTCGCCCGATCCCATTCCCCGTCCGGGGATCAACACACCCCATAGGCCGTGAGACCGGGCGCGTCGCGCGGGGCCCGCGCGGTGCGGGCGGGGCCGGTCAGCGGGGCAGGCCGCTGGCCCGCCACGCGCCGGGAC